>NZ_JAMXRZ010000023.1 GCF_024124375.1 Klenkia sp. PcliD-1-E
CCTGCGGCGCTGGTGCGGGGCGCTGCGCGCCCCGCACTGACGGGCAATTCGGCAAGCCGAATTGCATTGCGGAAATAATCGAAAGGCTGCGCCTTTCGATTCGACGGCAGGGGGCTTGGCCGCTTTTGCAAGCGGCATAATCACCCCCGCTGCGCAGGGGTGAACTACCTACGCATGCCGCTTTCTCACGGAAGCTTTCACCCACGCCGGCAAACACGCGGCGTCAATGGCGGTCGATATCAGGACCGCCAACCTGCAGGCCGGATCTACGGTGAGCGCGTCCCTGGCTGCCGTGGCCGCCATCATGAGTTCGTTGTGCCACCACGTGGTGAGGGCCAGCACGGCCAGGGGGTGTGCCCGCACCTGGTCGGGGGCCAGCTGGGCGAGGTGCTCGAGCAGTCGCCGGCGCGGGCTGGTTGCCTCGGGGTCCGGGCGTGCAGCGGGGTCGGAGAACACCCCGTCGAGGACGGCGTGCAGGTGGGCGGTGGTGCTCTCGGCGGTCAGTAGCTCGCTGGCTCGGGGGTCGCCGTGGCTGAGGATGTCCATCAGGACGGCGTCCCGGAACACGTCAACGGCCAGCGCGGCCAGCAGCAGACCCACGGTCTCCTCGGAGGGTGCTGGCGCGGAGGTCCCGGTCGCTGCCGGGGCCGTTTCAGCTTTCCAGGCCTGGAAGGCCTGGCTCAGGGTGACCGTGTGGTCGGCCAGGTCCTGCGCGGCCATGCGCACCGCACGGGCTCGGGTGGCTCGCTCGGCGGCGGGCTGAGGAGTGAGGCACGTCAGGACGTCCTCCCGGGTGCCGGTGGCCAGTGGGGTGCCGCGTCCGACCATCTCGGTGACGAGGGGGTCGTGGTCGAGATCGTCGACGAGTCCGGCGGTACCCGGCTGCCGGTCACCGGCAGGGGTGAGGCAGCGGAAGAGGGTCGGGCCCACGTGCCAGACGTCGAGCACGGTGAGCCCCACGGTGATGAAGGTGCGGGCGATGGCGGCGGCCAGGGCCGACGGTTCTGCATCCGTGTCGACGTCATCGCTGTAGACGATTGCCACGACGGACCCGACTTCGTAGTGCCGGAGGCGTGTGGCGAGTTCGGTGACCACGTCCTGGCTGGCCGGCAGGTCGACCCGGAGGGTCGGGCCTAGACGCGAGGTGGATTGCATGAAGCCGAGCAACACCAGCGATTGCGTGGGCCGAAACCCGATCAGGGTCGGCACGGCGCCGAGCAATTCGCGTGTGCTGGTTATGCGGGTGGCTGGCGTGAGCATTTTTGATCCTTCCCGGTGCCGTGGCCGGCGATCCGGATTCGCGGGGCTGGTTAGGCCTCGGGTGGTCGGTAGCTACCCAAATTTTGGGGCATTGCAGACCAATAATCCAGGGGCGAAAAGACGCAACCGTTATTGGTTTGTTACCAAGCTGCAGGGTGGCAGGTCAGCGGTAGTGGGCGAGGAACGGCTCTGCTGCGCGCACGTAGCCGGCCAGCATCTCGGGGGCGGCCCGCAGCTCCTCGCCCATCTCGACGATCGTGCCGGCCAGCTTCCGGGACAGCGTCAGGTCAGCGCCGTCCTCGTCGACGCCGCCGGTGAAGACCGCCGTGCCGCAGTACGGCTGCGCCTTGAACCCCATCCCGGCGGCCACCAGGGAGGCCAGCGGGTTGAACGGGAGCGAGAACAGCCCCTCGCCGTGGACCCACATGCTCAGCAGGGGGTGCAGCTGCACCACGTCGACGTCACCCCCGACCACCTGCTGCAGGGGCACCAGAAGGCCGTCAGCGGCGCTGGGCGCCCACGTGGCCGGGGTGGCCTGGCCATCGACGGTCACGATGAGGACGCTCACCGGTGCGGCGGGCGAGGGGGCAGAGGGCATGGCTGTTCTCCGGCGTTCCGTGGGGCTGGTCAGGCCCCGTGGCGGTTGGTGATCAGAACGTAGGGCCACCCCCCGACACTTCGGCAAGCCCAGGCCCCTGGTGCCACCGGCATGGGGTGCCGGGCACCTCTTGCCGGTGCTGTCAGCTGCCCTCGAAGACGACCGCGCGCACGGTCGTCGAGTCGGCGGCCTCGAGGTGCACGCTGGGCGTGGTCTGGACCGTGCCGGGCGTCATGCTGGGAGTACCTCGCGAGCTGCACCGCTGGTGCTCTGCGGTGGGCACGCGTTGTGGTGGGTCTGCTGGTGCACCCACCCAGTGCCGGGGCCGTCGTAGCCGTAGGTCAGCGCGCCGGCGCAGTGCACGCAGTGCATGACGGCTCGGTCGGCGAGCGGGACGGCCTGCCAGCCGTCGTGGTCCTGCCAGTAGCGGTCGTCGTCTGGCTCCGCGCGGAGGCCGGCCGGCCCCGGCTCTGGCCAGGTCGCCGGTTCGGTAGCGCGTTCACGGTCGGTGGCGTGCCTGCGCCACTGCTCGAGCAGCCACCGGCGCACGCTGGCCGGGTGTCGCTGGCCGTAGGCCGGCTCGGTCACGCCCCAGCTCTTCCAGGAGGCTCCGTAGGTGGCGACCTGTTCGGCCGCTGCGGCCGCTGCGGCGTAGCTGGGACCGAGCCACGCTTCTCGGACTCGCACGGGCTGCTCGAGGGGCCAGGAGCCGCCGTGCAGGACCGAACGCACACCGGTTGGTCGACCGATGCCGACGTGCAGGGCTGAGCGTCCCCAGACGTCGACCAGGCGCTCGGTGATGACCAGCTCGGCCCAGTACCGGCAGTTCAGCGGCTGGGGAACGGGGTCGTGGTCCCGAGGTCGTGGGCTGGGTCGGCTGAGGTCAGGGGGTAGACCTCGGTGAGCGGCTGGTTCTCCTGGGTCAGCTGGTGGCCGCACAGGTCGCAGATCGGGCCGGGCAGCTCGAGCAGGAGGGGCCCGGTGTTGGGGCATGGCGTGCCGGCCGAGGTGGCGTGGGCGCCCACCCACACCTGCTGCAGGCGGCGCTCGTCCAGGTCGACGTACTTGAGGTCGACGGCGAATCGGTCGAGGGGGTTCACGACCAGGCTCCGGCGATCTGGTCGTTTGCCTCATCACGCCAGGCGTCGGCGCGGTCCTCGGCGGTCTCGGGCAGCAGGTAGTGGCTCTCCCAGCACTCCAGGCATGCTCGGTCAGAGCCCCATGCTGCGCCGGTGAGGGGCTGCCGGCAGCGGGGACACCGCTCGCTCGTATCGGCGTCTCCCATGGCCGTTGTCCTCTCTTGTTGGCTGGTCAGACCCTGCGGTGTTGCTGACGCTAGATGCCGCCACCGACAACCCCCCAGCGTGCGGCCGGGCCCGGGGTTGGCGCCCGGGCCCGGGCGGCGCCTCATTCGAGCTGGTCGTCGAGGTTGGCCAGCAAGTCGGCAGAGCCGGTCACCAGGCGCGCCTCTCCGCTGCTGATCAGCTGGTGGCACCCGACGGAGAACGCCGAGGTGACCGGGCCAGGAACAGCGAAGACAGGCCGCGGGATCTCCAGGGCCGCCGTGACCGTCGGCCGCGTCCCGGATCGGACCAGGGCCTCGACGACGACCACGGCCGCCGAGAGCATGGCCAGCAGCTGAGAGCCGCGCAGCGATCGCCAGGCCGTCGGCGCGGCCCCCGGGCCGAACTCGGACACCAGCAGACCGCCGCGGTCGACGATGTGCCCGAACAGGTCGGCGTTGGAGTGCGGGTAGGGACGGTCGAGCCCACCTCGAGCGACCATGACGGTGGTGCCCGGGCTGCCGGTCAGCGCGCCGCGGTGCGCGGCGGCGTCGATGCCCAGCCCTCCCCCGCTGACCACCGTCCACCCGCGGTCGGTCAGGCCGGCGCCGAGATCGCCGGCCACGTGCTCGCCGTAGGCGGTGCTGGCCCGCGCTCCGATGACGGTCACGGCGCGCTGCAGGACGTCGTCCAGGCGAGCCGGCCCCCGCACCCACAGGCCCAGAGGAGCCAGAAGCCCGGTGCTGCGCAGAGCGGCCGGCCACTCCTCGTCCTCGGGGATCACCAGCCGTGCCCCCGTGCGCTCCCCGGCCATCAGGGGCTGGCCGGCGTCGGCCTGGCCGTGCATCAGCGCGGCGACCTCGTGGGGGGCCTGGCCGGCCATCAGCTCACGCTGGGCAGCCAGCGGCCCGACGTCGGCCAGGTGGTCGACCAGGACGTGGGACACCACGCCCATCTGGGCCGCAATCAGCCACGCGCGGGCCTCGCGCAGCTGCTCCAGCTCGGGGAGGGTGGTGCCGGGGTCGGCGGGAGCGGGCGCGATGAAGCGACGGTGCTCGGACATGTCGAGATCTCCTCGGTGACGGTGGGCTGGTCAGGCCCGGGTTGGTGACATCACCTTAGGCAGCTACGGCGACAATCCGAGGGCGGTCGGCACCGTTGCAGCCGGCATGGGGTGCCGGGGAGCCGGCCCCGAGCGCCCCCTGCTCGGGAGGACGTCGGGGCCGGGCTCCGGTCCTACTCGTAGTCCGCTACGTCTGGCATCTCGAACGACCCGTGCCCCTTGGGACAGGACAGATCGACGTCGATGGTCTCGACCTCGTTGGACTTGCGGATGTTCACGGTCCCGTCGTGGTTCCACCTCGCCCCACGCCGGTAGTCGATCTCCGTGAGGCTCACGTCGAGCTCGTTCCCGCAGTCAGGGCAGGTCAGGTGCTGGCCCCCCTCGCCGGGAGGAAGGGTGCGCAGATCCCCCGGCGCCTGCTCGCCCCGCGCGCGCATCTCCACGGCCAACCGTTCGACGTCGACGACCACGGCCTCGGTGATCCGCGCGAGCAGCGCCCGCAGCTCGTCGTGGGTGCCGACCAGCACCGTGACCTCATCTCCAGCGAGGGTCAACGCCACGTCCTCGGACGCCAGGCGCTCCCCGGTCTGCTCGGCGGCGTCGGCCGCCGTCCACATCCCCACCGCCGCCCCGCGCGCCCGGATGAACTCGTAGCGAGTGCTCACCTCGACCTGCTCAGCCGACCGGGACCGACGCCTGGTGCACGTCGGTCTCCTCGTAGCCCCACGGGTGCTCTCCGGAGGGCGGGTCGGTGCAGACCTCGGGGTGCTTGGCCAGGACCGCGCGCAGACCGCTGGTCCACCGCTCCGCGTCGCTGTTCTGCCAGCCCTGGTGCTCGCAGGACTGGTAGGCGTAGCAGGCGATCGCGTGGTGCAGTCCTGTCAACGAGATCCGCACCGACGGGCGCCGGTAGGTGTACGTCTCGACGTCGTCGTCCCGGAAGTCCACCGGCCCCGGCCGGTTCCCGTCCCCGTCCGCGGGGTAGCGGTAGGCCACGCTGCGCAGGCACTCCTGCCACAGCGACCGGCCCACCTCGTCGGGGCCCAGGTGCGTGACGTGCTCGCTCTCGCACAAGCCCTGCACCAGGACGTCGATGTGCGCCCGGCTGACGATCCAGGCGCTCACCGGTGGCCGCCCTCGATCGTTGCCGCGGGGGAGGAAGTAGCAGGCATCAGAACTCCACGTCGTGTGCTCGGAGGGCTGGTCAGGCCCCGTGTTGGTAGGTCCCATTCTAGGCGCTGCCACCGACAGAAACCCCAGGTCAGGAGGAAGAAACCGCCGAGCCAACCGGCATGGGGTGCCGGTGGCTCGGCGGTTCTGTGCCTGGCATTTGACGATTCGCAGCATCGACGTATGGTCGGCTCACCACCCACCGCGGCCTGACCAGCCGCACGCCGCGCTCAGGACGTGACCGTCATGGACCGCACCCCGTTGATCGGCGCCGACCACCTGGACCTCCTGGTGACCGCCGCCATCCAGTACCGGCAGCTGATCAGCCCCACCACCGCCGCGTTCAGCCCCGCCGGCTCGACGCGCGCGACAGCGGCCTCTCCTCGCGAGGCCGGCCAGCTGCTGCTCGAGGAGAACCTGGCCGCGGCCCGATGGCGCGTGAGCCGGGGCCGCGGCCGCGCACCCGTGCAGCTCCTGGAGTACAGCTTCCGGCCCGTGCTGACCCCGTGGACCGCGGTCGAGGTGATCAAGGCCGTCCACGCCTACCAACACGACACGGCCGACTCCCCCGGCTGGTCCGGCAGCGCAGCGCACCACCTGACGGGCTCGATCGAGAGGGCCGCGACCCAGCACCTGCCCGGATACGCGCAAGCGCTCTGGACCTGGCGCCGGCCGTCTGGGCTCGTGCAGCCCGTCGGGTTGCACGGGGCCTGGGCTCCGGTGGTCCCTCAGGTGCGCTGGAGCGACGTCGATGACGTCCTGGCCGGATGGGTGCACACCCCGGTCGTGGTGGTCACCCTCGAAGCCCTCGAGCTGCTCCCGGCGCAGCTGCCGCCGCGTGAAGGAGCCACCTTCGTGCTGACGCAGTCGGGCCGGCTGGGTAGCCACGAGTGGAGCCTGCTTGAGCACGTAGCCGGCGGGGTACTGGTCGAGCTTCCCCGGGCCGCCGGCTGGCTGGACCAACAGCTCGGCCCCGTGTCACCGGCGGCGGAACTCCAGCCGGCGCACCACAGCGCCCGACAGATCCCGCCGGCAGCTTCCTAGACTGCATCCCGTCCGCTCTGCGGACCCACGATCGGTGCTGCACAACGGTTGGTATCCGGTAGCCACGATCGGATCCCCGACCCGCCGAAGGGTGGTTCCGGAGGCGGGCGGGGATCACGGGGGAGGACCACGCTGGCGCGGCTGCGTGCAGCCGGCAGCCGGGACCGGCAGCTCGCCCGTCGACCAGGTTGCCCAGCGACGTCGACCGTCTCCCCGACGGTCAGGACTGGTCACGGTTGAGCCAGCCTGCGAGCCATTGGATGGCCAGCTGCCGGCCGTCCTCGCTCGAGACGGACAGCGCGGTCACGATCACCGCCGCGGCGAGGCTCGGGGCCGGCTCCCCGAAGAGGGCGATGAGCACGGCGGCCACCAGCAGCAGGAGCTGTGTGAGGCGCGAGGGGCGAGCGGCAGGCGGCCGGCCGGAGGGAAGGTGGGGGAACTGAGGTGCGGTCATGAGGCCAGGTTCTGCGGCTCAACCACCCCGGTCCACCTGGCGCTCATTAACGTACTCGCGGCTTGCTGGGTATGCACTCGCGGCTGATACTGACCCCGCTACCCGCTGAACAGTGTGTGACGGCCGGGAGTACGTGACCCGGAGGTGCGTTACAAGATGGCCAAGATCGCGTTCGACTTGTCCGCTGTCAGCCCCGCCGCGAAGGCGCAGCTGGAGAAGGCCGAGTGGTGGGAGCAGCGACGCACGAGGTCTGCGGCGGATCGGCAGGCGCGCCGCGAAAAGCTCGAGGCGGCCGAGCAGGCGATCAACCGTGCCTGCGCTGCCTACGACACCGAACTCAGGACCGCCAGCACGGAGACCGAGACGCCGAGCTTCCCGCCCCTGCAACTCCGGTACGGCTTCGTCGCACTCCGGAACCGCCGGGACCTTCCTCCCGAGCTCGGAGGCCCATCCCTGGACGGGATGTCCAGGGAGGAGCGCCGCCAGCGCGATCGTCAGACCCGCCCCCCGATGACCCGGATGACCATCGATCGATCCAAGGCGCTGCCGACCTTCCTCGGCATGGTCTACGCCCACCAGGCCGACCCCACGCGCCGGCGGGGTCGACGCCGGGTCTCCAACAACCGCGCAAACGCGGTGGCCATCGACAGCCGGGCCTCCTGGGCCACCATCTGCGGGCGCTGGCACCCGAACCTGGCCGCCCGCCGGGCCCGACTGGTCCGCGACCTCGACGACCTCGAACGCGCACGGCTGCTGGAGCTCACCAACGACCAGCGCGCCCGCTACGAGGGGTTCAAGCTGCTCTCCGACGATGGCTCCGAAGCGCACTACCGGATCCCGAACGACCACGATGACTACCTCGAGCTGCCCAGCGAGTTCATCCGACAGGGCTGGCATCTGGTGCTCACCCCCGCCGAGATCGCCACGCTCATGGTCATCCACCACATGCTCGCCATCACCGCGGTGCCCGCCGGCGTCCCGGGCGTCGGCATCCCCAGAACCACCCGAGCCGCCGTCTACGGCTTGAGCCCCGAGGCCTACGAGTCGGTTCACGAGCTGGAAGAGTTCGGCCTGATCACCGTGCACGACCCCATGCCGCACCGCCGTCAGGGCTTCCTGCGCGCCCGGTCAGCTGCACAACGCACCGAGGACGAGGCAGCCGAGGTCGACCTGAGGCCCGAGACCTACCAGCTGGCCGTAGTGGATCCCAACCCCTTCGCCCGGCCCGCGCTGAGGACCGTTCACGCCGCACTGGACAACTCCCCGGCCGCGCCCCGGTTCTACTAGGGCACACAGCCGACCCCGCCCGCCCCCGAGCGCGTCGCACCACCAGCCCCTTGAGCTGGTGATCCGCGTGGCGGTCAGGACCCCAAGACCCCCAGATGCCAGGGTGCTGGCGTGAGCGGGGACGAGAACAGCAGGCGCAGCGCGGTCCGATACGAGACGAAGACGGTGCAGGCCGTACGGGGCACCGTGGCCAAGACCATCGCGAACTGGGAAGCCCAGGGCTGGGAGGTCGTGTCCCAGTCTGAAGGTCTTCTTCGTACCGAGATCACCCTCGGGCGGGCCAAGCGTGGGATCGACGTCCGCCGCTACGCCCTCATCGGGGCTGGGGCAGCCGTCGTGATCGGGGCCATCGTGGCGGTCAGCATCCTCGCCGGCGGCGGGGGCGACGAGGAGACCACGGCACAGCAGGCAGCAGGCACCACCTCCACCAGCACCACGACAACCTCCCCCGCAGCACCACCGGCCACCTCGAGCGCAGCCCCCTCGGAGGAGACCGTCCTGACCGCCGAGAACAACTCCGACCTCGCCGCCGTCCTGGCCGTGACCGACTACTGCAGTCCGCAGGTCGCGACCTTCGCGCAGACCTACCAGGGCCGCACGATCGCCTTCCCTGCCAGCGTGGCCAACATCGCCAACCACGACGGCGCCAGCACCAGGTACGACATCCTCCTCGCCCCCGGCGACGAGGGACCGAACAGCACGGTCGGCCCGGCCTTCCAGTTCCGCGACGTCAACACCACCAACGACCTGAACATCACCGGCGACGGACCGAACTCCATCACCGCCGGGACCCTGCTGGACGTCACCGCCGAGGTCGACGAGTACGACGCAACCTACGGGTGCCTGTTCCGCCTACAGCCGGTCCAGACCAGCTTTCGCTGACTCGTCGCCGGGCCGGTCGAGCCAGTAGTACAGGGAGGGCGCCGCGACACCGGCGGCCCGGGCGACATCGGCCTTCGTGTGGGTGCCAGCCGCAGCCCGCCGGATCAACTCGGCCCACTCGGCGTTGATCGCCCGCAGCACCTCGCGCAGCTCGAGAGCCTGCCGCGACGTCGTCCCATGGTCGACCACCGCATCGGCAACCCGCCGGCGGACCGCCCTACGCCGTCCCGCTGCTGCACGCAGGTCATCGAGCTCGTCGACCCCGTCAGGTGCAGTCACTAAACGATGATGACCGATAAGTCGTGCACGAGGGCATTGAGTGGGGCCTAAGTCGGAGGTATATCCACGCCGCAAGCCAAGATGCCCAGTCCGGCCCCCTGCGCTCGAAATGCCTTCAGATGCACACCTGGCGGCACTTGTGCAGGCATTCGACACTTTATTCCACTTGATGAGCGATCATGAGTGGGTAGCGAGGAATATCAGGAGGGTTAACAGTCCCGCCCCGAGAGCGTAGGCGGCGCCCCACCCAATTGCAGCTACTCGAGGCCGCGTTTCGACGGTACTTGTATCCGGGCACCATTGTGACGGATCGTCGAACTGACGGCCCAGGGACTCTTCGATACGCGTTCGCGCACGCCGCGCACTAGGGTATTTCCCTATTGCGCCGATCAGCGATTGGGCAACAGCCGTTGACCCCTCACGCTTTCCCGAGTTCAACACCACCTCAAAGCCGTTGTCTACTGCGATCCATCGGACGGTGTCCATCGGTATGCGCTTGGTCGACCACATATTGATGAGTTGAACTGAGTCACGGTCAGCGCTGATTTTCGAGGTTGCCACCAGCCACGCCGGTATCGCTAACGCTCCGAACATTGAGCCATAGAGGAACGCGGATGGTGCTGTGGAGAAGGCGGGAAGAATAGCGGTGTTGATCAGTAACTGGAAGGCAATAATAAGGCCCATGAAAACTCTCAAGCCCAAATTAGCCCGGATCGTTACCGGCATTTCTAATCCAATCGTCATCGGCGTCGCTGAACTCGCCAGCCGTCGCTGTAGCCCATGATGGCAAGTGACGCGTTAGCGAGCATGTTGGTGCCGATCTGACCGTAACGGCCTACCCTGGCAATTCCGTTTGCGGCGTGTCGACCGATGCTGGCGAAGGCGCTGTTTCTCCATGCGCCGCTTAGCGCTCGCCCTGCGACGCCGCCGGCAACAGCGATAGCTGCGCCGCGTCCGAATGTTCCCCAGTTGAAGCTGGCCTGGCCGCTACGCGAGAAGGATGTCGCACTTGCAGCTGCCAGGAGAATTCCGGCGCCCATGCAGGCTCCAGCACTCATGACAACGCATGCCCCCAACCCCACATAGGTGGCAACCCTCGTGATGGTGCCCCAGTTTCGTTGGACTGCGTGGTATGCGCGAGTGACGTGGCTGGTGACCCAGGACCACGGACTCTTTCCATCCAGGTCCATCTGGTTGATGGGGTCGGCGTTGCTGTAGTCGTAATCGTTGGCGCTTCCGCCCTCAACGGGGTCGACGCTGAGGAATCGTCCGAGCAGGGGCGAAAACGGTCGGGCGCCCATCTGTACGACCAGGAGAGAGCCAGCGTGCTCCACGGGCCTGCGGTACTGGCCCAACCAACCGAAGTCCATCTCACCCGGCTGGTTGTTTGCCATTCCGTCCCCGGCCGCTGTGAGGGATTCCCCGAACGGGCCGTAGGTGCGGAGAGCGCCCGCCTGCTTACCGTTCGAGTCGGTCGTGAGGCTGAGGTCTCCCCGAACGGTGGGGTGGTCCCAGGTGCGCGCGGAGGCGGTGGGCGTCCAGGTGTAGACCGCGCCTCCGGGCAGGGTGATGGTGCGAGTCAGGACCCTCTGACTTGAGCTCAGGGCCAAGTCGGCGCTGTCACTGCCTGCGGTGTATCCGTAGCGAACCTCCCCGACGGGGTCACCGCTGGTCGTGGTTCGTCGGATGATCCGGTTGGTGGCGTCGCGAAGGTAGGCGACATTGGCCGGGTCGGTACCGCCGGTCTGAATTCCAATGTTTCGACCGGAGCCATCCCACTGGAGTTGGGTGGAAACGCCACCCTGGCTGTAAGCGGTGGTGTTGCCGCTCGAGTCGTAGGTAATCCCGCTGATGGTTGTGGCGCCGAGAGTGGCGATCAATCGGTCGGCTGCGTCGTAGCAGTACCCGGTGACTGCGGTCCCTGCGCTGGTGACATCAGTCATCTTTACTCGATTGCCGTTGGACCCGGCATTAGCCTGTGTGCTTGTGGGGCACGAGCTGTCGGCTGCCGCGGTGAAGTCATAGCTGTAGTGATGGCCGGTCACCCATGCATCGACGAGCCGTCCGACAGCGTCGTAGGCAAAATTGTTGCCTGCTGGCTGTGCGTCGACCCCACCGAGCGATTCATCGACGATGGTGCCCGCCCGACTGCGGGTTACCGCAGACACCACGTCGGTGTTGTCTGCCGTGTGCCACGTGACCGAGATGGTCGCTCCAGAGCTGTCTCGCGTGACGGCCGAGAGCGAGCTCCCATTGGAGTAGCTGACGGAGTCGATCTCACCGGCGGTGTTGTAGGTGGTGGTGGCCAGCGTGGTGCCATCCATCGCGACGGTGAGAGTGCGACCGGCGTCGTCGTAGGTGTAGGTGGTCTGCTGGGCCGGGTCGGCAGTGGTGGGCGGGGTGACCGTTTGGGTGGTCAGGCGACCGGCTCTGTCATAGGTCATGTCGGTGGTGATGCCGTTGGCATCGGTGTACTTGATCACCCGGCCGAGCAGGTCGACCTGCGTGCGGATGGTCCCGTTGTTGTCGGTAACAGTGCTGACCAGTGGGTTACCACTCTCCGCGTAGCTGTACTGGACGGTGCGGGCGCCACCTGCTGAACCGGCGGGGAAGGTCTGGGTGACCGTGCGGCCACGGCCGTCGTAGGTGGTGCATTCCGAGCTGCCGGACGTGGTGGCGCGAGCGACCACGCGTCCTGCGGCGTCGTAGATCTGCTCGTCGGTGCGAGCAGGACCGGTAGCAGGGGCAGCCGATGTAGTGATCTTGGGGAGACCAGCCTGGTTGGCCGGGTCGTTAGCCGAGGTGCAGGGGTTGTCGCGTTGCTCGGCATCGCCGTAGGCCGTGTAGGTGACGGTTGCGCCGGTGGGCTTCGTCTTCGTGGTGGGCCGGAGGTATCCGGTTCCAAGGGCCTCATAGCCGGTGCTGCTCGTGAGCCCACCCACGGTCCGACTCGTGGCGAGACCGAAGGCGGCATCGAGGTTGCTGGCGGTGTAGCCGGTGGTCGTGGTCCGGTCGGGGATGCCGGCAGACTCGGCCGTGGTGGTCGAGGTGACGAGCCCGTAATTGGGCTTGAGGTACTGGCCAGGAACGGGCTCGTAGGTGGTGTCGGGCTTGCGCCAGTTCAAATGCAGGGTGCCGGCGCCGCCGTTGTTGTAGTAGTCGACTCGGATGCGGTGCAAGGAGCCGGCGGTGGGGTTGGCGAAGCTGCCCGACACCGCGCGGAGCGAGCCAGCAGTCCAGGAGTCGACGACCAGGGTGTCGTCGATCCACAGCCGTGCACCGTCGTCGACCTCGAGCTCGAGGGTGTACGAACCGGCGGTCGGGAAGACGATGTCCCCGGTGGCGCGGGCCCCGAAGGTACCTGCAGGAATGCCGGTGGCCGGAGCGGCGCCACTGGCCCAGTCACCGCGGAGGCGACCGTCGGTGGTGCCGAGCCCAGTCTGATAGACCTTCGGCGCCCCCGTCAGGGTGGTGTTGTCGTACAGCGCGACGCCCAGGCCGGCAATGCCCTCGTCGTAGCCCGTCGTGGTCTGGGGGATCGTCGATGCGCATGCTGCCGTCGGGGTCTGCCCGTTGAAGCAGGAGGCCGAGGCGGGCCCGTAGGTGATGGTGGGCCGGTTGCGGGCGTCGTACACGGTGCTCGAGACTCGCCCGGCGGCATCCGTGGAGGTCAGCTGCAGATCCTGCACGTTCCACGTCTGGCTGGTGACTCGGCCGGTCGCATCTGTGGTGGACAGCAACCGGTCTGCGTCGTCGTAAACGACCTTGCTGAAGAAGCCGGAGGAGGGGTTGAGCCCGGCGGCGTCGACGTAGGTGGTGCGGTTGGCCGCGTCGTACCGGTAGGTCCGCTGCGGCCGGTCCTGGTTGGAGGTGGGCTTGGGGCCGGTCACGGTCTGCGCCGCCGGCTTACCGCGCGTCGTGGTGTAGGTGATCGTGGTGGTGGCGTCGGAGGAAGCGTTGGCGCTCGGGTTGGAGGCAACCCAGTCCGCACCCAACGCGTCGCGGGCGCCGGTGAGGAGACCGTTGGCGTCGTAGGCGTAGTCGGTGACCGCACCGCCGGGGTTCTCGACGCGAGCCAGCCGGCCGTTGGAGTACCAGTAGCGGGTTTCGGTCCCGTCCCAGTACGTGATGCGGCACAGCATTCGCCCGGGAGGAGTGGCGTCGAATCCCGAGGGGATGTTGGCGCCGTTGTAGCAGTTCTCGCCGGACCGGTTGTAGGTCAGCGTGGCGCTGCGCCCGGAGACGGGGTCGACGATCTGGCTGAGTCGGGACGGGGTGCCGGAGTAGACGTTCTGCAAGGCGGCGGGCTTGCGGGAGTCCAGGGTCGAGGTGAGGGTGTCCAGCTTGCCGTCGGTGCGGAAGGTGTAGACCTGCCCGCCCTCGGTGAGGGTGACGCGGCCGCCGGAGTCGATGCTGAGGACGCCGGTCTCGTCCGCTGGCGGTGCGTAGCTGCCGTTGGTCTTGGTCCAGGTGTGCTTGGCGCCGGATGCGTCGGTGAGCACGACGGTCTGGTCGGCGATGAGGGCGTCGGTGTAGACCGCGCCGCTGCCGTCGAGGTCGGCGGACAAAGTCCAGCCTTGGGGAAGAGCCGGGCTGTCGGTGGTGGTGAGCCAGGAGCTGGGCACGATCTGTTCGGGCACGGTGCCGCCGGCGGTGGTGCGGACGTAGAGCTTCATCGACGCCGAGCCGGTCATCTCCTCGGACTCCACGACGATCGGCACCATCTGGCCGGCGACCAGGTCGATGCTCTTGGCCTTCGCGGTCGCCCAGTTCACCGTCGAGGTCGAGGCGGTGTTGTCGTAGACCACGGTGCCGTTGATGACGACCCAGCCGGTGTCGTCGTGCGTTCCGGCGAACTGGTAGGTACCGGTGACCGGGGGGACGAAGTAGCCCTGCCAACGGGTCAGGAACCAGTCGGTACCCAGGATGGGCGGGAAGGGAGACGCGGTGCCCCAGTCCATGTTGACCTGGGGCTCGTTGCGCACCAGGACCGGCTTCTGGGTGTTGTCGTCGATGAGCCCGGCGTGCGAGGGGTCGTCGTAGTAGGAGGCGGTCAGGCCGGTGGGAGTGGTCTGCTGGGAGTTGTAGGTCAGGTTCAGCCCGACAGACCCCCGCGGCGCAACGACCCGCGACATGACGGGCCAGCACGCGGCCTATGAGCATCAGCAGCACGTCGCGTCGGCGTGACGTTCACAGCAGCCCCGCAACCCGAGCCACAGACGCCCAGCGCGATTGTCGGCCGTTCGACGTACACTTGAATACATGACACCCGACACCGCAACTCTGATCCGAGACGGCCTCGCGCTCGACGCCGATCAGCGCGCGGTCGTCGCTAACGCCCTGCTCGAAAGCCTCCATGATGCAGACGACGAGAGCGAGGTCGATGCAGCCTGGCGTGCCGAGGCTACCCGGCGACTGGCCGAGGTGCGTGAGGGTGCGGTCGATCTGGTGGATGCCGACGAGCACTACGAGCGTTTGCGCGCCTTGCTCACCGCATGACCTTGGCCCAGCGAGAGCACCCCGAGGCCGTCGCGGAGTTCGACGCCGCCGTGCGCTGGTACGAAGACCAGGAGCCAGGGATCGGCCTTGCGCTCATCGACCGAGCAAGGCAAGCCCGGAAAGACCTCGACCAATGGCCGAACGCCGCCCCACCATTCACGACCGCTGACGATGGCACCGTGATCCGCAGCAAGGCCGTTCGCGGATACCCGTACCGCATCGTCTACACGGTGGAGCCGGACACGATCCTGATCCTCGCCTACGCCCACGAGCGCCGCGAACCCGGCTACTGGCTCCACCGGCTGAACGACTGAACAGCACGCCGCCGGGCTCATGGCTCGGATCGGGTCTCGCGTACATTTCTGGCGCCGTCGAACCCGGTGGTGAGGTCAGCGAGGAGCAGCTCCGCCGTCTCATGGGGCACGGCCAGGACCCCAACACGAGCGAACAGTTGGGTCGTCCGTACCGCCGATTCGCAAGCACTGCCGAGCGAGTTGCCCGTCGGCTTGAGAAGCTTCCCGAGACCCTCGCTCCCGCTGATAGGGGTGCACAGGTGGCGTTGATCGAGGCGGAAGAGGCAGGGAAACCGACGGGTGTGTTCGGCGAAGTCGGTGAGGCGGGCGAGGTTCTGTCGGGTCTTGACGGCGAGGTAGCGGCCGTTGACTTTCCGGTCTTCGTTGATCTCAAGCAGGGCTTCGGCGGCATGCTGGCGGACGTAGGGGTCTTCGGCGTCGTCGGCGGCGATCTGTGGCCCAGACTTCGCGAATTCGGGCAGGGGTACTAAAGCCCACCCCCTGTTCCCGATCGGGCACACTGCAGAACTTACTCTCTCCCTCGCCGCCATCTGCAGTGCACGCGACTTCGCGATGGTTTGGACGCGGCTGTCGAGCGAGCCGAAGGTGAGGCGAGCAAGGCAGATCGCGCCTACGTTCGAGCCATCACCTTCGCCGCCGGTCAGTTGCTTCGCGCAGTCGCCGAAGTCCACCGGGCAAGCCTGGCGAGCCGTATTCGTCGGCGGTCTCGAGGCAGCGGTCGTGTGTGCAGCGCATGATGGCGGAGAGCCGGTCCTGCGTGTAGTCGAATGTCCAGGAGCCGCGCGAGGCGTTCTGCTGCGTCTCCAGAGCGCGCTGAATTTACCAGATCGGTGACGATTTTGGTGTTCTTGGTGGACTAATGACCGTTCTCGGGCAGGTCAGAGTCCCGCGCGGCGGCTTCGCCGTTGTCGAGGGACGCAAGCGTGGCCATCTGGTCGGTGCTAAGGCGGAAGTCGAAGACCGAGAGGTTCTCGACCAGGCGTTTGGGGTCTGACGATCTCGGCACCGGCACGAGGCCCTGCTGCACGTGCCAGCGGAGCACCACCTGTGCCGCCGTTCGTCCGACGTCCGCCGCGATCTGCACGATCGTCGGGTTCTCCCGCAGCTCGGGCCCGCGGCCGAGCGGGCTCCAGCTCTCGGTCACGATACCGAGCACCTCGTGCGCGCGTCGAGGAACGGTACGGGCGATGTCGGGGCTGAGCTGGATCTGGTTCACGTCGGGCACGACCCCGGTCGCGGAACCGACGACGGCGGTGCGAGTCGCTTCACGGTTGGGCAAGGAGATGCCGGCCCATTGCACCTCCACGGGAAAGGTTCTCCTGGCGCAGCTCCCGCGAGAACAATTGGACCGTCTCTACCCCGACGAGCAACTCTCACAGGTGACTCCGCAGTCGATCCGTACCAAGACCGAGCTCCTCGCACAACTGGATCTTGTCGCGAAGCAGGGGCTATGCAACGAACCGGGAGGAGAGCGAGGAGGGCGTGGCCTCGGTGGCCGTGGCCGTTCCCTCGGCGAGCGGGCTGCGGTTGGCGATCAACGCATCTGCCCCGGTGTTCCGCTTGCCTCCCCGCAAGGTGAAGACCCTCGTCGCACTCCTCGATGAGGCAGCCGTACGTCTGGCCGACCTGACCTCCTGAAGGCTCGTCGTCTCTTTCCCCTGCGACCTGGTGCAGGGGTCGTTCGGCGCGTTCTGAAGAGAGCTCGAGCCATGCTTGACTGTTGGCGCCGCGCAAGCTATTGTGTCTTCTAGTTAGGAACAAGTTCTGCTCAGCAGATAAATATGCGAAGAGGATGATCAATGCAGATCGTACTGGTGCACGGCGGATGGGTAGGCGGCTGGGTGTGGGACGGCGTCGCCGACGAATTGCGCAGAATGGGGCACGAGGTGATCGCGCCGACGCTGCGCGGTCTCGAAGACGGTGACGTGGACCGCTCCGGCGTCACGATGAGCATGATGGCGCGCGATCTGATCGATCAGGTAAGAGAGCTCACCCAGCTCGACATCGTGCTCGTCGGTCATAGCGGCGGAGGTCCGCTCATCCAACTCGTCGCTGAGGCGATGCCCGAGCGCATCGGCCGGGTCGTCTTCGTCGACGCCTGGGTGCTGCGCGACGGCGAGACCATTAACGACGTGCTCCCCGATCCGTTGGTCGCAGCGACGAAGGCGCTTGCGAGTCAGTCCGACGACAACACCATCGTCATGCCGCCTGAGCTCTGGGCCGCGTCTATGCAGGACATGTCCCCGTTCGAGCAGCAGCAGCTCGCCGCGCTCGAGCCGAGGCTCGTCCCATCGCCGGCAGGCTGGTCCGATGAGCCGATCCGCCTCGACCGGTTCTGGGCGAGCAGCATCCCGTCAAGTTATGTGTTCCTCGCTCAGGACCAGGCCGTTCCCGCTGAGATCTACCAGGCCGCGGCCGGGCGGCTTGATAGTCCGCGCACGATCGAGATCGACGGAAGCCATTTGGTGATGCTCACGCATCCGGAGAGGCTCGCACGGGCCCTCGACGCCGTCATTGCCTAACAGGCCTGGGGAAGCTATGGATTCGATTTCACGCCCAGACGACGTCGCGCCGATCTCGTACACCGAACTGGCGCCGTCGGGTGCGCCTGCTCGGTGGATCGTCCTCGTGCACGGGGGTGGTGCCTCGAACGAGTACTATCTCGAGACGCCCGACGGCCGACAGGGCTGGGCGGCACGATTGGTATCGCATGGCTACGGTGTGCTGGTGGTGGACTGGCTGGGGTTGTCCTATGAGGCGGCCCAACACGTCGATGATCGTGCGGCGTCTGCGCGGCTGGACTATGAGAGCGTGTGCCGAGGGATGGGCGTGTTCCTCTCTGGTCTCGGCCGGAACGTCGTGCTGGTCGTGCACTCGATGGCAGGTCCGATTGGCTTCCGCCTCCTAGAGACGCATGGCGATCTCATCGACGGGCTCGTAGCCGTCGCTCCGGGCCCGCCTGGAAATATACAGGCGGTGCCCGAGATCGTGAGGGAGTCCGACCAGGAGGTCTCCATCCGTGGAGCGGCCATCGACTGGACCATCCCGAAGATGGGTTTCTGGGAACCCACAAGCGCCTTCGTGAACGACAAGGCCATCGGACCCAGCCGGCGGTTCCCCCGCGAGTGCATCGAGGTGTTCCGCCGCACCCTTCGGCCGATCCCGGCCCGGATGCTTTATCAGCGTCTGAACATCGGTGGGAGCCAAATGAGGATCGGGCCGACCGACGCGTTCACGAACAAGCCGATTCTCGTCTTCACGGGTGGAGCCGATACCGACCACCCCTCGCAGCTGGATCAGGACATCGTGGCCTGGCTCACCGATCAGGGCGCCGCCGTCACCTTCTGGTCGTCCGAACTGCCTCTTCTCGCTGGGAACGGCCACTCGCTGATGGTCGAAGACAATAGCGACGAGCTCGCTGACGAGATCGCGCGGTGGATCACGGCGCTCTGACTCGCCACCGTATCGTCCCGGCCATTATTTCAGCCGACCCGACGTCCCCAACAGCGGAGGAGAACGCCAGTCGTTTCCTTCGTGTCACTCGAGGGAACGCTGTGCCAGCTCGTTGCCGACTACGACTTGGTCGATCGGGCCCTTGCTCGAACTCCTCATTTCATACGTCTGGCGATGGACTCAAGGGAGATGTTCGCCGACGGCCGCGTGCAACTCCAGGTCATCGGTGGACAGCTGAGGCGTCTGCCACGACGCATCGAGACGATCGGTTCGCAGCTCGAACGGAACGTTCGGGCTGAGCATAAGGATGTTCCGAGACCTCCAGGAACGCGGATGGATCGGTTCGTTGGTCGGGGAGCTGACGACCACCCTGGTTGGCGTGGCGCTTATCGTCGCTGCGGTGCTACTTTCGGTCTCGGGGGGTGGCCCCCAGCTCGCCCCGACGTCGCACTCCTACCGTTCCTAGGGGCGGGGTGGTCGGCCTCGCGGGCAGGCTCCTCGTGCTGAGGCCGCTGCGCACCTCCTTGATGCGCACCACGCTGATCGCCGGATCCTGGCAAACTATCCCGCGACGCGAATTCGCAGGGGGTGTCGGCGCGACTTTCGATCGACGTACAGTGCCGTCCGTTAACAAACGATCGGTTCGTGCGACCGAACTGTCGAACGCCTGTGCATCGCTGCGGCGAGTTCCTCATGGCGCAGTACCTGGGTTTCGCTTCCGGAAGAAGATTTCACGAACCCCAGCGACACGGTGTTGCGGTGACGTTCGACGAAAGAGAAGAAGGATGGCCCGGCGAATCCCAATCGCGCGAAGTCTCGCCTTCGAAATGACAGAAGCGCTCCTGTGCTCGCGCGTCGGTTACTTCGCACCTTCTAGGTGTGACGTTATCAATTAGGGTGATGACGACCGGTGACGGGTACCGGTACCTGCTGAACTCTGTCGTGTCCGGTGACGGCGACCGCGACGCCTCGTCTGTGTTGACGCGGTATTACGCGGAGGCCGGGACTCCTGGCTCGATGTAGCGCCGAGGGGGTCGCTACTGGTCGGTTCCGACGTTGTGTTCAACCCAGTCGCGCAGATGCTTCAACGGGGCGGCTGCGCTGTGTCCGAGGTCAGTAAGTTCGTACTCCACGCGAGCGGGAACCTCGGGGTAGACGGTGCGAGTGAGCAGGCCGTGGTCTTCGAGACGCTTGAGGGTCTGGGACAGCACCTTGGGGCTGACGCCTTCCAAGCGTCGTTTGAGTTGCCCGTTGCGTTGCGGCCCGTCTTCGAGCGCACCGATGGCCAGGGCGCTCCACTTGTTGGCGAGCAGGTCGAGCATGTCGCGGCACGGACACATGGCCGCGTACACGTCGTTCCGGTCGCACTCATCCACGGTCTGACTCATACGTTCATGGTATCCGATGGGTACTAGGTTGCCTTGACGGTAACCAGTAGGTCTGGGGAACCATAATTGGCATGACGGCTACGACTGCGATCGGATACGAGAAGAACCTCCCCGCCACCGACCCCGAGGCGCTGACCGCCCGCGAGGTCGAGGTGCCCGAACTTGGACCGCATGACTTGTTGGTCGAGGTCGAGGCGGTCTCGGTGAACCCGGTCGATGTGAAACTGCGGGAAGGCGCTCCTGCGAACGGGTTCAAGGTGCTCGGCTTCGACGCCGCCGGTACGGTGCGCGAGGTCGGCTCAGCGGTGACGCTGTTCGCTCCGGGTGACGAGGTGTACTACGCGGGCAGCATCGACCGGCCAGGTACGAACCAGCGCCTGCATGTTGTGGATGAGCGGATTACGGGGCGCAAGCCGCAGGTGCTGTCGTTTGCCGACGCTGCTGCGCTGCCGCTGACGGCGATCACCGCCTGGGAGACCCTGTTCGAGCGGCTCGCCCTTACCGAGGACTCGACCGGCACCCTGCTGGTGATCGGCGCGACCGGCGGAGTCGGATCGATCATGCTGGCACTGGCCGACGCGCTCCTGCCGAACGTCACCGTGATCGCCACCGCCTCCGACGATGAACGCTCCGCCTGGGTGCGCAACCTGGGCGCGGAGCATGTGGTGAACCACCGCGACGACCTGGCTGAGCAGGTGCTCGCCGTCGCGCAGGATGGCGTGGACTGGCTGTTCACCGCGCATTCCGCGGGGCAGATCGAAACCTATGCGCGGATCGTTCGAGCGTTCGGGCATATTGTCGCCATTGACGACGGTCCGCGCGACGTGTTCCCGCTCAAGGGCAAGAGCATCGCTTGGCACTGGGAACTGATGTTCACCCGCCCGCTCAGGCAGACCCCGGACATGATTGAACAGCACCAGCTCCTGAACACTGTCGCTGACCTTGTAGATCAGGGCCGCATCCGCACCACGGCCACAACGACACTCGCGCCGATCTCACCGACCACACTCCGCGAGGCGCACGAGTTGGTCGAGAACGGCCGCACAGTCGGCAAGGTCACCGTCCACAGATGGGAGTAGACTGAAACCGCGCGCACGCGCATGTTCACAGGCGAGTGCGTTTGCAGAACCTCGGCTAGGCCAGGTCGGTGTTGGGCGCGATGTCGGCGTACTCGGCGGTGGAGCCGTCGACCTCGACCTCGCTGTCGTCGGCGGGCTGGACCAGCCCCAGCGAAGCGGTGTGGTCGTCGACAGCGACCTGCAGCAGGTCGGGGTCGCCCGCGTCCTCGGCGAACGAGGGGCTCAGCGGGTGCTGGTCGGTCTCGGCCCGGCCCTCGTCGCCGTCGGTCAGGTCGACCTCGATGGGCTGCCAGTTCCCGTCCTCGTCCTCGACGTTCATCGGCTCGGTCGACTGCGTGATCGTCTGGGTGCCGTTGGTGTTGTCGTAGGTGGTGGTGAACTCGCTGCGGTCGGCCACCTCCGAGGTGTCCGGGTCGTAGGACGACTCAGCCGACGCGGCGTCGGCCAGCGGTGCGAAGTCCCCGGCCGCCTCCGGGTCCGCCGAGACGGCGTCGGCCGGGGCCTCGCTGGACAGCGCGGGCAGGTCCCGCGGGTAGACACCCTGCGCGGGAGCGGCCGCAGCAGGGGTCGCCGGGGTGACGGCCAGACCTGCGCCGATCAGCGCCGCCGCGGCGATCGCCGCCACGGATCCCCTCATCCGCCATTGGCGAACAGCGGTGAAGTGTGACCGTGCATGCATGAGACCCACCTGGTGTCGAGCTGAGAAAGACCCGTGACGATTTCGAGCCCGCGGGAGCCTCACACGGGTCAAACCAAAACTGGTCGGTAACTTTCAGAACGCGCCACGTGCGTCACACCAACCTCGTGTGTCACACAATCTGGTTGCTTGCAACCAAAAACCTGGCAGTTCGCTGTGTGCGTCGAGGCTGCACTGGGAGACTTGTCCCGTGGACCTCACCGAGCTGTTGACGACCATCGCGACCACCCCCGCGTCAGGCTGGTCGCAGCTCAGCCCGCCCACCCTGACGCAGATCAAGACCGCTCCTGGAGACCAGCTGCAGGTGTGGTTGAGCGGGCACGACTCCGTCGCCTATCTGCGCAGCAACCTGGATGTATCGGTCGCCTGGGGCGCCGAGCACCATAAGGACCCCTGGACCGGCGTCTGGGCACGCTGGTCGACGCTCCCCGACCGCACCGTGCGCGGGATGTACGCCGAGGTCTTGTGGCGGGGCCGCCCGGTACACCGGCAGCTCCTCGCCGTCGCCGACGGCGGCCGGCACTACCTGCCACGCCCCAGCCCCCTGATGGCCCCCAACGGTGACGACGTCGACGAGTGGGTGGTCGACCAGAACGAACTGCCGCTGGCGCGCCTAATCAACAGCCTGGTGAACAGGGAATCCGACGTCGACAGCACGCTGCGGATGCTCGACATCCGCGTCCGGAGCTGAAAGGAATGGACTTCTGGGACACCACGCTCGGCCCGTACTTCGATGGCGATCCCCGCGGAGACCGCACCGACCGAGCGATCGCAACGGTCGCCTGCCCCGACTGCGACGGCGTGCTCGGCCGGCTCCTGGAGACCGATGCCGGCGTAGGACTGCGAGCCTGGGTACCGGCGACGGTCCCGGGCCGCCCCGACACCCGGGACGCCGGACTCGAACTGTGGGTCCTGATCGATGACGAGCGGCCTGCCGACGACCAGGGGACCGTGCTGAACTGCTGGAAGGGCCACAACGGGCTCTGGATCACCGGGGCCCTGTGTCGCGAGCTGATCGCGCTCTACCGCACGCGGGGCAAGCCATCCCGCCGTCCGGCCGGCCGCGCCCCCGGCAGCCAGGTAGAATCCTGAGCATCTGATCGCCTGAGGCGGGACCGCTCGCCACGTCGGAGTTGAGGCACCCGACACGAATCCTCCCAGGGAGGAACCGTGTCCGCTGCCCTCGTCATCTTCGCCGTCCTGGCCCTGGCTCGCTTCGTGCTGATCGCTGCCATCGCCGTCGTCGCGCTGGTTACCAAGGACTGCACCCGTCGGGCCACCGCGATGGCCATCCTGCCGGTGCTGCGCACCGGGCTGGCTCTCCGGCGTGAGCTGGGCCAGCCGACCGAGACCAAGTAGCCCCCGGCCCGCAGAGCCCCGTGGGCCATCGACCCGCGGGGCTCTGCGGCCTGAGCCGAGATGCGCAGGGCTACTGCGTGCTCGAGAGCCCGGCCGGCGGTACACGGTGCAGGTTTTCCAGGGCGGTCACGCACCGGGCGCGCAGGTCCTCGTCGACGTCACCGAGGGCGATCAGACGACGGAGGTCGCGCACGGCCGGGTCGAGCAGGTTGGGGGTCAGCAAGCAGCACCGCCCGTGCGGGAGGCGGGTGAGCCGGGTCAGGCCGGCGTCCTGGGCCAGCTCGCGGGTCTGGGCGCTGAGCATGCGGCTGTAGAGGGTGGCGAGCTGCTGGTGCAGGTCCATGCGGTCGGTCTCGCCGGAGGTGCGGGTTAGCAGCTCTTCGGTCAGGGCGATGACCTCGCGCGTCTCGGTCAGTGTCAGCGTCGCTACCTGCACACGTGTCACCTTCCCCTACCCGGGCATCTTGGGTGCCCAGGGTGGGCAGCTGAGCCGGACCGCCTCTCCCTCGAAACTAGGGTGGTGCGGTAGGTCCATCGACATGCTCGACCGCTCCCTGCCAGACCCAGCAGCGCAGCCGCTCCTCCCCCACCTCGAGCTCGACGCCGACCGCGTCGGCGGTCCAGCGCTTGACCACCACGGTGGCGCGGATGTCGGTGTCACCGAACCGAAGCCAGGCCAAAGCCCACATCGGCCCGCGTTCCGGGGCGATCGACACGACCCGGGCGGTGAGCTGCAGCTGCTCCTCCGTGAGCGTCTGCAGTGTGCCGCGGCCGCAGGCCTCCTGCAGCCGGCGTTGCTGGGCGGCACGTGCGCCCGCGTCGGGGTAGCGGCGGTTGGTGCCCACCTGTCCAAAGATCGCACACATGTTCGAACGGAACAGGTTGCGGTGCCCGGGGTGGGTCAGGTGTTCAGGTGCGCGGCGCCAGGCGGACGTCGCACGACGTGGCGATTGTCGAGCATCCGGCGGACCGCCGTCGGGGACCGGTCGACCAGCTCGGCGATCTCGCGCAGGGACCGCCCTTCCATGTAGGAGGTGGCCACGTAGTCCTCGAGCTGAGCGATCAGTTCGGCGCTGACCTTGGTCCCGTTGCGTGCAGTGCCGGCGAACTGGGGAAGAGGGCGCAGCTGAGGCCGGGGCGGGTAGGGCACGGGCGGTCAGGTGCGGGCCGGCCAGGGAACCAGCGGCGGCAGGGGCTCGCCCGGCTGTCCACCGGCGTCGACGTCGCGCTGTTCGTGGCTACCGCCGGCGTGGGAGATCGCGGCCAGTAGCAGCTGCAGGTGCTGGCGGTCCAGCCCCGAGGCGGTGTCGCCGAGGTCGAGCGGCCGGCTGTCGGCCAGGCTCGCGGCCGCGTGCAGCAGTCGGACCTGCCCGTTGCTGCCCTGGATGCGCCCGGCGGCCAGGGCTTCATTGATGGCGTTCCAGGTGACCGCGGCCCAGGCGATGCCCGGGACCTGGCCGGTGGGGGGCGCGGTGTCGTCCTCGTCGGTCTCGACGTGGATGAGGTCGCCGGCGGCGAGCTGAGGTAACCAGTGCCCGGCGTTGGCCAGCAGCAACACGGCGGCCTCGGCGGTGAACTCCCCAAGGGCGCCGCGCAGCAGCGCGGATTCCAGGTCGACCGGATCCAGGTCGACTGCGCGGGGGCTGAACAGCACCGGTGCTCCTCCAAGGGCTGCTGGTGGTGGTGATCAGCGTGCCAGCACGTCTGCGGTGATGTGGTGACCAATCCCCCGCCGGGGTGAACCGAAGTCCCCCGACAACTGCGCGATGAGGGAATGCGAGATCCCCTCCATGGCCATTCGGTATCGAAACCCGGAGGCTTACGGCTTTAATCGTGGTGCTTCAATGCATTCGAACTATTCGGCAACCGATGGGAACACTGATGGCTCGAAAGATGCAGATCATGCTCGAGGACGACCTGACCCACGAAGTGCTCGAAGATGGCGCAGGAGAGACGATTTCCTTCGGCCTGGATGGAACCGCGTACGAGATCGACCTTTCAACCAACAACGCAGCTGACCTGCGTCAGGCTTTCGCTCGGTACACCGACGCTGGGCGTAAGGTCGCAGCCCAGCGTGGAGGCGGGTCGAGCTCGTCGGGCCGGCGCCCCACTGGTGGTGGGCGTCAGGACCTGGCCGCGATCCGCGAATGGGCCAAGGCCAACGGGCACGAGGTGTCCGAGCGAGGTCGGATCAAGACCAGCGTGATCGAGGCTTACGACGCCGCTCACTGACCGGCGGCGGCCCTCGGTCTTACATGAGACCGGGGGCCGAGACCTACGGATCGATCGTCACCGATTCGGGGCTTTCGGCGCCCGGGGTCGCGTTTCGGAGAACACGAGTCCTGGCAGTTGCGGTGTAGACGAACCATGTGCGCCCGCGCGCGTCCAGCTCTGCTGAGGGCCCGTCGACGGTCAGGCTGTCCTGGTCGACCACGATGACCGTTGAACGGCCGGCGTTGAGGGTCACCGTCTGGTCGCGTAGCTCCGCCCTCAGCGCCGCGGTGGCGCGGTCGAGGTGGGGGTAGGGCCAGCTGCTGGAGGCCGTGAGGCGATCTCCAGCCGCGTCGTCGGGCCCACCCGGAGATGTGGTCATCGGCGCAGTCTCCAGCAGCGGGGAGCAGCCCGTGGACGCCGGCTCAGCGCGAGTTGCGTTCGGGCTGGGGTACTCGGTCCGCGACGTCGTCAAGCATCAGCTGCAGAGGCCGGCAGCGGGTGCACAGTTCGGGGTCGACGGCGCAGGTGATGCAGGGCGCCGGCGGCGGCGGCACGCGCTCGTGTCGCTGGTCCCACAACGCTCGCTGCTCGAGCAGGTGGGCAACGCTGGTCCAGGGCGGTGAGTGCGCGCCGTTCTGGTGGGGTGGGCTGACGCCGGCTGCTCGAGCAGCCACCCGTTGCACCGCGCCGTCGGCCACACCGATCCCTGGGCCGATGCCGCGGTCGTAGCACCAGCTCGCCAGCAGGCGGGCCTTCTGCGCGCGCCGGATCTCGGCCTGGCGGGTGTGCGCGTAGTCGATCCCCGTCGGCGAGGGCTTGCCCGTCGGCGGGTGAGCTGCGTGGGCCACGTCAACTGGCCCGCTTCCAGCTGCCCCCGCGACGTCGCGGGCGGCCTGCGACCGACCGTGGGCGCCCGTCGACCCACGCTTCGCCGGCGGCCAGGCCGTCGTAGCTGTCCAGCGAGGCGCGCAGCGCGCAGCGGCCGTCGGGCCCGCCCTCGGGGCACGTGCTGCACAGAGCGACCGCGGGGGCGGCTGCCTGCTCGGCCGCCTCAGGGCTGGTCGCTGCAGCGTGTGCAGCTTCGATGGTGCTCCACCAGGGTCCGCGGTCGTCGCACGCGGCGGCACCGTCGCGGGCGATGTCGGCGGTGATCTGGCGGGCGCGGAAGACGCGGGAGATGGGCCGCATGGGCGCCGGCGGCCGCGGATGGGCGCTCACTGCAGGTTCCGCTGTCGTCGGGCCTGGATCGCGCCACGCATCCGGTGCCCCAGGTACGCGAGGAGGCCCAGTGCGATGGCGCCGACCAGTAGGAGCCGCGGGAGGTCCGGGCCGGCGCCGTCGCTGGCGGGCAGGGCCACCAGCGGGTTGCTGGCTGCGGGGAGGAGGACCTGGTGGTCCAGCAGCCAGGCCAGGGCCTGCTTCCAGAAGTAGGCGAGCACGGCGGGGCCGGCGAAGCAGGCCAGCACGAGCAGGATCAGCGAGTCGTCGTCGGCGGGGCTGCTGGCGGTGCGAGGGGTGGTCATGGGCTCTCCCGGGGTTGGACTGGTGGGGGGCTCGGCGCTCAGGCCGCCGAGGCGGTGGCTGCTGGTGCGCGGGGGCGCGGCGGTGACTGACCAGCCGCGCGGGTCAGACGTCGGCGTTCGGTGTCGCTGAGCCCGCTCCAGATGCCGTGTCGCTCTCCGGTGGCCAGGGCCCACTCCAGGCAGGCGGCCTGGATGTCGCAGCTGCCGCAGACCCGTTTGGCCGCCGCAGTGCTGCCTCCCTTGGCGGGGAAGAACGCGTCGGGATCGGTCTGGGCGCACAGCGCGCGGCCCTGGAACTGCGGGATGGTCAGCCCATGCGGTGAGCTGCGGGTCCTCATCGGTTGCCGTCTCCCTCGTCCTCGACGTCGTCGTTGAACTCCACGGGGCGGCGGACGGTGATGCTGGCGTCGCTGGGGACGGAGATGACCCCGCAGTCGTCGTCGTCGCTGCGCCAGGACAGGGCCAGGTAGCCCTCGTCCTCCAGGTCCTCCATCGGGTCGTCCTCGAGCACGCCCCACTGCTGGTCGTCCTCCTCGACGAGCACCATGTCCCCGGCGCTCAGGGAGCGGGCCGCGAGAGTGGTGGGGAACCCGTAGCCGGCGAAGGCACCTGCGTCGTCCTCGTCCCCCCAGCCTGGAACCGACGACCGTGGCGCCGGCGGAGTCACCAGGCGCAGTTGCGGACGAGGACCAGCCCGGCCGGCTAGCTGGGGTGTGAGACCGAAGACGGTCATCGGGGAGGCCAGCGACCGGCCGTCGGCCGCACCGTGCGAGCGGGAGGCCACCGGGTCCAGATCGGGCCGGTCGGACGCGCGGACCCACGTGGCGCAGGCGAAGTCGGTGTAGGTGGGGTCCTCGACGTCGCCGGAGTCCAGGTCGTGCTCACCGGTCGGCTCGATGATCAGCAGCCGCTCGTGGGCGACGGTGGCCGGGCGGAGCTGGTCGAGCAGGTCGGCTTCGAAGCTGCCCGGGGTGGTCTTGCGTGGGTCGGGTGTGCGGTAGGTCTGGATCTCGACGGCGCGGTTGTCGTCGTTGATCGTGGTCGCCCGACCCCGGCATCCCCGGGGGAGGCTGGTCCCGGTGACCGGGTTCTCCCACATCATCATCGCGCCCTGGGGGGACAGCCGGCCCATGGAGATGCGCATGCGGAAGTTGTCGCGCATGTCCCCACCGAAGTACTCGGCGTCGGGTCGCTGGGTGCCAAAGACCAGGTGGACCCGGGCCGTGCGGCCCTTGCGGCCGATGGAGGAGACCTCCTGCAGCACCAGTGGCTTGGTGGGGTCGCCCTTGACCTTGACGCCGACGTACCAGCTCATCAGGTTGCCGCGGAAGTCCGCCCACTCGTCCAGGAAGAGCACCAGCGGCTCGAAGTCGGTCTCGCGTGCTTGCCCGGAGGTGATGAGTTCATACCGACGCTCCATCACCTCCCAGGCCCGGTGGATGATCGCGATCTGCTGGGGGATGGTGGTCCCGACGATCTGGACGTTGGGCCAGTCCTGGAAGCCCAGGAACTCGATCGACTTCCCGTCGACCACCCAGACCGGCCAGCCGTAGCCGGTAATCTGAGTGAGGATCGTGTGCGCGGCGACGGTCTTGCCGGTGCCCGGTGAGCCCACGAGCATCAGGTTCGGGTCGATCGCTGGCCGCCAGACCATCACCTCTCCGTCCTCGTCGACGCCGTAGGGGATGACCACCGAGTCGTAGGCCCCGAGCACGTCGTGGGAGGCGTCGGCGGCGGCTGGCGTCGTCCAGACGGTGCTGGGGAAGCTGGGGCGGACCTCGAACCGGAACCGGTCGGCTTCCAGGTCCCACTGAGCCCGCCACCGGCCGGGGAGCATGGTGGACACCACTCGCTCGATCCGGTTCCGGTAGCCCGAGGCGGCCAGCTTGGCGCCGGCCTGGTGGTGTCCCTCGATGGCCACCAGGTCGTCTTCGTCGAAGACGACGTCGGTCACCACCGCGGTGGTGCCGATGAGCTCGGCGATCGCGCGCTCGGCGCGCTGCTGCAGCACCGGAGGAGCAGGTGCTGCTTCCAGCGGGGGCTGCCACTCCAACCGCATCACGCACCGCTGGTGGTCGACCATCCCGACGGTGTAGGTGCCCAGCAGCCGGCGCTGCACCGCCTCGAGGATCTCGGTGCGCCACTGCAGGTCGGAGTCGGGCCGGCCGGCGGCGTAGTGCAGCAGCACCTCCCCCGGCACGCCGGGACAGCCCTTGCCCCACCGACGCAGGATCACCGCTCGCCGGTCCAGGGACCGCAGGCCCAACAGGGGGGCGGTGGCTTCCAGGACCCGGTCAGCCAGCTGCAGGCGCAGCTGTCGGCGCCTACCGAAGTAGGCGAAGGCGAGGGCCATCGGCACCGACAGCGCCATCACCAGCCACCCCAGCACCGGTCTGTGGTCGAGCAGCGCCACGGCCAACCCGGCCAGCCCGGCGGCCACGCACATCAGCGTGTTGCGCCCCCATGGCACTGCCGTGGCCGGTAGCTGAGTGCCCGGCGCGGCCAGGGCGGTCGTGCTGGTCGATCGGTTGGGCATCGCGCTGCGGGGCATCGACGTCACCTCCTTGGACTCGTCTGCCTGAGGAAGGTGAGCGGGGCCCGCTGGCTGTGACAGACCCCCGGGCATGGGGTGCACGGAGCCGGAGCAGGTGTCCGGTTGGGTGCCGGCCGGTGGGGTGCTGTTGCGCTCCGGGGTCCCTGCCGGTGGCCCGGTGGCCGAGCGCTGGGGGTGTGGTGGCACGAGTGGTGTGGGCAAGGTGGCCCCCAACTGGGGCCCACCGGCTGGCTGTCATTGCCCGTAGTGGTCGCTTGACCCCCTACCTAAAATCGGCCTCGGGCATGGTTCTCGAAGAGGTTCTGACCGAGGCCGATTTCGGAGTGGTCCGTTTTTCCGTTTCCCGCGAGACGCTCCGCCCGACGAGTTCCAGGCCGAGACACTGACCCCTCGGCCGTCCTACGCTGCGCGCCCATCAACCCCCGACACCGGGAGCGCGGCATGGCAGGCAGCAGAAGGACGATCACGTCGGTGGAGTTCTGGGAGATTCGGCGCCCACTGGACTTCCGCGGCAGCCGCGGCCAGATGTGCAAGGTGACCCACGCCCGCGTTGGGGGCCGTATCGCGTGCGGGCTCGACGAGCGGGGCTGGCCTCAGCCGCAGGACGTTCCCTGGCCCAATCCCGTCCTGGGCCGGGCGTGGCGGTGCCCGAACTGCGTCCGTGCCATCCGAATCGGACGCTTCGCCAACCGCTGGGTGCCGGCCGCACCTGCGGCGGATGCGCAACACCCGGCGGGGGGCCGGTGACTGCTGCCGCCGCTGCGGCCCTGTCCGGGTTGGCGGAACACATTGGTTCCCGTGGGACGATGCGGTCATGGCCGATGCGGAGCGAGGACGCCGGTGATGCCCTCGTCGATCCCGCTTCGAGCTGCCCGGGGCCAGCGCGCCGTAATCGCCACCGTCGCGGCTCGTGAGCTGCGTGAGCCAGCGGTACCGGCAGCCGCCTCGGCCGTCCTGCTCGGGCTCAGTGAGTGGTGGGAGCATCGGGCGCTGGCCGCGGGTTTGAGCGGCAGTTGGTTGGACGTGGAATGGGCAGTGGAAGCGCCTCGCCCGGTCCTGTCCCCCGTCCTCGCCGTACCCGTCATCGGCACCTCTGAGGAGGTCGGGCGGCAGTACGTTGAATCCCTTCCGACCGTCGATAGGTCTCAGCACGGCCGGCACTACACGCCTCCAGCGTTGGCCAAGGAACTGTGGGCCATGACCAAGCGAGCGCTGGGATGGAAGCGCCCTCAAGCGTTGGACGGGTTACTGCTCGATCCCGCCTGCGGCGCCGGCGCGCTGCTCTTGCCCGCCCTGCGCGAGCACATGGGTGCTGCCTCCGTGGTCGACCCTCAACTGGCTCTGGCCGGTCTGCCGAACGTGATCGCAGGCGTCGACAACGATCCCGGCGCGGCGTGGCTAGCCTCGGTGCTCCTGGCCGCTGAAGCGCTCCCCGTCCTTGCGCGAACCGAACGTGCTCGCCGACGCCCGCTGCCCGGGCTGGTGCAGGTGGGCGACGGTCTCGCCGCCGTCGATCAGCCAGTTCGGGCGATCGTGATGAACCCCCCGTATGGGCGGACACGGTTGTCGCCAGAAGAGCGCGCCCGGTTTGCCGACTCTGTCTACGGCCACGCGAACCTGTACGGGCTGTTCATGGCCGCCGGCCTGGACTCCCTTGCCGCCAACGGTGTGCTGGCCACGCTCACCCCGACTTCCTTCCTCGCCGGCCGCTACTTCGAACCGCTGCGCGGTCGGCTCGCGAAGCAGACTGCATTGCGTGAGATCGGGTTCGTCTCCGACCGGTCTGGACCGTTCGCCGGTGTGCTGCAGGAAACCGCCCTGGCGACCTTCACTAGGTCGCGAGGCCGGCGGACCACCGTTCGAAGCCTCCGAGCTGAAACAACGACCGTGGCTGTCTTCGCGGCGCCGCCGTCTTCTGAGGTGGCGGTGGTGGCCACGCCGCGCACGTCAGCCCCGTGGCTGCTGCCCCGGCACTCCATCGACGCCGAGGTCGCTGCTGTTGCACAGACTCTGCCCCTGTCGCTGGCCACCAGTGGTTGGCGGACATCGACCGGTCCGTTGGTCTGGAACCGGCGTCGTAGCGATCTTGGCTCCCAGCCCGGTGCTGGTCGCATTCCCGTCCTGTGGGCAGCAGACATCGACGGCGGCGTCGTCCACCAAGACCCTGCACGGGATCAGCTCCGCTACCTCACGACGCGCGGCAACGACGATCGGGTGATGGTCTTGACCGAGCCGGCCGTACTCGTGCAGCGGACGACGGCACCAGAGCAGACGCGACGGCTGGTCGTCGCTCGCCTCGATGCAGACACCCTGGCCGCGTGGGGTGGCGCCGTCGTGGTCGAGAACCACGTCAATGTCCTTCGCCCCGTCCCTGGCACTCAGCCTGTGGTCACCGCCCGTGCGTTGGTTCGTCTGCTGGCCAGCGAGCCCCTGGACCGCGTCCTGCGCTGTTTGTCTGGTTCCGTGGCAGTCAGCGCCTATGAGCTGGGTTCAGTCCCCCTGCCCGGGCCGGCGCTTCTCACCGAGATCGACGAAGCTGACGACGAGGCTGCGACCGCACTCATCGCCGCCGCCTACCGGGCTCCCCAGTGAGGTTGGATCGTCCGGTCATCACACCGGAGGTGGCCGAAGCGCGGCTCAAGCAGATCTTCCCGCCCGGCGCATTCGACACCGTTCTATCCAACCGACTCGCTGCCTCCGCGGTCGCCGCGATGGTCTACGTCGGTGCGGTGGTCGACGAGCAGTCCGAGGAGATGACCCCCGAGGGCTTTCTGGCCCGCCCGGCGACGGTGGTCGGGATGAGCACCGAAGCACTCGCCTACGACACCCCGAGTGAACGCGAGGCCTGGGCCCGTGCCGAGGCGCGGTCCACCGCCGCCGTGGTCGCGCTCTTGACGACCTGGGAAGAGCCCTACCTCCGCTGGTATGCAGCCAACACCCGCGAGACGCTCCGAGACGAGACCTGGCCCAAGTGGGCTGAGTACGGCGCCGCACGGCGCCGGCGTGACATCCCGACGACGAGCTCATTGGCCCGGTGGGCCTTGAACTCTGAGTTCGCCGACCTCTTCGACCCCGCACTCGACAATGAGGACCTCGCCGCCGCGGTGCAGGCATGGCGCAGCTCCCACATGGAAGCCGGGGACCGCCTCCGCATCGCTCACCAGGACGATCTCGCCGGCGCCACCTCACGGGTGCCAGTGACCATCCCCGGACACGGTGTCCGCTACCTCGAGCCAGGGGATGCCTCCGCCATCCTCAAGGGCGTCGTCGAGGAATGGGCACCCCGGCGCCTGGGATCCCCCATGGTTGTCGCGATCTCCGAACCAGGCGCGAAGGTGTGGGTCGTCGATGCAGCCCGCATGGCCGCCGTCGGCATCTCGATCAACGTTTCCGAGGTACTTCCCGACGCCATCCTGCTCGACACCGCAACCAAGCCCCCCACGTTCTGGCTAGTCGAGGCCGTGGCCTCGGACGGGGAGGTCAGTGAAGCGCGTCGCTCGGCCCTGCTCGGCTGGGCCGAGCAGCAGTACATCGACCCAGCTAGCTGCCGCTTCCTGTCCGCGTTCACCTCACGAAACAGTCCACCAGCTCGCCGGCGGCTGAAGGACCTCGCGGTCGGCACCTTCGCCTGGTTCCTCAACGAGCCAAGCCGAGAACTCGCATGGGACGAGATACCTGACCGCCCATAGGGCGGCACCGAACCTGCTCGGGGTGTGGCGTGCGGCGCAGCCGGCCTCACAGACCAGGGCCGCCAACGATCTCGACCGGGGGCTTCTGACGTCGCTCCCATCCCGGCGCAGATTCCCGGCTTCCTCCCTGGACCGCAAGCCTCCCCAGCCACCCACGCAGCGCACCGCGGGCAGGGGCACATCACCCTGCCCCGCTCAGGCCACCCGTCCGGGAGACGTCCCCCACGGGCGCCATGCTCGAGGTGACCGGCCCCGACGACGTCGACGAACTCGCGGCGCTGGGCGCGGCCTTTCCGCCCGGGCCCGGCCGGTCCCGAGCCACGGGTGCGTGGGGGGCCAGCATCGGCGCCGGCATCGTCCTGTGGCAACGCGGTGGGGATTGGATTGGCCCCGCGACGCCAGCGGCCTGGGCGATGTCGGCCAGGGCATGGCCGTCGGCCGCGGCGTCGTGACCAGTTGCGCCGTCCGTGCCAATCGGTAGCCATACGGGTCATTCAGCCTGGTCCGGCACCCGGCTCTACCCGGGTGACCTGCCACGCCTGGGCGGAGTTCTCGATCCGCACCAGCAGCACCTGGCCGTCGCCGTAGGTGCCGGCGACGTCGACGAGGGACTCACCGGCGTCGATGACCTCGAGGCTGACGAAGGTGGCGGAGGGAACTCGGGACAGGTCGACGTCGGCGTACTGGGTACCTAGAGCTGGCGCGGTCCAGCGGGTGATCCGGGCAACCCAGTCCGGGCCCGGCTGTCCGAAGTCGGTGAGGAACCCGGTGGCGATCGCGCGCCACGGCTCTTGCCCGGGCTTCCATGCAGGGGCCTCATGGCCGTCCTCGTCGGTACCGCCGTCGACGATCGATGGGGGCGGTGCCGGTGATGGCGTAGACGGTGAAGGCGTCTGCGTCGAGGGTGGTCCGGCGGTCTGGGCAAGGTCGCTGGCGGGCTGTCTGGACGGCGTGGATGCCGGGGTGGATGGCTGCAGCAGGATGACGCCCAGTACCGCGAGCGCGATCGCGGCGACTGCCGGGAGCAGTGCGCGACGACCCTTGCCCGGCGTGCTCACTGCAGGTTGCCTGGCTGCAGGCCCTGCTGCTGGAGGTAGACCAGCGGATCGACGGTCGCTCCGTCGATCCGGACCTCGAAGTGCAGGTGGTTGCCGGTGCTGTCCCCGGTGCTGCCGACCCCACCGATGACGGCCCCTGAGGTGACCGTGTCGCCCACGGCAACGGCGATGACGCCGTTGGCCTGATGGGCGTAGTAGGTGTCGATGTTGGGCTCGGTGTGGATGATCACGAGGTTGCCGTACCCGCCGTTGTTCCAGCCGGCGAAGGTCACCTTGCCGCCGGCGGCGGCATGGATGGGGGTGCCACCGGGGGCACCGAAGTCCAGGCCGGCGTGGAAGTTGCCCGACCCTCCGGTGGGGCTGACGCGGGGCCCGTAGCCCGAGGTCAGGGTGTAGGAGCCGAGGTCGATCGGCAGGGACCACGAGCCCGTGGAGTTCTCACCCCCCGCCCCGCCGGCGGCGCCACCACCCCCGCACGTCGGCGTCCCGCCGGCGGTCCCGCCCTCGACGTGACCGCTGGCGCCGGCGAGGCGGTCGTAGAGGGTCGTGGCGAGCACCTCGTCGTCGGCGTAGGCCAGCGGGTAGGCGCTGCGTTGCACTCGCTGAGCCGCGACGGTGACGGGCATCGACTCCCAGCCGTCCACCGCGAGCAGGGCGTCGTAGAACTTCCGCGCTGCGGTCGGAGGGTCCATCAGTTCCTCCAGCGTGCCCCACCAGGGGTACTGCTGCTGGAAGGCGTTGACGCTGCCGTGGTCGGTGCCTACCGCGTCGTGCGGGAAGTCCATGGAGCGCCCCACGTCGACCTGGTCGGGCTTGAGGTCGCCGCCCTTGCCGTCGTTGGCGTAGTTCTTGAAGCCAGACTCCTGGGAGGCGGTGGCCAGGGCGACGATGATGCCGCGGCTGGGGATCTGCATCTGCTCGCCGACCGAGACGATCGTGGCGGCGATGTCGAGCTGGCTGGCGCTGAGCCCGTCGGCGTCGATGGTCTGCAGGTAGCCGGCCTGGAACGCTCCGCCCGGGTCTCCTCCGGGCAAGGCGCAGGTGCCGCCGGAGGAGCCGGAGTCAGACGCCACGAGGGCGGCGACGAGCAGAGGCGGCGCTACCACGACCGCGGCGGCGGCGATCACAACACCGACGGTCAGCGCCACCCACCGTTTGCGCATCGGGGGTCACCGACCGGGGTTCGGTGCCGACCGGTGCCTGGTGGTGGCTGCTCGCCGGCCGGCGAGCTCGGCGCGCAGGCGCGCGGCGTTGTTGGTCGCGCCGGGGCTGGTCGCGCCGGGGCTGGGGGACCGAGACGGTCGAGCCGAGGTGCTGTCCATGACCTCACCGGCGATCGCTTGGGTCACCCCGCCGGCCCCTGGAGCTCGGTGCGTGGGCGAGCTGGGGGCCGTCGGCGCCGGTGAGCTGGCTCCGGTGGCCACCGGGGCGTCGGCACGGTGGGGACCACGGGCAGCAGTGGGCGCGGGTACTCCCCCCGCAGGGCTGCCGGTTGCTCCTTGGGACCTCATTGCGGGGCGGGAGGTGGCAGGGGAGCCGCCGTGCCCGCTGGAGGGGGCCTGCGGCCCCGACGTCGGCTGGGTGCCCGGAGAGCCCGCAGGCAGCGCCTTCCTGACCAGGCGCCCATCCAGGGCCGTTCGTCTCGGGGAAGGGGGGAGCATGCGGTGAGCTGCTCCAGCGACCTGAACGCCGGCCAGTACGGCGCTCGAGGTGCCACCGGTCATGTAGGCCGCCGCGGCCCGGGCGCCCCACGCCATCAGCCGGCCCCCGGCGCTCTGCGCCAGCCGCGCCCCGCTTACGCGCTGGCGCACGGCGGCCGCGGCGCCGCCGGGCAAGGTGGTGGGCGCGCCGCCGGGTGAGCCAGTGGGGCCGCCGCCGGGTGAGCCGGTCGGAGCCGAGCCGGGCCCGAAGTCCTGGTCGGAGGAGCGGGATGCCCCGATCGCCAACTGTCTCGGGCTGGAGGCCCCTGCTGCGTCCTGGTGGGTTCGGGCTCGCCATCCCGACACCGCTGCGCCGAGCTTGCCGGCCAGCCCGCCCGCAGCACCCGCGGCGCCCCCGATGCCCCGGCCCATCGCTGAGGCGCCGCCGACGGCCAGCCGGCCCGCGCCGATCGCCATGCGGGACTTGTAGTAGAGGTCGGTTGGGTTGAACTGCTTGCGAGAGGGCAGCGCGGTGGGGCCGGTCCCGGGCCGCTTGGCCATCGCGGCAGCCAGGCGGTCCGCTCCTCTGCGGAGCTTCTTGCGGCCCTTCCAGAACATGATGATGCCCACGACGATCATCACGTCGACCAGGAAGAACGTGGCCATTATCCCGAAGGACCCGTCGCTGCTACCCGTGAAGATGCCCTGCAGGAAGAGCATGTAGCCGGTGAGGAACACGACGGTGAAGACCACCGTCGCCAGGGCCGTGGCGAGCTCGGCGAGGGTCTGCCACAAGGTCCCTCGTGCCCCTCCAGGCAAGATCGCCAAGACGACGGTGACGATGCCGCGCAAGGCTTGATAGAGGGCATAGACCGCTGCGAGCAGCAGCGCTCCGGCCAGCACGAGCGCGAAGATCATGAGAAATGCGGCGGCCGGGCCGATGACGAAGGTGCTGAGCAGCTGGCCCGGGCCGGGGTTCTCCGCTGCCGCGCCCAGTCGCAGATCGCAGTCGGACATCGCGTCGCGGATGTCGTCATCGGTGCCGTAGGGGCCCTTGCGCAGGACATCGTCGTAGGTGGCTTCGCAGCCCCCTCCGTCCACGACCGTGCCGAAGTTGATCATTTCGGTGGGTAGGCGGAGGAAGGTGTCGATGAGGGTTCCGGTGATCTGCTCCCGGAGCTCGGTGGAATCCCCGCTGGTGTCACCGTTGTTGGCCAGACCGGCGGCCAGCTGCAGGCCGGTGTCGCGGGTGCTGATCAGTAGACCGTCGTCGCCGGCGACCTTGTCGACAGGGTTGGCGAACAGGCCGACGGCCAGGGCGGCGATGATCAGGCTGGTGAACAGCTCGAAGATGCCCAGGGCCCATTTGCCTCGGGCCATCCAGGTGGCCGCCAGCGCTGCGGCGGCGGTGGCGAAGAGCGGCTGCACGCCGAACTGGTCGACGACGGTCTGCAGAGCGTCGGAGAGGGTCAGCAGCGGGGTGGTGACGATGGGTAGCCAGGCGAAGCCGAGGACCCAGTCGATGAACCAGACCGCGATCACTACGCACAGCCGGTAGATGCCCCAGCTGATGTCGATGAAGAACGACCAGATGAGCTTGTCCGGGCTGGTGATGCCGCCGCGGTCCAGGGACAGCTCGTAGTTCCACACCGAGATGCCGCGGGTGTCGTTGAGTTCGATCCAGGTCAGGGCGATGGGTGCCTGGGCCCCGCCGTCCGCGCGGGCTGGGGTGAGTCGCCAGGCCCACCAGCAGACCGTTGCCAGCACCACCAGCACCCATCGCGACGCAGCCCTGGAGATTCGGCCGGCGGGGTGCATCGCCGGCCGGGGGCGTGCGGCCGCCGACGGTGTCCAGAGCGGGCGCGGGGTCATGCCGCGTGTCCGCTCTTGGTGTTCAGCTCCGGAGGGGAGGTGCGGACAGCTTTGTTGCGCGCCGGGAGGGAGGGCGGGAGCACCTTGATCCGGCCGGCGTTGCCGGAGGAGTCGCGCATGAAGGCCTCGCCGCGGCGAGCCTCGGGCACCCCCTGCGGGCCTACCGGGGAGGTCTCTTCGACGAGCATGGCCACGAGCTCGTCGTCGTCTGGGTCGAGGTCCAGCCAGGCGAGCCCGCGCTTGGCCAGGGTCTTGTCGCGGTGGCGCATCAGGATGCGGGTGGGGATCAGGCCACGCAGGGTGGGGCTGCCGAAGTCGGCCTCTGGGTCGTGGGACCCCATGGCCACCGCGGCGGTGTGCTTGCGCCCGTCGCGGACGAACTCGATGAGCTCGTTCTCCCCCTCGGGGCTGGCGGTGACGTGGTGGGCCTCGTCGACGATGAAGGCGCCCAGGGTGCTGCGGTCCTGGAAGCAGATGCCGCGGGCGAGGGCGGCGACGAGGGCGTACATCGCCCGGCCGAACATCTTCTCCAGCTTGAGCTGCTCGAACAGGTGCCGGTGCTGCAGCTCATCGCGGGTGGGCAACGCCAGGGTGTGGGTGCGCACGATGATCGCTGGCGCCTCGGGCGGGGCGGGCAGGTTCTCGTTGAAGATCGCCTGCCCGAAGTCCCGGCGGGCGAAGACGTTCATGCGTCGAGCGAGCTCGGTGGACCCCGGTAGGCCACCGCCCTCCAGGTGGGCTCGCAGGGCACCCAGCGAGGTCAGCCCGTGCTGCTCGAGGTAGTTCGGGTCGGTGACCTCGGAGAGCAGGACGCCCTGCTCGCTCATCGGGGGGATGTTCAGCAGGGGGGTCAGGAAGCTCTGGGCGATGCGTCCGCCGTCGGAGGCGGGGAAGATCCGCAGCGGGTCCATGCTGAACTCGGGTCGGTTGATGTCGATGACGACGGCGTCGGTGACCGAGGTGGCCCAGTGGGCGTATTCGCCCATCTGCGTCCGGTCCGCGGCGATGATCCGGCCGCCGCGGTCGACGACGTCGCCGGCGAGCTTCTTCAAGGTGAGGGACTTCCCCGATCCCAGTTCGCCGGCGATGGCCAGGGAGCCCGAGACGTCTCGGGCGGAGGCTCCTGCGATGTCGTGCAGCACGACGCCGGTGCGTCCGGTGGAGATGTTGAGCGCCAGCAGGGAGCCGGTGCTGTCCCCCAGTGCGCTGGAGGCCAACGGGACCGTGGCGGCCAGTCCGCGTGAGGTGGCGATCTGGGCGAACTGGCGGACCACCGGGCTGGTGGGCACCCCTGGCTGCATGGCCCACCAGAGGCTCTCCTGCTCCCCCACCGGCTGGGTGACCTTGTAGCCAGCGCCGCCGAGGTAGTCCGCCAGCGCCCGGGCCTGGGCCAGGGCGATCTCCCCGTTGGGTCCGGCGACGCAGAAGACGGTGGTGGCCTGGACCTCGACTTCGAGCTTGTCGCTCTCGAGCACTGCTGCGTACTCGGTTAGGTCGGCCGCGGCCCGGTCCAGGGTGTTGAGCCCGTGGCTCATCTCGCCCTCGCGCTGGCCGTACTGGTCGTTGAGGTTGATGAGGGCTCGCCTGTTGGCCTTGGAGACCTCGGCCGAGGACCGCACGTGCAGCCGCATCGCCCAGTCGATCTCCAGGCCGCTCTCGTCGATGCGCCCGACGAACTCCGAGCCGGGGAACAACATGCCCTCGCTCGGGACGTCGCTGAGCACGAGCAGCGCCTGGTAGGAGGCCGGCGCCAAGGTGGGAGCTCCGGGCTGCCCGACCTTGAGGAATCGGTTGGCCAGGGGGTTCAGAGTGCGCAGCGTCCGGCGGTCCTGGTCGGTCTGGCCACCTTCATCGAGCAGTGGTTCGGGGAGGCCGCCGCCGGCCGCGGTCATCAGCACCGCCTCGGTGGAGTCGGAGGTCGGCTGTGGGAGGTCCAGGTCCAGGAACAGCCCCCGCTGCTGGCTGTGCAGGTGCAACCAGAGCATCTGGGCTGGGGTGGCCGGCTGCGGACGGAAGGGCGCGGGGATCCCGGCCATGATCTTGTCGGCCTGCTCGAGCCGGCTGGAGATCTCCTTGGTGGGTTGCCCGGCGCGGGGCAGTGCAAGGGCGTCGCGCAGGTTGGCTGCCGCAGCCCGTACGGGGGCCCGCAGGCGGTCGGAGGGTGAGGCGTTGCCCAGCGGGACGCTGAGCCAGAAGATGCGCTCCCCGGGTCCGATCTGGTCCAGGGTGTGCAGGGTCGCTTCGCACTCGGCGGCCCAGTCCGGGCAGGCATCCAGGTCGACGTTGGTGATCATTCGGTCTACGACGGCGGCTGGGTCGAGGCTGGCGCACACCCCCAGCAGCAGCGACTCGCCGGGCAGTGCGCGGAGCAGGGCCTGGTGGTAGCTGCGGACGACCGATTTGTCCTTGGTCGGCCGGAAGCCGTAGGGCAGGGGGCGGAGGAGGAAGTCGGCCCAGACCGTTCCTGTCCGGGTCCAGCGCAGGTTGCTCGCGATGCTGTGGATCGGGGAGTGCATCAGCGTCTCCTGGCGGGTTCAGGTCGGTGCGAGGGAATGGGTTGGGCGAGCAGGGACTGCAATCCGGTCAGCGCAGGACGCGCCGGAGCTTGCGGTGGCGTCGAGGTGGGGGGCTCCTGCGGAGCTCGCCTGGGGGGCGATGCCGGGATCGGCGCCGGGGCAGGTGCCGGCGCGCGGCCCGGGGCCGGGGCAGATGCCGGCGCGGGGCCCGGGGCCGGGGCAGATGCCGGCGCGGGGCCCGGAGCTGAGGCAGGCGCCGGCGCGGGGGCCTGTGCTGGGACAGGCGCGGGGTGGTGCGGGCCGGGAACCATGACGGTGATCCGGTGGCGTACCTGGTGCGGGGGCCGAAGTCGCAGAGGCCGCCCCCCGATGCGCCCGGTGCGGGGAGCGGTGACCGCGCGCCATCCGCCGGCCAGGATCGCTAGCGGGTTGCGGGCCCCCAGGGGGATCTTGCCCAGCGCGAAGACGATGACTCCGGTGACACCGAGCAGGACTGCGGCGTTGCCCAGGAGCCCGAAGTTCGCCCACAGGGACGAGGTCTTGGAGGCCACGAGCAGCACGCCGCCGGCGGCCACGATCTGGGTGACGGTGTAGGGCCCACCCGGCAGTCGCGTGCCGTCGTGGGTTCGCCCGATGAGCTGGGGGAACTTGCGGGCGAGGGTGTACCACTTGACGACTTGCTGATCTTGGTTGCTCATCGGCTCTGGGTCACCCGCATCCCGATCAGAGGGTCAGGGGCACGGTGTCGGGGGCGAGCGGGCTGCCGGCAGCGGTGGGCGGGTCGATGGTCGCGGTGGGCGGGTCGATGGTCGCGGTGGGCGGGTCGATGGTCGCGGTGGGCATCTGGACGGCGCTGCTGCTGTTGACCTCGTTGTTGACCCGGTTCCCGAGGTCGTCGACGTGGGTGACCACGTAGATCAGGAGCGCAGCGACGAGGCCTGCGGTGACGACGGCTCCCAGCGCTGCCTTGGCCTGCCAGGACTTCCAGAGCACCAGGGCCGCGGCGGCGACGATGGCTACGTTGCGGATCGTGGTGCCGGCGTCGGCGGTCACGTTGTTGATCAGGTCCAGGAAACCGTCGCCGTCGGCGGCAAGCACGGTCGTGCCGTGCTGGGCCAGAGAAGGGGTGAGGTTCATCAGGGGGTTCCTTCCAGTTCAGCCGGAGGGGCTTCCGAGCTGGTGTTGGGGGCGGTCGAGGTCGCCGTGGTGGCAGAGGGCTGGGGAGCCGAGGTGGACTGGGCAGGGCTGGGGTCGATCGCGGTGACTTCCCAGCGGCCCTCGCGGGCGGTGAGGGTCAGCGCGTACTGGACGGCGATGACTTGGCCGGCCGGTGAGGTGACGTCAGCGGTGGTGAGCACGCGCAGGGTGTCGCCGGTCGTCGGGGTTTGGGTGTCCTCGCCGAGCTCCTGGTCCACGCGGACGGTGCGCTGGTCGACCGCGACGTAGGGAGCGGGCTGGATGGCGGCGATGTCGACGCCGGGGGTGACGTAGCGGGTGACGTCACCGACGCCGGCTAGGAGGGCACTGAGGAACTCGCCGGTGGCGACGGCCACCGGGTCGCTGGGCGTTGCGGTGTACGGGTAGTCCAGCGAAGGCGGTTGGGCCCGGGTGGGTGCTGCCACCGGCGCCGGCAGCGTGGGGGCGATCAGCGATCCGCCGTCGTAGTGCACGGCGACGAGGAAGAACTGCCGGCCCGAGGTGGGGGCCTCTCCCCCGGCCGACGGGCCGGTGACCGTGGCGGCCACCGTGACCGCCCAGTCGCCGGTCGCCGTGCGGGTGATGCTCGAGGTGGCTGGATCGGTGACGGTGGAGGGCACCTGGGCCAGCCGGAGTCCGGTGGTGTTGATGAAGGTGTCCAGCGCGGTCTCGTTGCCTCGGGCTGTGGTCAGCCAGGTGGTGACGAAGCGCTGCGCGAACTCGCTCACCGCCGCCTGCTCGGCGCTGCTGTCGGTGGCTGCAGCTGCTACTGGCGTAGCCGCTGCCGGTTGACCGGCCACGGCCAGCACGCCGACCGCCGCGCCGATCGGGCCGCACACCAGGCACGCCCACAGGCCTGCGGTGGCTGCCTTCGTGGCGAGCGCTGATCCACCCGTCCACTGACCCTGCAGTCGGACGTCGGTGTCGGGGATGGAGGGCTCGTCGGTCACGGCCGGGTCTGCCGCGGTGTCGACGGGCTGCTTGTCCCCGGCGCCACGGCGGCCCAGGAGGGTGCGGCTCATGCCGGCCTCGAGGAGGGATCGGTGGAGCACCGGCGGGTGCCACCCCTCGGCCGAGGTGGAGCAGCCTCGGCCGAGCGGGGCATCCCGCCGGCGGTCTGGGTCAGACGTCCAGCAGCAGAGCCCGGGCCCTCGATGGGCCTCGGGGAGGCGGTGGTCTTCGGTTGGCTGGGGTCGGTGAGTGGGACCTGCAGCTCCTGCTGCCAGCCCTGCAGGGCAGCCTCGACCGAGCTGTGCTGCGACGTCGTCGAACGCACGAGAGCGTGCATCGCGGCCGCCTCGGACAGGCTGCGCGCGCCGGTCTCGAAGTCCTGATCCATGCCCCTGCCTTCCACCGTGGAGGTCCTGACACCTGCGGAAGGTCAGTGGTGGCACGGTGGTGTGACAGCGGTGGCGAAGTTTTTTCCAGCACCGCGTTCTACGGGCCGACGGCGTGTTGACGTGCAGTTATGCAGGCGCCGCAGAACAAGGGCAAGGCGGCAGGCGCGGTGAAGGCGCCCTAGTCGGTGCGGTGTGGGGCTGCGGGCAAGGGGTTGGGCAAGGGTGCATGCCCATTGTTCGGAGGGACCACAGACCCGCACGTGGATTGGAGCCCATCGTGTCGATCTCTCCCGCCCCCAGCACCGCCCGCAACGGCGATACAGCTGAGAGCTCGAGCATCTACGGCCAGCTGATCGAGGAGTGGTCGCGGCTGTGCACTCAGCCCTCGACCTCTCGTCAGCTGCGCCGCTGGGCGATCAGCGAGCCGGCTCTGGCCGACGCCGGTTCGCTGCAGGAACTGCTCATGCAGATCGACGAGGGATCCCGCCAGGTCGACGACGCGATGCTGGGAGCCCTTGTTCGGCTCTTCCACGCCGGTCAGACCATGGCCGGCCGGGTCGTTCTGCAGGCGATGCTGCCCAAGCTCATCCGCTTCGCCCGAACCACCCGGCCGACCCGGGACGGCGGTGCCGGCGCGGACCACAGGCAGGTCATCGTGGCGACGTTCTGGTCGGTGTTGGCCAGCTACCCGATCGACCGGCGGGCGACCAGCGTGGCTTCCGGTCTGGCTCTAGACACCCTGAACAAGCTCACCGCCGAGCTGCGCGGCAACACGTTCGAGGAGGTGCCGGTCGACCCCCAGCACCTCACCGTCGCCGTGCAGGAGCAGGTGGAGGACATCCCCGGTCCGGCCGGCTCCATCAGCGCCGATGCCGACCTGCTCGAGGTGATCGCCTGGGGCTTGGACACCGAGGTACTCACGAAGGCAGACGCCGCGATGCTGGTGCAGGTGTACCTCCCGCAGCCGGGCCAGAACGGCACGGCCGCTGCGGCTGAGCAGCTGGGGTTGTCCCCCGCCACCGTTCGCCAGCGCTGCAGCCGAGCTCGACGTCGCTTGGTCACCGCGGTGCACGCTGAGCGCCACGGGCTGCCCCTGGCCGCCGAGGTCGGGGCCGCTGCCGCGACGGCTCCGGGTGACCAGGCCGGTGAACTGGCTGCCCTCTCCCGCTGACGTCGGTCACGAGCAGCGACCCACGCCGCCCGCCCAGCTGGGTCACGTTCGGGGCTGCGCCACGTCCTCCCGGCGCCGGTCTGCACCTCCTACGGTGGGTGGGCGCGCGCCCTGTCCGTGGCCGTGCCAAAGTCCCCACGGGTGGCCATCGAGAAGTCCCCGCTGATGGCCAGGTAGGTCCCCGTCCCTCGCTCGTCGTGTCGATCGTGAGCTGAGGCCCTGGGCGGTGACGGTGGCGG
>NZ_JAMXRZ010000240.1 GCF_024124375.1 Klenkia sp. PcliD-1-E
CGGCGGGGCGGTCGCGGTCGCCGCGCTGCGGCCGTTGTTCCCCGACACCCCGGGCCTGGCCGCGCTGGTCCTGGTCGTGCTGGTGGTCTTCGCCTCCGGCTGGCTGGGGCGCCGGGCCGCCCGGGCCACGACGGCGACCGCGGCGACGGCGCTGGTGGTCGTCGCGGTCACCAGCTACCCGCCGGTCCAGGCCGGGCTGCACGCGGTCCTCGGCGTGGGCGCGCTGGTGCTCCTGCACACGCTGGTGACCGGGACGCGGGACCGGCAGACCCGGCTGGTGGCGGCCCTGCGCGGCCAGGTGTCGGTCGACGTGGTCACCGGGCTCCTGTCGCGGGCGGCGTTCGACCCCGCGGCGCGGACGGCGGTGGAGCAGGCGCGGGTCACCGGCGACGACGTCGCGCTGGTGCTGGTCGACGTGGACGACTTCAAGGGGGTCAACGACGTCCACGGCCACCCGGCCGGCGACGCCGCGCTGCTGCACCTGGCCCGGGTGCTGCGCGCCGGGGTGCGCCAGGACGACGCCCTGGTCGCCCGCCTCGGCGGGGACGAGCTGGCGGTGCTGCTCCCGGGCTGCCCGCGGTCCGCGGCGACGTCGCGTGCCCACGCCCTGGTCGAGCGGGTGCGCGCGCAGCCGCTGGTGCTGCCCGACGGGTCGGCGCTGGAACTCCGGATCAGCGCCGGCGTGGCGGTCGCCCCTGAGCACGGGTGGGACCTCGACGACCTCTACGCCGCCGCCGACGTCGCGCTCTACGTCGCCAAGAGGACCGGTCGCGACCGGGTCGCGGTGGCCGACGCCGCGCCGGGGTAGCTGTCTGGCGGTCGCATGGTCCGGCAGCGGACTGGGCACGGGGGCCCTGTGACCGCCCCCGCGCTCGACGGCTACCTCGCCGTCCCCGTCCCGACCTCCGACCGCCCCGGCCCCTGGCCCGGGGTCGTGCTGGTGCACGACGCCTTCGGCCCCGGCGACGACATGCACGAGCAGGCCGACTGGCTGGCGGCGGCCGGCTACGTCGTGCTGATGCCCGACCTCTACCGCGGGCGCTCGGCGGTCCGGTGCCTCAAGGGCACCTTCGCCCAGCTCGCCCAGCGGCACGGTCCGGCCTTCGACCAGCTCGAGGCCGCGCGGACGGCGCTCGCGGACGACGACCGCTGCACCGGGCGGGTCGGGGTCATCGGCTACTGCATGGGCGGTGGCTTCGCGCTGCTGCTGGCCGGGCGGCCGGGCTGGTCGGCCTCGGCGGTCAACTACGGGCAGGTCCCCGACGACGTCGCCGACGTGCTGGCCGGCGCCTGCCCGGTGGTGGCCAGCTTCGGCGGGAAAGACGCCAGCCTGCCCGGGGCCGCGGCGAAGGTGCAGGCCGCCGTCGACGCGGCCGGGGTGGCTGCCGACGTGCACGAGTACCCGCAGGCGCGGCACGGCTTCCTCAACCGGCTGACCGCGGCGTCCCCGCTCTCGCCGCTGCTCAAGGTCGCCGGGGTCGGCTACGACCACGACGCCGCGGCCGACGCCAAGCGGCGCATCCTCGCCTTCTTCGACACCCACCTGCGGGCGCCGGGCCCGGCCTGAGAGCCCTGTGTCAACCCCTGGCGGCGAGAAGGCGTTGCGCGCCGCCGTGGGTTGAGGGGTCGTAGGGGGCGTTGTCGGTCCAGCAGCGGTAGATGACGCGGCACCAGGCTCGGGCGAGGAT
>NZ_JAMXRZ010000241.1 GCF_024124375.1 Klenkia sp. PcliD-1-E
CCTCGGGCAGCGGGGGCTGGGCCGGCCCCCCGCCGGGCTGGTCGGGGACCGGGCCGGGGTGGGGCGCTCCCCCGCCGCCGGCCGCGCCGTCGCGCACCTCCCCGGCACTGGTCGCCGCGCTGGTGGCCACCGTCGTCCTCGCCGTCGTCGTGGTGGTCGCCGTCGTGACGACCCGCGGCGGGGGCGGCGGGGGCGGCGTCGCCACCCCGACGGCGGCCACCCCGACCACCGAGGTCACCACGACGACGGCGACCGGCACGACCAGCGCACCGGAGACCACCGACACCACCGAGGCCACCGAGGCCACCGGCGGCACCGACGCACTGCTCACCCGGCTGCCCGGCGACTTCGACCCCGCCGACTGCGAGGAGAACGACCTGCCCGACGACGGCGCCGACGCCGCCGTCCGCTGCTCCCCGGCGATCTCCGGCCCGGTACCGCGGTCGGCCAACTTCTACGGCTACCCGGACGCCGGCACGCTGCGCGACGCGTTCAGCGGCGACGTCGACCGGCAGGGGCTGACCGAGATGGAAGCCCTCGCCGACTGCCCCACCGCCCGGGGCTGGATCGACTACGCCGACCAGGACGGCCGGCGCGCGGGTTCCGTGGCCTGCTTCGTCAACGCCGACGGCGACGGCGTGGTGGCCTGGACCCAGGAGGACGCCCGCGCCGAGGGGTTCGTGTTCGTCGCCGACGGCGAGACCCGCCTCGCCGAGCTCTTCGAGTGGTGGAACGACGCCGACAAGAGCGACTTCCAGACCGGCTGAGTCCCCGCACCCCTCTACGATCGACGCCACGACGGGGGCAGGCCTCGCCGCGCACGCCGAGGGAGGCCCGTGGAGTCCGGTTCGTTCGGGGCCTACCGGATCGAGGAGCTGATCGGGCGCGGCGGCATGGGCGAGGTCTACCGGGCCTACGACACCGAGCACCGCCGGACCGTCGCGCTCAAGGTGCTCTCCAGCGGGCTGGTCGGGGACGCCTCCTACCGGGAGCGGTTCCGCCGCGAGGCGCACGCCGTCGCCCGGCTCTCCGAGCCGCACGTCATCCCCATCCACCGCTACGGCGAGGTCGACGGCCGGCTGTTCCTGGACATGCGGCTGGTGCAGGGCGTCGACCTCGGGGACCTGCTGCACCGCGAGGGCGCGCTCGACCCGGCCCGCGCGGTGGCCGTCGTGGCCCAGGTGGCCCGCGCCCTGGACGCCGCGCACGCGGAGGGCCTGGTGCACCGGGACGTCAAGCCCTCCAACGTGCTGGTCACCGGCGACCCCGGCGACGAGTTCGTCTACCTCGTGGACTTCGGCATCGCCTGGTCGGCGGGCGACTCGGGGACCGGGTCGCTGACCCAGACCGGTTCGGCGGTCGGCTCCTTCGACTACATGGCGCCCGAGCGCTTCACGGAGCAGCCGGTCGACGCCCGCACCGACGTCTACGCGCTGGCCTGCGTGCTGTTCGAGTGCCTGGCCGGCCGTCGTCCGTTCACCGGCGAGGGCCCGGCGTCGATGATGTACGCCCACCTCCACACCGTCCCCCCGCCGGTGTCCTCGGTCCGGCCGGGTCTGCCCCGCGGGCTGGACGAGGTCGTGGCGCGCGGCCTGGCCAAGGACCCCGCGCAACGCTGGCCCTCGGCCGGCGCGATGGCGGCGGCGGCCCGGGCGGCGCTGAGCAGCGGCGGGGTCACCCC
>NZ_JAMXRZ010000242.1 GCF_024124375.1 Klenkia sp. PcliD-1-E
GGGCCCGGGCGCGGGGGGCGCAGGTCGTCGCCGAGGTCCAGGCCGGCGCCGAGCGGGCCCGGCAGCTGCTGCAGGGGTCGCTGGCCCTCGCGGTCGCCGAGCGCGACGCGCTGGCCGCTGCGCGGACCGGGCGGGAGGCGGAGCTGCTCGCCGTCCGCACCCGGGTCCGCGAGCTCACGGCCGAGCTGGACCGGCTGACCTCGGAGGTGCACCGCGACGAGGTGGCCCGGGCCGAGCAGCGGCTGCGCATCGAGTCCCTGGAGACCCGGGCCGTCGAGGAGCACGGCATCGAGCTGGCGCAGCTGGTCGCCGAGTACGGGCCCACCGCCCCCGTCCCGCCGACCGCCCCCCAGCTGGCCGCCGCCGAGCACGCCGGCGACCCGACGCCGGAGCCGGTGCCCTACGTGCGGGCGGTGCAGGAGGAGCGGGCCGCCCGCGCGGAGGCCGACCTCGCGGCGCTGGGCCGGGTGAACCCGCTGGCGCTGGAGGAGTTCGCCGCCCTCGAGGAGCGCAGTGCCTTCCTCACCACGCAGCTGGAGGACCTGCGCGCCACCCGCCGAGACCTGCTCACCGTGGTCCGCGAGGTCGACGACCGCATCCACGAGGTGTTCGCCGCGGCCTTCGCCGACGTGCAGCGCGAGTTCGTCGAGGTGTTCCAGACGCTGTTCCCGGGCGGGGAGGGTCGGCTCACGCTCACCGACCCCGACGACCTGCTGACCACCGGCGTCGAGGTCGAGGCGCGCCCACCGGGCAAGAAGGTGAAGCGGTTGTCGCTGCTGTCCGGCGGGGAGCGGTCGCTGACCGCCGTGGCGCTGCTGGTGGCGATCTTCCGCGCCCGGCCCTCGCCGTTCTACGTGCTCGACGAGGTCGAGGCCGCCCTGGACGACGTCAACCTCGGCCGGCTGCTGACCCTGGTGGACCAGCTGCGCAGCACCTCGCAGCTGATCGTCATCACCCACCAGAAGCGGACGATGGAGATAGCCGACGCCCTCTACGGCGTCTCGATGCGCGGCGACGGCATCACCGGCGTCATCTCCCAGCGCCTCCGCCCGGCCGGCTGAGCCTCAGCGCGGCGGCTTCCGCCAGGTCTCCGCCCAGGCGTCCTGGCTCTGCGGGGTGGCGCCACCCATCCCCTGCTGCGCCTCGCGCCGCCGCACATCCCACCGGCGGCCCCGCGCGGCCGAGCCCATCGCGGCACCCGAGTGCGGGGTCGCGCCGCGGCGGCGGGCGTCCCGGTCGAACCACCAGCCGACCGCCAGCGAGCCGACGACCACCACGCCGAGCACGGTCCACACCAGCCAGGCCATCACGGCACCTCCGTCCGGGTCCGGCAGCGTCTCACAGGTCCAGGTCGACCTGCAGGGGATGGTGGTCTGAGCACGCCGAGCCGTCGAGCACCACGGCCGCGCGCACCCGGACCTCGGCGGAGACCCACACCTGGTCGATCCGCACCCGCGGTCGGCGCGCGGGGTGGGTCAGGCCCTGCTCCCGCTTCCACAGCTGCCAGCCGGCACCCTGGTCGGCGCGGCTGCCGGCCCGGGCCCAGGCGTCGGCCAGCCGGGTGCGCAGCGGCACCAGCTCCGCGGCGGCCGGCCCGCAGTTCAGGTCGCCGACCACGACGGCGGGACGCCCCGGCGGGGGCAGCAGGT
>NZ_JAMXRZ010000243.1 GCF_024124375.1 Klenkia sp. PcliD-1-E
AGCCGGGCCGGTGACGGCGCCGGCGCGCGACCGGCGGCGTCGCGGACGGCGCGGCCGATCGGCGCGCGGGCACGCAGGAGGAAGGGTGCGGACACGGCAGGACCTCGCAGGGGGGAGTGGGGGCGCGGGTGGCGGGAGTGGGCACACGACCTCGGGCGCTGGTGTCCACGGTCCCAGCCGTGCCTGCCGGATGCCTGTGGAACGCGCTGGTCACGGCCGTGATGGTCGGCACGTGACCCGGCCCACCGGGGTCCCTCAGGCGTCCGCGGCGCTGCCCGGGTCGCGGACCAGCAGCCACGTCGCACCGCCCACGAGGGCGCCGGCGACCGCCGCGGCGACGGCGATGGTCTGGCCCCCGACCGGGAAGGGCAGCAGCCAGTCCAGCAGCGACCGGCTGCGCGAGGTGGGGTCGGCGAGCACCAGCGCGACGAACAGCGCCGCGACCAGGCCGCCGACGACGACCAGCGCCCGGACCAGCCGTCCCCCGGTGCGGGCCGCGACGGTCCGCGTCGCCCGCACCACCCGCCCGGCGCGCAGCACGCGCAGGGCGCCGACCGTGCGGACCAGCCGGAACACCTGCACCGGCCCGACGGCGAGCACCACCCCGAGGACGACGACGCCGGTCATCGCCAGCAGCCCCCGGTGGCCGCGCACCCACGCCCGCTTGTCCTCCGCCACCGCCAGCAGGGCCACCGTCTCGCCCAGGAGCACCGCCCCGGTGGCCACGTCCAGCACCCGGCCGGTCGCGCCCAGCACGCCGGGGGCGAAGGTGAGGAAGACCGCGGGCACGCTGACCAGGGAGGCCACCAGCACCGGCAGGGCGAGCCTGTCCTGCAGCCGCTGCTCCCGGGAGGTCATCGCCACCAGGTTGCCGGTCCCGGCGCGAGCCCGCAGGGTCGGTCCATGACCGGGTCCTTCGCACGGGGGCTGGCCGCGGGCGCGGCCGGCACCACCGTCCTCAACGCCGTCACCTACCTCGACATGGCGGTGCGCGGCCGCGACGCCAGCAGCACCCCCGAGCAGACCGTCGACGCCCTGGCCGGCGTCGCCGGCACCTCGGTGCCGGGGAAGGGCAGCGAGCGGGCCAACCGCCGAACCGCCCTGGGCGCGCTGGCCGGCATCGGCAACGGCGTGGCGGTCGGGGTGCTGGCCAGCCTGGCGCGCAGCGCCGGCGTCCGGCTGCCCTCCGCCGTGGGTGCGGTGACCACCGGCGCCGCCGCGATGGCGCTCACCGACGGCACCGTCGCCGCGCTCGGCGTCGACGACCCCCGCTCGTGGTCGCGCCGGGACTGGGTCTCCGACGCCGTCCCGCACCTGGCCTACGGCGCCGCCGTGCAGGCCGTCGTCGAGGCCGTCCCCACCTCCGGCGACGCGCCCCGGCGCAAGGCGTCGGGCGGGCTGACCGTCCGCTCGCTGCTGCTGGGCGTGGCCACCGGCTGCCGCAGCTCGCTCGGCCTGTCGGCCCCCGCGCTCACCAACCCCGAGGGCGGGGCGCTGCGCAAGGTCGCCGCCGTCGGCGCGGTCGGCGGGGAGCTCTACGCCGACAAGCTGGCGGCCACCCCGCCGCGCACCGACCCGCAGGGCCTGCCGGTGCGCTTCGCCTCCGCCGCGGGCGGCGCCGGGG
>NZ_JAMXRZ010000244.1 GCF_024124375.1 Klenkia sp. PcliD-1-E
CCGCGCCGAGGCCGACCGGCAGCGCACCCAGCAGGCCGAGGCCGAGCGGGCGGCCGCCGAGCGCGCCGCTGCCCCGGCCGCGGCGCCCTACCCGCCGCAGCAGCCCGCCGAGCAGCACCCCACGCAGGTCTACGACCAGCAGGCCGTCCCCCAGCCGGCCCCGGAGCAGCAGCAGGGGTACGGCTCGCCCGGCCAGGGACAGCAGGGCTACGACCAGCAGGGCTACGACCAGCAGGGCTACGACCAGCAGGGCTACGACCAGCAGGGCTACGACCAGCAGGGCTACGGCCAGCAGGGCTACGGGCAGTCGGCGGCCGAGGAGCAGTACGGCTCGCCGCAGCCCTGGTCGACGGGCCCCTCGACGGGCGCGACCGCCGCACCCGACCCGCAGCAGGCCTACGCGCAGCCGCCGGCGCCCACCGATGAGCCGCCGATCTGGGCCGAGGAGCAGCCGCGCACCGACGAGCCGGGCACCGCCCAGCTGCCCCGGATCACCGACGAGCAGCACCGGCGGGACGACGACCGCCGCTGACGGGAACACCCCGGCCGCGGGGGGTGCTGGCACCAGGCATGTCGAAGACCTGGTTCATCACCGGCGCCTCCCGCGGCTTCGGCCGCGCCTGGACGATCGCCGCCCTCGAGCGCGGCGACTCCGTCGCCGCCACCGTCCGCGACACCGCTGCGCTGGAGGACGTCGTCGCCCGGTTCGGTGACCGCGTGCTGCCCGTGCAGCTCGACGTCGACGACCGCGCGGCCGTGTTCGCCGCCGTCGAGCGGGCGCACGCCCACTTCGGCCGGCTCGACGTCGTGGTCAACAACGCCGGCTACGGCCAGTTCGGGATGGTCGAGGAGGTCTCCGAGGCCGAGGCCCGCGCGCAGTTCGAGACCAACGTGTTCGGCGCGCTGTGGGTCACCCAGGCCGCGCTGCCGTTCCTGCGCGAGCAGGGCTCGGGCCACGTGCTGCAGGTGTCGAGCATCGGCGGCATCTCCGCGTTCCCGAACATCGGCATCTACAACGCGTCGAAGTGGGCGCTGGAGGGCTTCTCCCAGGCGCTGGCCGCCGAGGTCGCCGACTTCGGCATCCACGTCACGCTGATCGAGCCCGGCGGCTTCGACACCGACTGGCCCGGCGCCTCGGCCAAGCACGCCACCCCGGACCCGGCCTACGACGAGTTCCGGGTGAAGGCGGCCGAGCAGCGCAAGGCGCGGGTGTCCAGCCCCGGTGACCCGGTGGCGTCCGCGGCCGCCGTCCTGCAGCTGGTGGACAGCGAGGCCCCGCCGCTGCGCGTCTTCTTCGGCACCGCGCCGCTGGGCATCGCGACGAAGGACTACGAGTCGCGGCTGCAGGGCTGGCGGGACACCCAGCACCTCGCCGAGCTCGCCCAGGGCTGACCTCCGGGCCCAGCGGTGATCAGGGGGGTTGATCCACCTCCGTCCTCCTCCACCGGATCTGGTGAACCAGGACGGACGTCGATCAACCTCCTCGGTGTCAACCGGTCGTTGCATCACCCCAGCTGAGGGGTGGGGCTCGTGGCGACTCGGGCGAACATGCGGGTGTTCTGGTCGGGGATCGCTGAGGGGCTGACCGTTGCGTCAGCCTCTCAG
>NZ_JAMXRZ010000245.1 GCF_024124375.1 Klenkia sp. PcliD-1-E
GGGGTCCCCGCCGACGCCGCACCGCTGGCCCGGGTGGTCGTGCGGGCGGGGGAGACCGGGTCGTCGGTGGTGCCCGCGCTGCACGCGCTCGCGCTGGACCGGCGGGCTGCCCACCGGGCGGCCACCGCGGCGGCGGTGCAGCGCGCCGGGGTGGCGGTACTGGCCCCGCTGGGTGCCTGCTTCCTGCCGGCGTTCCTGTGCCTGGGTGTGGTGCCGCTGGTGCTCGGCGTCGCCGCCGACGTGCTCGGGTGATGCACATCCGCGGCCGAGGTGCCCGCCGTCGTCCACACCCGGGTCCGTCGTCCACAGATGCCCGGCGCCGGGTCCCGGTCCGGGGCGGTGCACGCAGGCTCCTCCCAGGTCCGACGGTCGGGCCGGTGAGGGAGGTGCGGCATGAGGGAGTGGCGGTGGGTGCGGCGGGTGACGGCGGACCCGGAGGACGGGATGAGCACCGCGGAGTACGCGGTGGGCACGGTGGCGGCCTGCGCGTTCGCCGCGGTGCTCTACCAGGTGGTCACCGGCGACTCGGTGGTCGCGGGACTCGGCGCCCTGGTGTCGCGGGCCCTGGCCACGCTGGCCTGACGGTGGCCCGGGACCGTGAGCGCGGCATGGTCACCGCCGAGACCGCCGTCGTGCTCCCGGTCCTGCTGGTCGTGCTGGCCGCCGCGGTGGCCGCGGTGGTCCTGGTCGGCGCGCAGCTGCGGTGCGTGGACGGCTCGCGCGAAGGCGCCCGCGCGGCGGCCCGTGGTGAGTCCGCGGCGGTGGTGAGCGACCTCGCCGGGCGGGCCGGCCCCGACGGCGCGACCGTCGTCACCGCCACCACCGGTGACCGGGTGCAGGTGACCGTGTCGGCCCGGGTGCAGCCGCTGGGCCCGCTGCCGCTGGCCCTCACCGTCTCCGCCACTGCCACCGCGCTGGTCGAACCGGGTGCCGGGTGAGCGGGCGCGGACCGGTCGGCGCGGCTGCAGCCGGTCACCGCAGCGGCATCCGGTCACCGCGTGCCCTGACCGGACGCCTGCGCGGTGACCGGCTGCGGCCGCCGGGGGACGGGGAGCGGGGGTCCGCCACGGTCTGGACGGTGGCGCTGGCTGCAGTGGTCGCCCTGGTGGGTGCCGCCGCCGTGCTGGTCGGGGCGGCCGTGGTGGCGCGGCACCGGGCCGGTGCCGCGGCCGATCTCAGCGCCCTCGCGGTGGCGGTGCGAGCGGTCCGGGGGGACCCCGGTGCCTGCGCCACCGGAGCAGCGGTGGCCGCGGACAACGGCGCCGAGCTGGTCGGCTGCACCGTGGGTCCCGGCGCCGTCGTCGCCGTGGAGGTGTCGGTCCCGGTCCGGCTCGGCCCGCTCGGGCTGCTCGCGGCCGGTGGCCGGGCCCGGGCCGGTCCGGTGCCGTGGGGCACCGGCCCGTGAGCGCCTCAGAAGACGATGTCGTCGTCCGGGGTCGCGGCGAACGGGTCGTCCTCGGCCGGGGGCGGGTCGGCCTCGCTGGGCTGCGGACGACGCCGCCGCACCGCGCGGGCCGGGGGAGGGGCGCCGAGCTGGGCGCGGCGGCGCAGCGCCCGGGA
>NZ_JAMXRZ010000246.1 GCF_024124375.1 Klenkia sp. PcliD-1-E
CGCGCCGCCGGCCGCAGCGCCGCGCAGGTGCTGGCCCTGGTCCGCGCGGCCCGGCAGGAGCACCCCGAGCGGCCGGCCGTGGTCGTCGGCGCCCCCGCCGACACCCTGGTCGCCCTCGCCGCCGAGCACGACGCCTACACGACCATGGACCACGCCGCGATGGCCGCCGCCGTCGGGCCGCTGCCCGAGCCGCACGGCCGGGTGGTAGTCCTCGGTGCCGGCGCGGTGGACGCCGCCGTCGCCGCCGAGGCCGCCTTCCTCGCCCGGGTGGGTGGCACCGAGGTGGTGCGGGTCGAGGACGTCGGCGTCGGCGCGGTCCCGGCGCTGCTGGCCGACGGGTCGCTGCTGGAGGGCGCCGGCTGCGTGGTCGTGGTCGCCGGCACCGACGCCGCCCTGGCCACCGCGGTCGCGCAGGTCACCGAGGTGCCCGTCGTCGCCGTCCCGACGTCGGCCGGGCAGGCAGGCTCCATGGCCGGCATCGGCGCGCTGCTGACGATGCTGAACTCCGGCACGGCCGGGGTCGTGGTCTCCGCGGTCGACGACGGCTGCGCCGCCGGTGTGGTCGCCGCCCGCATCGCCCGCCGCTGAGCCGTGACGGGACCCACCCCGCGGCGGGGTCCTGCTCGGGCCGGTCGCTGGTAACGTCCCCTCCCAGCGAAGGGGAGTAGCCCCCCAACATCGTGGTCGACATGCTGGCGCCCCGGCGCCCGGTCACGAGGGCCTCGGGACACCGGGGCGGGCGAGACCTTCGACCCAGGTACATCCGTGTGCCGGGTCGAGGTCTCGCGCGGACCCGGCCCGGCCGGTCCCAGAGAGGCCCACCCCGAGTGGACGCAGTCTTCTACAGCACCGTGCTCAGCTTCGGCGTCATCTTCGTCGCCGAGCTCGGCGACAAGTCCCAGCTCATGGCGCTCACGTTCGCCACCCGCTACAAGGTCGTGCCGACCCTCATCGGCATCACGGTCGCCACCGCGGTGGTGCACCTGGCCTCGGTGGGCATCGGCTACGGCCTGGGCGTCTCGTTGCCCACCGGCTGGATCAGCCTGGTGGCCGCCCTGGCCTTCATCGCGTTCGGCTTCTGGACGCTGCGCGGCGACGAGCTCAGCGACGACGAGAAGGACAAGGTCAACCGGACGACCAAGTCGGCGATCATCGCAGTCGGCACCGCGTTCTTCCTCGCCGAGCTGGGCGACAAGACCATGCTGGCCACCATCACGCTGGCCACCGACCACGGCTGGTTCGGCACCTGGCTGGGCTCGACGCTGGGCATGGTCGCCGCCGACGCGCTCGCCATCCTGGTCGGCCGCTGGCTGGGCAAGAGCCTGCCGGAGAAGACCATCAAGTACGGCGCCGCGGCGCTGTTCTTCCTCTTCGGGGCCTGGCTGCTCGTCGAGGCGATCACCGAGCTCACCTGAGAGCCCTGTGTCAACCCCTGGCGGCGAGAAGGCGTTGCGCGCCGCCGTGGGTTGAGGGGTCGTAGGGGGCGTTGTCGGTCCAGCAGCGGTAGATGACGCGGCACCAGGCTCGGGCGAGGATG
>NZ_JAMXRZ010000247.1 GCF_024124375.1 Klenkia sp. PcliD-1-E
CCTGAGAGCCCTGTGTCAACCCCTGGCGGCGAGAAGGCGTTGCGCGCCGCCGTGGGTTGAGGGGTCGTAGGGGGCGTTGTCGGTCCAGCAGCGGTAGATGACGCGGCACCAGGCTCGGGCGAGGATGCGCACGGCGTGGGGGTGCCGGGCGCCGCGGGCTCGGGCTCGGTCGTAGATGTCGGCGGCCCAGGGGCTGGCGTGGCGGCTGTCGGCGGCGAAGTCGATGAGGGCTTCACGGAGTTGTTTGTCGCAGGCGTGGCGGAAGGCGACGTGGTGTTTCTTGCCGCTGGCCCGGGTGGAGGGGGCTACGCCTGCGGCCGCGGCCAGGGCGGTGTCGTCGGGGTAGCGGGCTCGGCAGTCGCCGATCTCGGCCAGCAGCAGGGCGGCTCTGTTGGTGCCCGCTCGGGGCAAGGTGGTGAAGATTGCGGCGTCGTGGTGCAGGGTCATGGCTTCGGCGATCGCTTCGTCCAGGGCTGCGATCCGGGCCCGGAGGTCGATGAGTGCGGCCACGAGCTGCTCGGTGACGATCGCGCAGCCGGCTTCGGCTGGTCCGGTGAGCGCGGCTGGAGCCTGGCCCAGGTGAGCCATCAGCTGGGCCGGTGTCTGGCGGCCGGAGTAGCTGACTCCGCGCAGCCACGCGGCCATGCGCAGCTCGGAGAGCCAGGCCGCGCGAGTGGCGGTGGGGAAGCGGGTGAGGAATGCAAGGCTGATCGGGGAGTCGATGGCTGCGAACAGGCCCACCGCGCCGGGGAAGGCGGTGAGCAGGTTGGCCCGCAGCTGGTTGCCCATCGCGATCCGGTGCCCGATGAGGTCTTTGCGGGCCCGCACGAGCGCCTTCAGCCCCTGGGTCGCCGGGCCATCAGGGCGAAGGCTGCCCAGTCGGTGGCCATCGCTGCGCAGCACGTCGGCCAGGACGAAGGCATCGAACCGGTCGTCCTTGTTGCCGGCGCTGCCGTAGCGCAGCCGTAGCGCCTTGACCTGCCGGCTGGAGATCACCACCACCTCCAACCCGCCGCCCAGCAGGGCCTCTACGACCGGACCGTCGCCGCGCTCGATGGCCACTCGGGTCACTCCGGCGCGGCGCATTCGCTGGATCAACTGGGCCAAGCCGGGCTTGTCGTGGTCGACGTCGAAGCGCTCGACCACCGCGCCGCCGGCATCGACGATGCAGGCCGCGTGCCGCTCCCAGGACCAGTCGACCCCGCCGACACGACTTCCCGGGGTGATGGGGGTGTGCTTACCGTTCATGTGCTGCCTCCGCTGTTGCACCAGTGGGGTCAGCACCCGCGGTTCGGGGCGTGCAGCCGGTCGCTCACTGATCGGCGCTCGAGGCGCTCAGCCCTGTCGCCAGTCGGCACGCCCCGGGCCGTCGGGCTCGCACTTCTCAGGCAGGCCCTCGAAGAGCTCGGTCAGCATGGCGATGCACCGACGGCACCGGGGTGCCACGACAGGCTGTCAACCAACCTCCCGCGCCACCAGGGTCAACCAGTGAGG
>NZ_JAMXRZ010000248.1 GCF_024124375.1 Klenkia sp. PcliD-1-E
CGGGGACGGCCACCGCGACGGCGGGCACGACGGGCTGTACGGCGAGCAGGAACCACGGCGGCGCCCCCACCGGGGGCGCGGTAGCCGCGGCGCCGGCGTCGTCCTCGGGCGTGCCGGGCTGGTCGTCGGGCCGGGCGCCCGGGTCGCGCTGGGCCCGCACGGCCGTCTGCAGCGCACCGGCGAAGGCGGCCGCCCCGTCCGGGTCGCCGGCCGAGGCCGCTGTGGGGGCCGCGGTGGGGGTCGTGGCGGGTGCGGCGACGGTGAGCTGCGCGCCGAGGGCGGCGGTCACGACGCGTACCCCGCGGCGGCGGCGTTCACCGTGCGCACGTAGGCCTGGGTCTCGGCGTAGGCCGGGATGCCCCCGGCGTTCGCGACCGCGGTCGGGCCGGCGTTGTAGGCGGCCAGCGCGAGGTCGGTGGAGCCGAAGCGGGACGTCAGCTGGGCGAGGTAGCGGGCGGCGCCGTCGACGGCCGAGGCCGGGTCCATCGGCCGGACGCCGAGGCCGGCGGCGGTCGCGGGCATGAACTGCATGAGCCCCTGCGCGCCGGCCGGGCTCACCGCACCGGGGTCGAAGCCGGACTCGACCTTCGCCATGCCGGCCAGCACCGAGGCGCTGACGCCGTAGCGGGACGCGGCGGAGGTGAACAGGTCGGCGTAGGGCACCCCGGCCAGCGCACCGCCCGTGGGCGCGGACGACGGGGTGGCCGTGGGCAGCACCCGGCGGATCACGGTGGGGTTGCCGACGTCCTGCACCTTGACGACGTCGCCCTCCTGCGGTGCGGCGATCATCTTCCCGTTCCCGAGGTAGATGCCCACGTGGTCGATGCCGGCGCGGGCGGAGCTGTTGTCGAAGAAGACGAGGTCACCGGGGCGGGCGTCGGCCAGGCTCGCGACGGCGGTGCCCGCGGTGGCCTGCTGGCTGGAGGTGCGGGGGATGCTGATGCCGACGTCGGCGAAGACCCGCTGGGTGAAGCCGGAGCAGTCCAGCCCCTTGGCCGGGTCGGTGCCGCCCCACAGGTAGGGCACGCCCAGGTAGTGGGTCGCTGCCTGCACGACCGCGGTCTCGGCCGAGGCCCCGGCGGTGGCCGCGGTGGCGGTGGTCCCGGCGGCGGCCGTGGTGGCGCTGCTGCCCATCAGCCCGGCCGCGGAGGCGGCCGAGAGCCACGCGGCGTTCGGGCCGCCCCCGGCGAAGGTCGCCATGCGGCTCTGGATCTCCGCGATCCTGCTCTGGACGGCGGTCAGTCCCTCCACGTGTCCTCCTCCCCGGTCCTGGTCCGGCCGTGCCGGCCGGTGACGACGTCGTCGGCGGCGCGCTCCTCGGCGGCGAGCTCGGCCCGCACCCCGGCGAGCCGGTGCCGCTCGGCCAGCCGCTCGAGGGCCTTGGTGGCCTGCGCGGCGGCGGTCCAGCGCGCCCGCACCGCCTCGGCCTGCTCGGCGGTGGCCCGGGCGGTCGCCCGGGCATCCACCTCATCGGC
>NZ_JAMXRZ010000249.1 GCF_024124375.1 Klenkia sp. PcliD-1-E
GTCGGGGCCCTGCTGTGCGGGCTGGTCGCCGCGCGCCGGGGCCCGCTCGACCGGCCCGCCCCGGGCACGGCGGACGCCGTCCCGGTGGTCAGCCGCGCGGGCACCGTCGTGCTGTGCGCGTCGCTGCTCGCGCTGCCCGCCGCGGTCGGCGCCACCCTGCTCACCGGTCGGCAGCTGACCGACGGCGCGGTCGGCGGGCTCACCCTGGTGGCCGCGCTCATGGCGGTGCGGCTGGTGCTCCGGCTGCTGGAGGCCGGTGCCCTCACCGGGGACCTCGTACGCCGCGAGCTCGACCTGCAGGACCTCCTCGAGCACACCGTGGAGGGCCTGGTCGTGCTGGACGAGCGGCTGCACCTGCGGGAGACGTCCCCGACCGCGCGCCGGCTGCTCGGGCTGCCCCCGGGGACGGCGCCGACCGGGTCGCTGCTCGACCTGGTCCCGCCCGCCGACCGCGACCAGCTGCGCTGGAGCCTGCAGCTGGCCGACGCCCACCCAGTCCTGGTGCTGCGCACCGCGCCCGCGCTCGGGCCGGCCCGGGAGCTGCAGGCCCTGGTGCACGTGCGGCCGCACGGTGGGCTGCTGCTGCAGCTGCGCGACGTGACGGCCGAGCAGCGGCGGCGCCGCGAGCTGGAGCTGCTGGCCTGGACCGACCCGCTCACCGGTCTGCCCAACGCCGCCGCGCTGCAGCGGGAGGTGGGCACCTTCTCCCGCTCGGGTGGTGACCGGGCCCTGCTGGTGTGCGACCTGGACCGCTTCGGCGAGCTGGACGCCGTGCTGGGCAGCGCCGCCGCCGACCGGGTGCTGGTCGAGGCCGCCCGGCGGCTGGCCGACGTCGCCGGGCCGGACGGGTCGGTGTTCCGCACCGGCGGTGACTCCTTCACCGTCCTGCTCCCGGTCGCCGCCCCGGTGGCGCTGGTGGTGGCCGACCGCGTGGCCCGCGCGCTGGCCCAGCCCCACCGCGGTGTCCCCGACCACCTGGTGCGCGGCGGGAGCGTCGGGGTGGCGCCGCTGGTCCCGGGCGGCCACGCCGCGGCGGTCGACGCCGCCCGGGCGGCGGTCCGCGCGGTCAAGGCGGCGGGCGGTGGTGGGGCGCGGGTCGGGCGACCGGTCCCGGGGTGAGGGTCGGTGGACGAACGAGGCGGGCGCGTACCGCTGGGACGGGGCGCCGGGCTGACACCCTGGCCCCCGTCGGTCGTCGGCGAGGAGGCGCGCGTGGTCCTGGACGAGGAGGACGACGTCGCCCGCGCGGGCGCCGCGCTCCTGCTGGGGGTCGCGGCCTTCCTCCCCTTCCTGCTCGTGCTCCGGCCACCGCCGGCCGGGACGCCGGCGGTCGCCGGGTGGGCCACCGCGGCGCTGCTCGCCGTCCTCGGGCTGGTCGCCCTCCGCCGGCCGCGGGCCCTGCCGGCCGGGGCCTGGACCTGGGTGGGCGTCGGCGGGGCGGTCGCGGTCGCCGCGCT
>NZ_JAMXRZ010000024.1 GCF_024124375.1 Klenkia sp. PcliD-1-E
GGGCGCGTACCCGGCGCGGGGCACCTGCACCAGCACCGGTGCGCCGGCGGACAGCGCCTCGCGGGCCACCCGGAAGGCGAGGGAGGGCAACCGGGCGGTGCGGGCGGCCGGGTCGCGGGCCAGCTCGGAGTCCGCACCCAGCGCCTGCACCCGCGGCGCGGCGGCGCGCAGCACCGCCCGGTCGGCCACCAGCTCGTGCGCCCAGCCGGACTCCACCAGCAGCGCGGCCTCGGCGGTGCGGCCGGTCGCGGCCACCACCGCCGAGCAGCCGGCCAGGTGCGCGCGCTGCACCAGGACGTCGCGGGTGTGCGGGTAGGGCGCGCGCGGCTCGGCGTGCAGGTCGTCGCCGTCGTCCCAGACCACGACCAGGCCGAGGTCGCGGACCGGGGCGAACATGGCCGCCCGGGTGCCCAGCACCACCTGCGCGGTGCCGCGGGAGACGGTCAGGAACCGGCCGTAGCGGGTGTCGGGGGCGGCGTCGGCGCGCAGCACAGCGACCGCCTCCTTCGGCAGCGCCGCGGCCGCGGCGTCGGCCAGCCGGTCCAGGTCCTTGCCGTCGGGGACCACGACCAGCGCACCCCGCCCGCCGGACAGCGTCGCCCGGCACAGCTCGGCGAGACGGGTCGGCCAGTCCTCCCCGGGCAGGGCCGTCCACACCGCGCGCACCGGCCGGCCGGCGGCCAGCGCCTCCAGGAACGCCTCGCCGGTCGGGTAGCGGGCGAACCCGGCCGGGTCGGGCGGGTCCGGCGGCGGGGGCGGGTCGGCGACCGGGCGCTTCTCCGGCGCGCCCCGGCGGGGCGGCAGGGCCAGCCGCAGCACGTCGGTCAGCGTGCCTGCGTATCGGTCGGCCACCACCCGGGCGAGCTCGGCCACCTCGGGGGTGAGCACCGGCTCGGAGGACACCAGCTTCGCCAGGGGGGCGAGCTTCCCGGTGTGCTCGGTCGTCGTCCCCACCTCGAGGACGACGCCGTCGACGAGCCGGCCGGCGAACCGCACGCGGACCCGGCACCCCGGGACCACCCCGTCCCCGAGGTCGTCCGGGACGGCGTAGTCGAACGGGCGGTCCAGGTGCGCCAGCGGGACGTCGACGACGACCCGGGCGACCCTCACGCGGTCATGGTGCAGGGCACCACCGACAGGATCAGAGGGCTGCCTCGAGCGCGTCGACGCGGTCGGTGCGCTCCCACGGCAGGTCCAGGTCGCTGCGGCCGAAGTGGCCGTAGGCGGCGGTCGGGCCGTAGATCGGCCGCAGCAGGTCCAGGTCGCGCACGATGGCGCCCGGGCGCAGGTCGAACACCGCGGTGATCGCCTTCTCCAGGACGTCGTCCGGGACCGTGCCCGTGCCGAAGGTCTCCACGAACAGGCCGACCGGGCTGGCCGCGCCGATGGCGTAGGCGACCTGCACCTCGCAGCGGCGGGCCAGGCCCGCGGCGACGACGTTCTTGGCCACCCAGCGCATGGCGTAGGCGCCCGAGCGGTCGACCTTCGAGGGGTCCTTGCCGGAGAAGGCGCCGCCACCGTGCCGCGCCATGCCGCCGTAGGTGTCCACGATGATCTTGCGCCCGGTCAGGCCGGCGTCGCCCATCGGGCCGCCGATGACGAACTTGCCGGTGGGGTTGACCAGCAGCCGGTGGCCGGTGGTGGGCAGGCCGAGCGCGGCGAGCTCGGGCTGGACCACGAGCTCCTCGACGTCGGGGGTGAGCAGGGTGTCGATGGCGATGTCCTCGGCGTGCTGCGAGGAGACGACGACGGTGTCCACGCCGACCGGGCGGTCGTCCTCGTAGACCACGGTGACCTGGGTCTTGCCGTCGGGGCGCAGGTAGGGCACCGAGCCGTCCTTGCGGACCGCCGAGAGCCGCTTGGACAGCCGGTGGGCCAGCGCGATCGGCAGCGGCATGAGCTCGGGGGTCTCGTCGCTGGCGTAGCCGAACATCAGGCCCTGGTCGCCGGCGCCCTGGCTGGCGATGAGGTCCTCGGCCGCGGCGGCGCGGTCGGCGGCGGCCGTGCGGGACTCGTAGCCCAGGTCCACGCCCTGCGCGATGTCCGGGGACTGCGCGCCCAGGGAGACGCTGACGCCGCAGGAGGCGCCGTCGAAACCCTTGCGGGAGGAGTCGTAGCCGATGCCGAGGATGGTGCGCCGGACGACGTCCGCTATGTCTACATAGCCGGCGGTGGTGACCTCGCCGGCGATGTGCACCTGGCCGGTGGTGATCATGGTCTCGACGGCGACCCGGCTGCGGGGGTCCTGGGTGAGCATCTCGTCCAGGATCGCGTCGCTGATCTGGTCGGCGATCTTGTCGGGGTGGCCCTCGGTGACCGACTCGGACGTGAACAGGCGACGTGCCACTTCGGTGCTCCCTGGGGTTGCTGGTCGGACCCGCGACGGCGGGCCCTCTCTCGGCGTTCGTGGTGGGGACGCCCGGCGGACGAGGTTACCGGCGGGTGCCCACCCGCGCCGCGACGGCGTCCCAGATGCCGGCCGCCACGAGGTCCTTGGGGCCGGCCGGGACCTCGGCGGCCGAGCCGTCGGCGGCGAGCACGGTGACGGCGTTGTCGGGCCGGCCGAACACCTGGCCGGCGGAGACGTCGTTGACCACCAGCAGGTCGCAGCCCTTGCGGGCGAGCTTGGCGCGGGCGTGGCCCAGCACGTCGTCCTCGGCGTCCCCGGTCTCGGCGGCGAAGCCGACCACCAGCTGGCCGGCGGGCCGCGCGGCGACGAGCCCGGAGAGGACGTCGGGGTTGCGGGTGAGCGCCACCGACGACGGCTCGCCGGACCCGCCCTTCTTCATCTTGGCGGTGGCGACGTCGGTGGGCCGGAAGTCGGCGACCGCGGCGGCCATCACGACCACGTCGGCGTCCGGCGCGTGCTCGGCCATCGCCGTCCCGAGCTCGGCCGCCGTCCCGACCGGGACGACCCGGCAGCCGAACGGGGCGGGCTCCTCGACGTTGGCCGCGACCAGGGTGACGTCCGCGCCCCGGGCGGCGGCGACCCGGGCCAGCGCCCAGCCCTGCCGGCCCGAGGACCGGTTGCCGAGGAACCGCACCGGGTCCAGCGGTTCGCGGGTGCCGCCGGCGCTGACGACCACCCGGGTGCCGGAGAGGTCCTGGTGCAGCGACCCGCCGGCCAGCACGACGTCCAGGAGGGCGGCGACGTCAGCGGGCTCGGGCAGCCGACCGGGGCCGGAGTCGGGGCCGGTGAGCCGGCCCACCGCGGGCGGCAGCACGACGGCGCCGCGACGGCGGAGGGTGGCCACGTTGTCCTGCGTGGCCGGGTGCAGCCACATCTCGGTGTGCATGGCCGGCACGAACACCACGGGGGCCGCGGTGGCCAGCAGGGTGGCCGTGAGCAGGTCGTCGGCACGGCCCGCGGCGGCCCGGGCCAGGAGGTCGGCGGTGGCCGGGCTCACGACCACCAGGTCGGCGGTCTGCCCGATGCGCACGTGGGCGACCTCGGGGACGTCGTCCCACACCTCGGTGCTGACCGGGTTGCCGCTCAACGCCTCGAAGGTGGCGGCGCCGACGAACCGCAGCGCCGAGGCGGTGGGCACCACCCGCACGTCGTGGCCGCGCTCGGTGAGCGCACGCAGCAGCAGCGCCGACTTGTAGGCGGCGACCCCGCCGCCGACGCCCAGCACGATCCTGCTCATGCGCCCATCCTGCCCCGGGCACGACGAAGCCCCCGGCCCTGGGGCCGGGGGCTCCCCCTGGTGAGGTACTGGAACGGCCCCCTCGCAGGGTCCCGGCGGGCGCGGAGCGTCTGCTGGGGGGCGAGGGGGTCCTTCTAGTTCTCGCCCGCGGTGTGGGTCAGCAGGCCCTCGTTGATCTCGCGCAGCGCGATGGAGAGGGGCTTCTCCTGGGGGGCGGTGTCGACCAGCGGGCCGACGTACTCCAGCAGGCCCTCGGAGAGCTGGCTGTAGTAGGCGTTGATCTGGCGGGCCCGCTTGGCGGCGTAGATGACCAGCCCGTACTTGCTGCTGGTGCGCTCGAGCAGCTCGTCGATCGGGGGGTTGGTGATGCCCTCGGGGGCAGGTGCGACTCCGGACACGGGCGGGTGAGCTCCTCGGTAGGACGGCAGGCGCTGCAGGCGGGACGTCAGCCTGCGGGTGGCGCAGTCAGCAAGAGTACCAACTCGTCCGCGGCGCGGGCGAGGTCGTCGTTCACGACCACCACGTCGTAGTCCCCGACGGCGGCCATCTCGGCCCGCGCGATGGCCAGCCGGCGCTCGATGACCTCGGCCGGTTCCGAACCGCGGCCGGTCAGCCGGGAGGCGAGCTCCTCGAACGAGGGCGGGGCCAGGAACACCAGCTGGGCGTCCGGGGCGGTGGCCCGGACCTGGCGGGCGCCCTGCATCTCGATCTCGAGCAGGGCCGGCAGGCCGAGGGCCAGCTGCTCGTCGACCGGCGCCCGCGGGGTGCCGTAGCGGTTGCCCGCGTACTCGGCCCACTCCAGCAGGCCGTCGGTGGCGACCAGGTGGTCGAAGGCCGCGTCGTCGAGGAAGTGGTAGTGCTCGCCGTCGACCTCGCCGGCGCGGGGACGGCGGGTGGTCACCGACACCGACACCCACACGTCGGGGTGCCGGCGGCGGACCTCGGCGACCACGGTCCCCTTCCCCACGCCCGAGGGACCGGACAGCACCGTCAGGCGGGCACGCGTCACGACCACGGCGGGGCGACCTCGGGCGGGGGCGGGGGCGGTGCTCAGGCGGACTGCTCGCCGGCGAACTCGGCCTCCAGCGCCTTGCGCTGGTTGGCGCCCAGCCCGCGCACGCGGCGGGTCGGGGAGATCTCGAGGCGCTCCATGATCTTCGCGGCGCGGGCCTTGCCGACACCCGGGAGGGACTCGAGGACCGCGGAGACGCGCATCTTGCCGATGACCTCGTCGGTCTCGCCCTGCTTGAGGACGTCGCCGACCGAGGTGCCCTTGCTCTTGAGCCGCTCACGGAGCTCGGCGCGGACCTTGCGGGCCGCGGCGGCCTTCTCGAGGGCGGCAGCGCGCTGTTCGGGGGTCAGCTGGGGGAGAGGCACGGGGACTACCCAATCATCGTCGTGGCGGCCGGAACGCCGCCGGATCGGTTCGGACTGCGGGGTGGTGTGGGTGGGCAGCGGCCCACGGGCTGGAGCCTGGGGAGGAACCTAGTCACCCCGGGCGCGGGGCGGCAGCACCCCCCGGCACCGGATCGACCGGATCGTGCGCCCGGCTCACGAACAGGCGTCACAGTACAACCGACCCCCCTCTCCCCCGGCGGTGGTCCGGCTGGTCAGCCCCCCAGTTCGGCGGCCCAGCGCTGCGCCGCGGCGCGCAGCCCGGCCGGGTCGGGCCCGGCGGCCAGCACGTCCCTCGACACCGTGGGGACGACGGCCCGGCCGGCGCCGAACAGCCGCCGCAGTTCCGCCGGCGTCCCGCCCTGGGCACCGAGCCCGGGGGCCAGCACCGGCCCGCGCAGGCCGGCCAGGTCGACGTCCAGCTCGGTCAGCGTCGCGCCCACGACGACCCCGACGGACCCGGTGTGCGGCCCCCACCTGCCCTGCAGGTCGGCGAAGGCCGCCGGGTCCGGTGCCGGGTCGCCGACCAGCCAGTCGGGGGCGTTCCAGGCACCGACCTGGTCGACCACGGCCTGCGCGACGGTGCGGCCGTCGTCGAGGCGGGCGTGCTGGAAGGTGGCCGCGTCGGGGTTGGAGGTGCGGGCCAGCACGAACAGCCCGCCGCCGTGCGCCCGAGCGGTGCGCACTGCCGGCTCCAGTGACCCGGCACCCAGGTAGGGGCTCACGGTGAGCGCGTCGACCTGCATCGGGTGCCCGGGCGCCAGCACGTCGGCGTAGCCGGCCATGGTGGACCCGATGTCGCCGCGCTTGGCGTCCAGCAGCACCAGGGCGCCGGCGTCCCGTGCGGTGGCGACGGCGTCCTCGAGCACCAGCAGGCCGCGGGACCCGTGCCGCTCGTAGAACGCCGACTGCGGCTTGAGGACGGCGACGGTGCCGGCCAGCGCCCCGACCACGGCGTCGGTGAACCGGCGCAGGCCGTCGACGTCGTCGGTCAGCCCCCAGGCGGCCAGCAGCTCGCGGTGCGGGTCGATGCCCACGCACAGCGGTCCGCGGCCGGCGACGGCGGCGGCCAGCCGCGCGCCGAAGGGCTCGCTCACGCGTGCCGCCCGGGCGGTCCCTCGTCGGGGGCGCGGTGGGCGTAGCCGACGGCGTCGGCCAGCCGGCCGAAGCCCCGCTCCCCCAGCGCCTCGGCCAGCTCCTCGTGGATCCGGGCCGGGGCCGAGGGGTCGTGGAACACCGCGGTGCCCACCGAGACCGCCCCGGCACCGGCCAGGACGAACTGCAGGGCGTCCAGGCCGGTGCGGATGCCGCCCATGCCCAGGATCGGCACGTTCGGCAGTGCGGCGTGCACCTGCCAGACGCAGCGCAGCGCCACCGGCCGGATCGCCGGGCCCGAGAGCCCGCCGGTGACCCCGCCCAGCACCGGGCGCATGGTGTCGGGGTCGATGACCAGGCCCAGCAGCGTGTTGATCATCGACAGGCCGTTGGCGCCGGCGTCGGCGCAGGCCCGGGCGACGGACACGATGTCGGTGACGTCGGGGGTGAGCTTGGCGTAGACCGGGTGCGCGGGGTCGGCGGCCTCCCGGACGGCGGCCACCACCGCGGCGGAGGCGTCGGGGTTGCAGGCGAAGACCTCGCCGCGGCTCTCCACGTTCGGGCAGGAGATGTTGACCTCGATGCCCAGCACGCCGGGCGCCCCGCGCAGCCGGGTGGCGAGCTCGGCGAAGTCCTCGGTGCGCGCACCGGCGATGGACACGAACGACCGCACCCCGCGCTCGGCCAGCCAGGGCAGCTCGTCGGCCAGCAGGCCCTCGATGCCCGGCCCCTGCAGCCCGATCGAGTTGACCATGCCGCTGGGCGTCTCGGCCATCCGCGGCGTGGCCCGGCCCGACCGCGGGCGCAGCTGCACAGACTTGGTGACCACCGCCCCGATCGAGGTCAGGTCGAAGAACGGGTCCAGCTCCCGGCCGAAGGAGGAGCAACCCGATGCGGTCAGCACCGGGCTGACCACCGGCACCCCGCCGATGGAGGCCTGCATGTCCACGCTCGGCGTCTCGACCTCGGGCAGCGTGGTCACGGCGTCTCCCCTTCCTCCGCCGGCGTGTGCGCCAACGCCATCGCGTCGGCGCCCACCAGGTCCGGCGGCAGCGTGCCCACGTCGGCGAAGCGCACCCGGTCACCGGCGAACACCGGGCCGTCGGTGCAGGACCGGGCGAACCGGCTGTGGCCGTCGGCGCCCACCACCGGCAGCACGCACGTCATGCAGACCCCGACCCCGCAGGCCATCGACTCCTCGACGGCCACCCACGAGGGCACGCCGCGGTCGGTGGCGAGCCGGGCGACGGCGGCCAGCATCGGCATCGGTCCGCAGGCGTAGACCACCCCGGCGCCGCTGACCAGCTCGGTCACCGGTCCGGTGACCCGGCCGGCCCGCCCGGCACTGCCGTCGTCGGTGGTGACCACGAAGGGCGCGGCGACCGCGGCCAGGTCCTCCACCGAGCACAGCCGGGCGGCGTCACCGGCGCCGACCACCGCGGCCACCTCGTGGCCCCGGGAGCGCAGCAGCCCGCCCAGCCCGACGAGCGCCGCGGCGCCGTACCCGCCGCCGACCAGCAGCGCGGGCGTGCCCTCCGGGGGCAGCGGGAAGGGCCGGCCCAGCGGGCCGACCACGTCCACCTCGTCACCGGGGCGGCGCGAGGCCAGCCAGCTCGAGCCCTCGGCGCGGGCGCTGACCACCACGGAGAAGCGGCCCTGCCCCACCCCGGCGATGGCGATCGAGCGGCGCAGCAGCATCGCCGACGTCGGCCCGCCGACGGCGAAGGCGACGAACTGGCCCGGTGCCGCGGTGTCGGCGATGTCGGGCGCCTCGATGGTCAGCTCGGTGTAGGCACTGACCGGACGGGAGCCCACGACCACGGCCACGCCCTGCACCGGCGGGTGCGCGGCGGGGGGCGCGGGCTGCCCGAGCGGTGCGCGGGCGGTCCCGGGCACCGGGGGCAGCAGCCGGTCCCCGGACGGCAGCTGCACCACCCGGGTGCCGCCCTCGTCGTCCGCGCTCACGCCTGTGCCCTGCTCGCGGCGAGCGCGGCGTGCAGGTCCTGCAGGCTGCGCACCCCCAGGTCGCCCCGGCGCAGCGCCTCGACGCCCTGCACCGCCGCGGCCAGCCCCGGCACCGTGGTGATGCACGGGATGCCCGCGGTCACGGCCGCCGACCGGATCTCGTAGCCGTCCAGCCGTGGCCCGGAGTTGCCGGGCGCGCCGAACGGGGTGTTGACGACCATGTCGACCTCCCCGGCCAGGATCTTCTCCACGACGTTGCCCGGGCCGTCGGAGAACTTGCCCACCACGGTGGCGGCGACGCCGTTGCGGCGCAGCACCGAGGCGGTGCCGGCGGTGGCCAGCACGGTGAACCCGAGGTCGGCCAGCCGCTTGACCGGGAAGACCGCCGAGCGCTTGTCCCGGTTGGCCAGCGACACGAACACCGTGCCCCCGGTGGGCAGCGACCCGTAGGCGGCGGCCTGGGACTTGGCGAACGCGGTGCCGAACCCGGCGTCCAGGCCCATGACCTCACCGGTGGACTTCATCTCCGGGGAGAGCACGGTGTCCACGCCCGACCCGTCGGTCGAGCGGAACCGGTTGAACGGCAGCACCGCCTCCTTGACCGCGATCGGCGCGTCCTCGGGCGCGTCGGTGCCGTCGCCGGTGGCCGGCAGCACCCCGGCCGCGCGCAGCTGCGCGATCGTCTCCCCCACCGCGATGCGCGCGGCGGCCTTGGCCAGCGGCACCGCCGTCGCCTTGGACACGAAGGGCACGGTGCGGCTGGCGCGCGGGTTGGCCTCCAGCACGTAGAGGACGTCGTCCTTGAGGGCGTACTGCACGTTCATCAGCCCGCGCACCCCGATCCGGGCGGCCAGCTTCTCCGTCGCGGCGCGGATGGCCGCCAGGTCGGCGCCGCCCAGCGTGATCGGGGGCAGCGCGCACGCCGAGTCGCCGGAGTGGATGCCGGCCTCCTCGATGTGCTCCATGACCCCGCCCAGGTACAGCTCGGTGCCGTCGTAGAGGGCGTCGACGTCGATCTCGACGGCGTCCTCCAGGAACCGGTCGATGAGCACCGGGTGGTCGGGGCTGACGTCGGTGGCCTTGGCCAGGTAGGCCTCCAGGGTGCCGTCGTCGTAGACGATCTCCATGCCGCGCCCGCCCAGCACGTAGGAGGGCCGCACGAGCACCGGGTAGCCGATCTCGGCGGCGATCTCTCTGGCCTCCGCGAAGCGGACCGCGGTGCCGTGCTTGGGGGCGGGCAGGCCGGTGTCGGCCAGCACCCGGGAGAACTCGCCGCGGTCCTCGGCGGCGTCGATCGCCTCGGGGGCGGTGCCCAGCACCGGGACCCCGGCGTCCTTGAGCTGCTGGGCCAGCGCCAGCGGGGTCTGCCCGCCCAGGGTGCAGATGACCCCGGCGACCGGGCCGGCGGCGCGCTCGGCCTCGACGACCTCGAGCACGTCCTCGAAGGTCAGCGGCTCGAAGTACAGCCGGTCGGCGGTGTCGTAGTCGGTGGAGACGGTCTCGGGGTTGCAGTTGACCATCACCGCCTCGTAGCCGGCGTCCTGCAGGGCCAGCACGGCGTGCACGCAGGAGTAGTCGAACTCGATGCCCTGCCCGATCCGGTTCGGCCCGGAGCCCAGGATCAGCACCGCCGGCCGCTCCCGGGGCGCCACCTCGGTCTCCTCGTCGTAGGTGGAGTAGTGGTAGGGAGTGGTGGCGGCGAACTCCGCGGCGCAGGTGTCCACCGTCTTGTAGACCGGCCGGATGCCCAGCCGCCAGCGCAGTGTCCGCACGCCGTCCTCACCGGCGAGCTCGGGCCGCAGCGCGGCGACCTGCCGGTCGGACAGGCCGTGCCGCTTGGCCCGGCGCAGCAGGTCCGGGGTGAGCGAGGGCGCGTCGCGGACCTCGGTGCCGATCTCGTGCACCTGGAGCACCTGGTCGACGAACCAGGGGTCGAAGCCCGAGGCCTCCGCGACCTGCTCGACGGTTGCGCCGGCGGCCAGCGCGCGCTCGGCGGTGTAGAGCCGGCCGTCGACGGGGGTGCGCAGCCGGTCCAGCAGCTCGTCGGCGCTCTCCTCCGGCTGTACCGGCCCGGTCCAGAACCCGACCTGCGACGTCTCGGTGGACCGCATGGCCTTGCCGAGGGCCTCGGTGAAGTTGCGGCCCATGCTCATGACCTCGCCGACGCTCTTCATCGTCGTGGTCAGCCGGGGGTCGGCGCCCGGGAACTTCTCGAAGGCGAACCGGGGGATCTTGACGACGACGTAGTCCAGCGTCGGCTCGAACGCCGCCGGGGTGACGCCGGTGATGTCGTTGCGGATCTCGTCGAGGGTGTAGCCGATGGCCAGCTTCGCGGCGATCTTGGCGATCGGGAAGCCGGTGGCCTTGGAGGCCAGCGCCGAGGACCGGCTGACGCGGGGGTTCATCTCGATGACGACCAGCCGGCCGTCGACGGGGTTGACCGCGAACTGGATGTTGCAGCCGCCGGTGTCCACGCCGACCGCGCGCAGCACGGCGATGCCGACGTCGCGCATCGTCTGGTACTCGCGGTCGGTGAGGGTCATCGCCGGGGCGACGGTGACCGAGTCGCCGGTGTGCACGCCCATGGCGTCGACGTTCTCGATGGAGCAGACGACGACCACGTTGTCGGTGCGGTCGCGCATGAGCTCGAGCTCGTACTCCTTCCAGCCCAGCACCGACTCCTCGATGAGCACGGTGGAGACCGGGGAGTCGGCCAGGCCGTGCGCGGCCATCCGGCGCAGCATCGGCTCGTCGGTGGCGAACCCGGAACCCAGCCCGCCCATGGTGAAGCTGGGCCGGATGACCACCGGGTAGCCGACCTCGGCGGCGGTCTCCAGCGCCTCCTCGACGGTGCCGCAGACCTTCGACCGCGGGGCGTCGGCGCCGACCGAGCGGACGATGTCCTTGAACAGCTGCCGGTCCTCGCCGCGGTTGATCGCGTCGGCGTCGGCGCCGATCAGCTGCACGCCGTACCTCTCGAGCACGCCGTTGGCCTGCAGCGCCAGGCCGAGGTTGAGCGCGGTCTGCCCGCCGAGGGTGGCCAGCAGGGCGTCGGGCCGCTCGGCGGCGATGACCTTCTCGACGAACTCCGGGGTCAACGGCTCCACGTAGGTGGCGTCGGCGACCTCGGGGTCGGTCATGATCGTGGCCGGGTTGCTGTTGACCAGGCTGACCCGCAGCCCCTCGGCCTTGAGCACGCGGCAGGCCTGGGTGCCGGAGTAGTCGAACTCGCAGGCCTGGCCGATGACGATCGGCCCGGAGCCGATCACCATCACGTGGGAGATGTCGTCACGCCTCGGCACGGTTGTCCTCCATCAGGTCCACGAAGCGCTGGAAGAGCGGGGCCGCGTCGTGCGGCCCGGCGGCGGCCTCGGGGTGGAACTGCACGCTGAAGGCGGGGACGTCGAGGCAGCGCAGCCCCTCGACGACCTGGTCGTTGAGCCCGACGTGGCTGACCTCCACCCGCCCGTAGGGGGTGTCGACGGCGCGGTCGAGCGGGGCGTCGACGGCGAACCCGTGGTTCTGGCTGGTCACCCGCACCGAGTCGGTGACCCGGTCGAGCACCGGCTGGTTGAGCCCGCGGTGGCCGAAGGGCAGCTTGTAGGTGCCCAGGCCCAGGGCCCGGCCCAGGATCTGGTTGCCGAAGCAGATGCCGAACAGCGGCCGGCGGGCGTCGAGCACCCCGCGCACCGCCTCGACGGCGTAGTCGCTGGCCGCCGGGTCGCCGGGACCGTTGGAGAGGAAGACGCCGTCGGGGCCGGCGTCCAGCAGCTCGGCCGCGGTGGCGGTGGCAGGCAGCACCCGGGTCTCCACCCCGAGCTCGGCCAGGTGCCGCGGGGTCGCGGCCTTGATGCCGAGGTCGAGCGCCGCGATCGTGTACCGCCGCTCCCCCACCGCCGGGACCGTGTAGGGCTCCGGGGTGGTGACCTCCGGGGCGAGGTCGGCACCGGTCATCGACGGCGCCGCCTGCACCCGCTGGAGCAGCTCGTCGGCGGCCAGCTCGGTCGAGATGCCGACCCGCATGGCGCCGCGGTCGCGAAGGTGCCGGGTCAGCGCGCGGGTGTCGACGCCGCTGATGCCCACCACGCCGTGCTCGACCAGCTCGTCGTCCAGGGTGCCGGTGGCCCGCCAGTTCGCCGGTCGGCGTGCGGGGTCGCGGACGACGAAGCCGGCCACCCAGATGCGGCGGGACTCGTCGTCCTCGCCGTTCACCCCGGTGTTGCCGATGTGCGGGGCGGTCATCACCACCACCTGGCGGTGGTAGCTGGGGTCGGTGAGGGTCTCCTGGTAGCCGGTCATGCCGGTGGAGAAGACGGCCTCGCCGACCGTCGTCCCGGCGGCCCCGTAGGACTCGCCGCGGAACGTGCGGCCGTCCTCCAGGACGAGGATCGCTGTGCTCACTTCTGCACCTTCCCGTCGCGTACCGACAGTTCGCCGCGCAGCAGGGTGTGCACCACGCGGGCGGGCAGCTCGCGCCCGGCGTAGGGGCTGTTGCGGCTCTTGCTGGCCAGCGCCGCCGGGTCCACGACCGCGCGGGCGCCGGGATCCACGAGCACCAGGTTGGCCGGCTCCCCCACCTCCAGCGGGCGGCCGTGACCGGCGAGGCGGCCGATGGCGGCCGGGCGGACCGACATGCGGTCGGCCACCTCCCGCCAGGTGAGCAGGCCGGTGTCGACCATGGTCTCCACGACCACCGACAGCGCCTGTTCCAGTCCCAGCATCCCGGGCCGGGCCGCGGACCACTCGCACTCCTTGTCCTCCGCGGCGTGCGGGGCGTGGTCGGTGGCGACGGCGTCGACGGTGCCGTCGGCCAGCCCGGCGCGCAGCGCCGCGACGTCCTCACCGGTGCGCAGCGGCGGGTTGACCTTGAACGTGGCGTCGTAGCCCTCGGCCTGCGCGTCGGTGAGCAGCAGGTGGTGCGGGGTCACCTCGGCGGTCACCTGCACCCCGCGCGACTTGGCCCACCGGATGAGCTCGACCGACCCGGCGGTGGAGACGTGGCAGACGTGCAGCCGGGCGCCCACGTGCTCGGCCAGCAGCACGTCGCGGGCGATGATCGCCTCCTCGGCGACCGCGGGCCAGCCGGTCATCCCGAGCCGGGCCGACCGCTCGCCCTCGTGCATCTGCGCGCCGACGGTCAGCCGGGGCTCCTCGGCGTGCTGGGCGACGACGCCGTCCAGGGCCTTGGTGTACTCCAGCGCCCGGCGCATCAGGGCCGGGTCGGCGACGCACTTCCCGTCGTCGGAGAACACCCGGACCCTCGCGGCGCTGTCGGCCATCGCCCCGAGCTCGGCCAGCCGCTCGCCGCCGAGCCCGACGGTCACCGCACCGACCGGGACGACGTCGACCAGGCCGGCGTCGGAACCCAGCCGCCAGACCTGCTCGACGACGCCCGCGGTGTCGGCGACCGGGTCGGTGTTGGCCATGGCGTGCACCGCGGTGTAGCCGCCCAGCGCCGCGGCGCGGGAGCCGGTGAGGACGGTCTCGGTGTCCTCCCGTCCGGGCTCGCGCAGGTGGGTGTGCAGGTCGACCAGGCCGGGCAGCAGCACCAGCCCGGCGGCGTCGACGGTCTCGCCGGTGGTGGACAGGTCGGTGCCGATGGCGGCGATGACCCCGTCCTCGACCAGCACGTCGACGGCGTCCTCGCCGTAGGGCCTCGCGCCCTTGATGAGCAGGGTCATGCGTTGCCTCCGAGCAGCAGGTACAGGACGGCCATGCGCACGCTGACGCCGTTGCCGACCTGCTCGACGATGGTGGAGCGGGGTGAGTCGGCCACGTCGGCGGCGATCTCCATCCCCCGGTTCATCGGCCCGGGGTGCATGACGATCGCGTCGTCGCCCAGCCGGGCCATCCGCTCGGCGTCCAGGCCGTACCGGCGGCTGTACTCCCGGGCCGACGGGAAGAACGAGGCGTTCATCCGCTCGGCCTGGACGCGCAGCATCATCAGCACGTCGGCGCCGGTCAGCACGGCGTCCAGGTCGTAGGAGACCGTGACCGGCCAGCTCGCCACGCCCACCGGCAGCAGGGTCGGCGGCGCGACCAGGGTGACCTCGGCGCCGAGGGTGTGCAGCAGCCGCACGTTGGACCGGGCCACCCGGCTGTGCAGCACGTCGCCGGTGATGACCACCCGGACGCCGTCCAGCCGGCCCAGCCGCTTGCGGATGGTGAACGCGTCCAGCAGCGCCTGCGTGGGGTGCTCGTGGGTGCCGTCCCCGGCGTTGACCACGCTGCCGGCCACCCAGGTGGCCAGCCGGTGCGGGGCCCCGGAGGCGGAGTGCCGGACGACGATGCCGTCGGCGCCCATGGCCTCCAGGGTCAGCGCGGTGTCCTTCAGGCTCTCGCCCTTGGAGACGCTGGAGCCCTTGGCGGAGAAGTTGATGACGTCGGCGCTCAACCGCTTGGCGGCCAGCTCGAAGCTGATCCGGGTGCGGGTGGAGTCCTCGAAGAACAGGTTGACCACGGTGCGTCCGCGCAGCGTGGGCAGCTTCTTGACCTCGCGGCCGGCCAGCGCGGACTCGATCTGCGCGGCGGTGTCGAGGACCAGGGTGGCGTCGTCGAGGTCGAGGTCGCCGGCCTCGAGCAGGTGCTTGTGCGTCAGGGAGTCAGGCATCGGTGACGCTCACCCCGTCCTCGCCGTCGACCTCGGCCAGCCGCACCTTGACCTGCTGGGCGCGGGAGGTGGGCACGTTCTTGCCCACGAAGTCGGCCTTGATCGGCAGCTCGCGGTGCCCGCGGTCGACGAGGACGGCCAGCTGCACGGCACGGGGCCGGCCGACGTCGCGCAGGCCGTCGAGCGCGGCCCGGACCGACCGGCCGGAGAACAGCACGTCGTCGACGAGGACGACGAGGCGGCCGTCGATGCCGGCGTCGGGCAGCCGGGTGTCCTCGAGCGCGCGGACGCCGCGGGTGCGCAGGTCGTCGCGGTAGAGGGTGATGTCGACGGTGCCGACGTCGACGCGGGCGCCGGAGAAGGCCTCGATGCGGGTGGCGAGGCGGCGGGCCAGCGGGGCGCCGCGGGTGGGGATGCCGACGAGCACGAGGTCGGCGAGGCCGTCCCCGTCCCCGCCGGAGCTGGCCGCCCGCTCGATGAGCTGGTGGGCCATGCGGTCGACCACGCGGGTGACGTCGTCGGCGGTGAGCAGCTGACCGGGCGTGCCCGGCGCAGGGGTCGATGGCGCGGCCATCAGGCCTCCTTCCCCGCCTCACGGGACGGGTCGTTAAAGGAGCGGGTAGGACCGGGTGCGACGCTAGCGCACGTCCGGTTGTGACCTGCGCCCGCACGGCGATCACCCGATCGGGGTGCTCGACGTGCTGCACACGACCCAAATCACGTACTCTCCGTGACCAGCAATCGCCGTGCACGACGACACTGAGTGAGCAGGAACGATGAGCACCGACTACTCCCGAGCGCTGGGCGCTCGCCTCCGGGCGATCCGGAACCAGCAGGGTCTCTCGCTGCAGGGTGTCGAGGACAAGTCGCACGGCCGCTGGAAGGCCGTCGTGGTGGGGTCCTACGAGCGCGGGGACCGGGCGGTGACCGTGCAGCGGCTGTCCGAGCTCGCGGTGTTCTACGGGGTCCCGGTGGCCGAGCTGCTGCCCGACCCGCGGCCGAGCTCGGCGATCACGAAGTCGACCAAGATCGTGCTGAACCTGGAGTCGCTGGGCTCGCTGCCCGCCGACGAGGCCGGCCCGCTGGCCCGCTACGCCTCGACCATCCAGGCGCAGCGGCACGACTACAACGGCAAGGTGCTCTCGATCCGCACCGAGGACCTGAAGTCGCTGGCGATCATCTACGACATGAGCCCGGACGAGCTGACCACCCGGCTCATCGAGTGGGGCGTGCTGTCCCCCGGCGCCGACGGCAGCATCTACGCCGACGAGGACGAGGACGGCTGGAGCGACCGCCGCCGCTCCCCCCGCTGACCCCCGCACCGCAGAGGAGGCCCGCACCGGTGATCCGGTGCGGGCCTCCTCGCGTGCGGGATCAGGCGGTGGGGATCTGGGACTTCAGGATCCCGGCCAGGACGCCGTTGACGTAGCCGGCCGAGTCGTCGGTGGACAGGCTCTTGGCCAGCTCCACCGCCTCGTCCATGACCACCGCGTCGGGGACGTCGTCGACCCACAGCAGCTCGAACACCGCCATCCGCAGGATCGCGCGGTCCACGTCGGGCAGCCGGTCCAGCGACCAGCCCTGGGCGTGCTCGCCGATCAACCGGTCGACGTCGGCGGCGTGCTCGACGACGCCCTCGACCAGCCGCACGGTGTGCTCGTTGATCGGCGGGTGGCCGTCGGCGATCCGCTCGGCGAGCAGCTCTCGCACGTCACGGCTGCGCAGGTCGGCCTCGTAGAGGACGTCGACCGCGCGCTTGCGCGCCTTGGAGCGGGCGGCCACCGGTCAGCTGACGCGGCCGAGGTACCGGCCGTCGCGGGTGTCGACCTTCAGCTTCTCGCCGGTGGTCACGAACAGCGGCACCTGGATCTCCGCACCGGTCTCCAGGGTCGCGGGCTTGGTGCCGCCGGTGGAGCGGTCGCCCTGCAGGCCCGGGTCGGTGTGGGAGACGACGAGCTCCATCGTCACCGGCAGCTCGACGTAGAGCGGGGTGCCGTCGTGCACGGCGACGACGACCTCGGTGTTCTCCAGCAGGTAGTCCTTGCCGGAGCCCAGGGTGGCCTCGGAGACCGGGATCTGGTCGAAGGTGTCGCCGTCCATGAAGACGTAGTCGGCGCCGTCCTGGTACAGGTAGGTCATCGACCGCTTGTCGACGGTGGCCGTCTCGACCTTGACGCCGGCGTTGAAGGTCCTGTCCACGACCTTGCCGCTGAGCACGTTCTTCAGGGTGGTGCGGACGAAGGCGCCGCCCTTGCCCGGCTTCACGTGCTGGAAGTCGGTGACGGTCCACAGCTGACCGTCCAGGTTGAGGACGATGCCGTTCTTGAGGTCGTTGGTGGTAGCCATCTAGAGGACCAGCAGTTCCTTGCTCGTGAGGGTCAACAACTCGGGCTCGCCATCGGTCACGATCAGCGTGTCCTCTATCCGGACACCGCCGTGCCCCGGGAGGTAGACCCCGGGTTCCACGGTGACGGCCATGCCGGCGGCCAGGGTACCCGCGCCCAGCGCCGAGATGCCCGGAGCCTCGTGGATCTGCAGGCCCACGCCGTGCCCGAGGCCGTGCGTGAAGTGCTCGGCGTGCCCGGCCGCGGCGATGACGTCGCGGGAGGCGGCGTCGACCGCGGTGACGTCGGTGCCCACCGCGAGCGCCGCCCGGCCGGCTGCCTGCGACTCCTGCACCAGCGCGTAGACCTCGGTCTGCCAGTCGGCGGCGTGGCCGAGCACCAGGGTGCGGGTCATGTCGGAGTGGTAGCCGTCGACGGTGGCGCCGAAGTCGAGCTTGAGGAAGTCGCCGGCCCGCAGCTCGGTGGTGTCGGGGCGGTGGTGCGGGATGGCGGAGTTCGTGCCGGCGGCCACGATCGTCTCGAAGGACGGCGCCTCGGCACCCAGGGCCAGCATCCGGGCGTCGAGCTCGCGGCCCACGGCCAGCTCGGTGCGGCCCGGGCGCAGCGCACCCTCGGCGGCGAGCTCGGCCAGCGCCTGGTCGGCGACGGTGCAGGCCCGCCGCAGCGCCTCGACCTCGTCGGCGTCCTTGACCGCGCGCAGCGCCTCCACGGCCTGGCGGAGGCTGACCAGCTCGGTCGACCCCACCGCCCCCTCGAGGCCGCGCAGCCCGTCGACGGTGACCACGTGCGACTCGTAGCCCAGCCGGCCCACCCCGGCGGCGGCGCGGGCCAGCGCCCCGACGGTGGCCCGGTCGACGAGCAGCTCGACGTCGGGGACCTGGGTGCCGGCCTGGGTGGTGTACCGGCCGTCGGTGCCGAACACGTCGCTGCCCTCGACCCGGAGCAGCAGGGCACCGTTGGAGCCGGTGAACCCCGTCAGGTACCGGACGTTGACCAGGTCGGTGACCAGCACGGCGTCCAGCCCGCGCTCGGCCGCCAGGGCGCGCAGCCGCGCCCGGCGTCCGGCGTGGTCGTGCCGGGTCACCGCACACCCCGGTCGGCGAGGAAGCGCAGCGCGGCCTCGTAGCCGAACACGCCCAGGCCCGCGACGACGCCGGTGGCGACGGGCGAGACGTAGGAGTGGTGCCGGAAGTCCTCGCGGGCGTGCACGTTGCTGATGTGCACCTCGACCACCGGGGCGGGCACCTGGGCCAGGGCGTCGCGCAGCACCACCGAGGTGTGGGTCCAGCCGGCCGGGTTGACCACCACGGCGGAGCCGGCGTCGGCGGCTGCGTGCACCCAGCCGATCAGCTCGGCCTCGCTGTCGGTCTGCCGCACCGTGACGTCCTGGCCGAGCTCGGCGGCGACGGCCTCGATGCGGGCGACCAGGTCGGGGTGGGTCGTCGTCCCGTACGTCTCCGGCTCGCGGGTGCCCAGCCGGCCGAGGTTCGCGCCGTTCAGCACGACGATGCTCATGGGGTCGCCTCCACAGCGGACCAGGCCTGGCGCACCCAGGCGTCGTCGGGGTCGGTGAGGATGCCCGGGGCGCCGAGACCGTCGAGGACGACGAACCTCAGCGACCGGCCGCGGGCCTTCTTGTCCACCGCCATCGCCGGTCGCAGCTGGTCCAGGTCACCGGCGTAGGTGGTCGGCAGGCCCATCGCGGCGACCAGGTCACGGTGCCGGTCGGCGTCGGCGCGGGACAGCCGGCCGGCCGCGGCGCCCAGCTCGGCGGCGAACAACATGCCCACGGCGACGGCCTCGCCGTGCCGCCACCGGTAGGACTCGCACCTCTCGATGGCGTGGCCCAGGGTGTGGCCGTAGTTGAGGAACTCCCGGCGGCCGGTGTCGTAGAGGTCCTCGCCCACCGCGTCGGCCTTGACCTGCACGGCACGGGTGATGAGCTCGGTGGTGGCCGACCGGCCGGTGGGGTCGGCCGCCAGCAGGTCGAGGATCGCGGCGTCGGCGATGAAGCCGCACTTGACCACCTCGGCCAGACCGGCGCGGAACTCGGCGTCGGGCAGGCCGTCGAGGACGTCGGTGTCGGCGAGGACGGCGACCGGCGGGTGGAAGGCGCCGACCAGGTTCTTGCCGGCGTCGGTGTTGATGCCGGTCTTCCCGCCGACCGCGGCGTCGACCATGCCGAGCAGGCTGGTGGGCACCTGCACGACACGGACCCCGCGCAGCCAGGTGGCGGCGACGAAGCCGGCCAGGTCGGTGAGCGCTCCCCCGCCGACGCCGACGACGACGTCGCTGCGGGTGTGGCCCAACCGGCCCAGCTCGGCCCACAGCCCCGCGGCGACCTCGACGGTCTTGGCGGCCTCGCCGTCGGGCACGACCAGGGCCTCGGCGGCCAGACCGGCGCTCTGCAGGGTGGCGACGACCTCGCCGGCCAGCGCGGCCAGCGGGGGTGCGTGCACCACGGCGGCACGGACGGCGCCGGCGAGGACGGTGCCGGGCAACAGGGCCAGCTCGTGGCGTGCGCCCGGGCCGACCACGACGTCGTAGGGCGCGCTGCCGGCGACGGTGACCCGGTGCAGGTCGCTCACCGGGCACCGCCCAGGGCGGGCACGGCGGCCACGACGTCGGCGACCACCGCGGCGACGGACCGGCCACCGGTCTGCAGGTGCAGGGTGGCGACCTCGCCGTACATCGAGGCCCGGGTCTCCAGCATCCGGCGCAGCATCTGCCGCGGGTTGACCCCCAGGATGGGCCGGTCACGGGACAGGCCCACCCGCTTGGCCGCGGTGGACAGGTCGACGTCCAGCCAGACGACGGTGCCGCCGGCCCGGCCGTGCTCCACGAGCAGGGCGCGGGTGGGCGCGCTGGTCACGGCACCCCCGCCGAGGGCCAGCACCCCGTCGTGCTCGGCCAGGGCCCGGGCCACCGCCCGCTCCTCCAGGGCCCGGAAGTGCGGCTCGCCCGCGGTGACGAACAGGTCGGCGACCGAGGTGCCGGTCTCGGCCTCGACGTCGTGGTCGGTGTCGCGGAAGGCGACGCCCAGCTCGCGCGCCAGCCGCGTGCCCACGGTGGTCTTGCCCGAGGCCGGCGGGCCGACCAGCACCACGGGTGGGTGGGCGGGCGCGTTCACCGCCAGGCCAGCCCGTCGAGGTAGCCGGTGACGTTGCGGCGGGTCTCGGCCACCGAGTCGCCGCCGAACTTCTCCAGCACCGCGTCGGCCAGCACCAGGGCCACCATCGCCTCCATCACGACCGAGCCGCGGGGCACCGCGCAGGCGTCGCTGCGCTGGTGGATGGCGACCGCTGCCTCGCCGGTGGCGGTGTCGACGGTGGCCAGGGCGCGGGGCACCGTGCTGATCGGCTTCATGGCCGCCCGCACCCGCAGCACCTCGCCGTTGGTCATGCCGCCCTCGATGCCGCCGGCCCGGTCGGTGCGCCGGGCGACGGTGCCCGCGCCGGTCACGTCGATCTCGTCGTGGGCGACCGAGCCGCGCCGGCGGGCGGTCTCCAGGCCGTCGCCGACCTCGACCGCCTTGACCGACTGCACACCCATCAGCGCGCCGGCCAGCCGGCTGTCCAGGCGGCGGTCCCAGTGCACGTGGCTGCCCAGGCCCGGTGGCAGTCCGTGCACCACGACCTCGATGACCCCGCCGAGGGTGTCACCGCTGTCGTGCGCGTCGTCGACCTCGGCCTGCATGCGGGCGCTGGTCGCCGGGTCGGCGCAGCGCACCGGGTCGGCGTCCAGGGCGGCGTTGTCGTCGGGGCCGGGCAGCACGCCGTCGGGTGCGCTGACCGCCCCGATGCCGACCACGTGGCTGACCACCCGCACGCCCAGCACCTGGTGCAGGAACTGCTCGGCGACGGCGCCGAGGGCCACCCGGGCGGCGGTCTCGCGGGCGCTGGCCCGCTCCAGCACGGGGCGGGCGTCGTCGAAGCCGTACTTCTGCATGCCGGCGAGGTCGGCGTGGCCGGGCCGGGGCCGGGTGAGGGGGGCGTTGCGGGCGCGGTTCTCGATCAGTGCCGGGTCGACCGGGTCGGCGGCCATGACCGTCTCCCACTTGGGCCACTCGGTGTTGCCGACCTGGACCGCGATCGGTCCGCCCTGGGTCACGCCGTGCCGGACGCCGCCGGTGAGGGTGACGACGTCCTGCTCGAAGGCCATGCGGGCGCCGCGGCCGTGGCCGAGCCGGCGGCGGGCGAGCTGGGCGTCGATGTCGGAGGTCTGCACCTCCACCCCGGCGGGGAGCCCTTCGAGGATGGCGGTGAGCTGCGGACCGTGCGACTCACCGGCGGTCAGCCAGCGCAACATGGGCTGCAGTCTGCCAGCCGGGTCCGACAGGCCCGCTCAGAGCGGTCCGGCCAGCACCACCGCCACCGCGGCCCCCAGCAGCAGGGGCGGCCCGAAGGGCACTGCCGTGCGCCACCCCGCCCGCCGGGTGGCCAGCAGCGCCAGGCTGCCGCCGGCGCCCAGGAACAGCCCGAGGAACAGGCCGGCGACCACCAGTGCGCCGCCGCCCCACCAGCCCAGCAGGACACCCAGCGGCGCGAGCAGCTTGACGTCGCCGAAGCCGAGCCCGGCGGGGGCGACCAGCCGCAGCACGACCCCGACCGCGAACGCCGCGGCGCCCAGCAGGGCACCGGACAGGGCCCGCACCCCACTGCCCTCGACCAGGGCGTCGACGGCGACCGCCCCCAGCAGGACGGCGAGCGCGGGCAGGGTGACGACGTCGGGCAGCCGGTGCACGGCCAGGTCGACGCCGGCCAGGACCACCGCGGCGGCCCCGAGCCACAGCACCCCGGCCAGCAGCGGCCGCGGCCCGGTGAGCGCCGCGGCCCCGGCCAGCACCACCCCGGTCAGCAGTGCCGTCAGGACCGTCCGCGTCCGGCCGGGGGCCGCCGCGGCGTCCCGTCGCGACAGCCGGACGGTGGCCCGGGCCAGCCAGGGGCCCAGCGCTGCACCGAGCAGCCCGGCCGCGAGGGCGAGCACGGCTCAGCGCGGGACGGCGGCGTCCAGCACCGTGCGCATGGCCTCGAGGGGCGCCGGTCGGCCGGTGATCAGCTCGACCTGCACCGTGGCCTGCCAGAACAGCACGTCCAGTCCGTGCACCGGGGTCCCGCCGGCGGCCTGGACGGCGGCGGCGAGCGGGGTGGGCCAGCCGGCGTAGAGCACGTCGAGCACGGTCTGCCCGGGCTGCCAGTGCAGCCCGGCGACGGTGGTCTGGCCGTCGGTGGGCACGGTGCTGACCACCACCGGGGCGGAGACCTCGGGGGTCTCGGCGAACGTGGCCACCCGGGCGGTGACCTCCAGGGCGTCCAGCACGCCGACGACCCCGGCCGCCCGCGCGGGGTCCCGGACGACGACGTCCACGGTGTGCGCGCCCAGGCTGGCCAGCGCGACGGCCGCCGCGCCCGCCGTCCCGCCGGCACCCAGGATCGCGGCGTGGCCGACCTGCTCGACCCCGGCCAGTTGCAGGGCCATGCCCACGCCGGTGACGTCGGTGTTCTCCGCCCGCCAGCCGCCGGGCACGCGCACCAGGGTGTTGGCCGCCCCGAGCAGGCGGGGCAGCGGGTCGGACTCGGTGGCCCAGGCCGCCGCGGCCTGCTTGCACGGCATGGTGACGGAGAACCCGCGCCACTCCTCCGACAACCCGCCCAGCAGCACCGGCAGCTCGTCGGCGCCCAGGTCGAGCGCCTCGTAGGTCCAGTCGGTCAGCCCGAGCGCTGCGTAGGCGGCCCGGTGCAGCACCGGGGACAGCGAATGGGTGATCGGGCGCCCGAGGACGGCGGCCCGCTCAGCCACCCGGGTTCTCGCGCAGCCACTGCTGGAACAGCGCCACGTTGGCCGCGTGCTCGGCGGCGGTGGCCGCGAACCGGGTGTCGCCGGTGTCGGGGTTGACCACCACGAAGTAGAGCCAGTCACCCGGGGTGGGGTCCAGGACCGCCCGCAGAGCCTCCTCGCCGGGGCTGTCGATGGCGCCCGGCGGCAGGCCGGGGTACCGGTAGGTGTTGTACGGGGAGTCGGTGGCGCGGTCCTCGGCGGTGGTGGTGATGCCGCTCTTGCCGGTGGCGTAGTTGACGGTGGTGTCGAACTGCAGCGGCATCCCGATGGCGATCCGGTTGTTGATCACCGTGGCCACCTTGGACATGTCCTCGGTGGTGGCGGCCTCGGCCTGCACCAGGCTGGCCTCGGTGAGCACCCGCAACCGGTCGGCCTCGGGGATGCCGAGCGAGTCGTAGGTCTGCTCGCCGCGGGCCACGACGGCGCTCAGCACGTCGGTGGCGGTCTGGCCGGGCTCGATGTCGTAGGTGGCCGGGAAGAGGTGGCCCTCGAGCATGCCGTTGGCCCAGGCCGGCAGGCCCAGCGCCGCCGGGTCCGCGGCGGCGGCCTGCAGGTCGGCCAGCGGGATCTCCGAGGCGTCGGCGATCCGCTGCAGCGCGGCGTCGACCCGCAGCCCCTCGGGCAGGGTCACCCGCGAGAACAACCGGGACGCCGGGTCCAGCAGCCGGTCCAGCGCGGCCTGCCCGCTCATCTGCAGGGCCATCGAGTAGACCCCGGGCTGAATGCTGGCCGCGGCCGGGTTGGCCGACGCGGCGTCGACGAACGGGCCGGTGGAGGCGATGACGTCGGCGCTCTGCAGGGTGCGGGCGATGGCGGTGAGGGAGTCGCCGCTCTCCACCCGGATGTCCACCTCGCCCGAGCCGGAACCGCTGTAGTCCGCGGCCACCGGGTTGATCCGCTGGTACAGCCACTGGCCGCCGAAGACGATGCCGACGACGAGGCCGGCCAGCACCAGCAGCGACAGCAGGATGGTGACCGGGCGACGCTTGCGGCGCGGACCCCGGGTGCGACCCCTGTCCCGGCGGCCGCGGCGCCCACCGTGGTGGTGGTCGTCGTCGTCGGCCCCGATCACCTCCAGGCCACCGGTCTGGTCCCACACCGGGTGCTCACCGGTGACCGGCCGCGCGTCCCGGTAGTCGTCGGCGTGGTCGACCGGGCCGTCGACGCCGTGGTCCTCGAGGTCACCGTGCGGGTCGTCGCCGTGCAGGTCGTCGGGGTGCTGGTCGTGCAGGTCGTGGTCCCCGTGGCCCTGCTCGTCCGCGTACCGCTGCTCGTCCGCGTACCGCTGCTCGGCGGCGACGGCGTGCTGCTGGCGGGTGGCCGGGTGGTCCTCGGTCGCCGGGTGGCGGGGGTGCCGGTCGGTGTCGTCGTCGGCGCGGACCGCCGGGCGTTCACCCGTCCCGCCGAGGGCCAGGCCCGACAGGGCGGACACCGGCGGCAGCGGCACGGAACCGCGGGCCTGCGGGGCGCCGGGTGCCCCGGGCACCAGGGGCGTGCGCACGGTGGCGTCGTCCTCGGGTGCCGGCGGCTGGGCGGCCCCGCGCCGGGCGGCCTCCTCCTCCAGCGCACGGCGACGGGCGCGACGGCCGCTGGTCACCGGTCCGGTGGGGTCGTCGCTGATCGCCGCGAACTCGCCGGTCTGCCACTCGCGGAGGAACTCCGAGGCAGGGCGGCCCTCGCCGTCGTGCCGGGCCCGGCGGTCGCTGCGGTCGCCAGCGTCGCTGCCCACGATCACGCTCCGCCCGCGGGCCGGCGGCGGTCCAGCCAGCTCTGCAGGATCACCACGGCGGCCTCCTGGTCGATGACCGCGCGCTGCCGCCGGGCGTCGACGCCCCGGGCCCGGAGGGAGCTGGCAGCGGTCACGGTGGAGAGCCTTTCGTCGACGAGACGCACCGGGACGTCCCCGATCCGCGTGGCCAGTGAACCAGCGTAGGCGCCCGCATCGGCGGCGGAAGCCCCGGACGCACCCGACAGGTGCCTCGGCTCCCCCACCACCACCTCCACCACCTCGTGTTCCACCACGAGGGCAGCCAACCGGTCGAGGTCGGAGGCGTCCTTGGCCCGGCGCAGGGTGGTCAGCGGCGAGGCGAGGAAGCCGGTGGCGTCCGACAGCGCGACACCGACCCGCACGGTGCCGACGTCCACCCCCAGCCGGCGGCCGGGGACCCAGGCCCCGGCGTCGTCCCCGGGGCTGCTCACGCGCCCCCGGCCACGGCCTGCTCCACGGCGGCCAGCGCCGCCGGGATGCCGGCAGGCTCGGTGCCGCCGCCCTGCGCCACGTCGGCCTTGCCGCCACCGCGACCGCCGACCGGACCGGCGGCCGCGCGCAGCAGGTCGTTCGCCGACAACCCGCGTTCCTGCGCTCCCGGCGTCAGCGCCGCGACGAGGGCGACCTTGCCGTCGGCCTCGGACGCGAGGACCACGGCGGCGGGTGCGGCACCGAGCCGGCCGCGGACGTCGAGGGCCAGCCCGCGCAGGTCGCCACCGGACAGGCCGGCCGGCGAACCGGTCACCAGCTGCACCCCGCCGACCTCGCGCGCCGCGGCGGCCAGGTCGCCCGCGGCGGCCAGGGTCTGCGCCCCGCGCAGCTCGGCCAGCTCCCGCTCGGCGTCGCGCTGGCGGGCGAGCATGCCGGAGACGCGCTCGACCAGGCCGTCCTGCGGGGTCTTCAGCAGGTCCGACAGCTGCCGGACAAGGTCGCGCTCGCGGGCCAGGTAACGGAACCCCTCGAGGCCGACGACGGCCTCGACGCGGCGGGAGCCCGAGCCGACCGAGCTCTCCCCGGTGAGCGCCAGCGGGCCGATCTGCGCGCTGCCGCGCACGTGGGTGCCACCGCACAGCTCGCGGGACCACTCACCGCCGATCTCCACGACGCGCACCTGCTCGCCGTAGGTCTCGCCGAACAGCGCGAGCGCGCCGAACTGACGGGCCTCGGGCAGCGTCATCCACAGCGCGCGCACCGCCTGGTCCTCGCGGACGGCGGCGTTGGCGACGTCCTCGATGTCGCTGCGCTGCTGCGCGGTGAGCGCACCCTGCCAGGCGAAGTCCAGCCGCAGGTAGCCCGGCCGGTTGTAGGAACCGGCCTGCAGCGCCTGCGGCCCGAGCACCCGGCGCAGCGCGGCGTGCACCACGTGGGTGCCCGAGTGCGCCTGGCAGGCGGAGCGGCGCCACTCCAGGTCGACCTCGGCGGCGAGCTCGGCGCCCTCGCGCAGCTCGCCCTCGAGGACCCGCACCTGGTGGGCGACCAGGCCCTTGACCGGCCGCTGCACGTCGACGACCTCGGCGCGTCCGCCGTCCCAGACCAGGTGACCGGCGTCGGCGACCTGGCCACCGGACTCGGCGTAGAACGGGGTCGCGTCCAGCACGACGCGGGTCAGCTCGCCGGTGCCGGCGACCTCGGCATCGCCGACGACGCCGAGCACGCGCGACTCGGTGCGCAGGGTGTCGTAGGCCCGCCAGTCGGTGGGGCCGTGCTGGGCGAGCAGCTCGGAGAACCGGCTGACGTCGACGCCGCCGCTGCGCTTGGCGCGCGCGTCGGCACGGGCGCGGTCGCGCTGCTCGGTCATCAGCGCGCGGAACCCGGCCTCGTCGACGGACACGCCCTGCTCGGCGGCCATCTCCAGGGTGAGGTCGATCGGGAAGCCGTAGGTGTCGTGCAGCTGGAACGCCTGCGCGCCCGACAGCTGCGGGGTGCCCGAGGACCTCAGCTGGCCGACCGCGGTGTCCAGCAGCGCGGTGCCGGCGACGAGGGTGCGTCGGAACGCCTCCTCCTCGGCGTAGGCGACCGAGGAGATGCGCTCGAAGTCGGCGGCCAGCTCGGGGTAGCTCGGGCTCATCGCGTCGCGGCTGACCGGCAGCAGCTGCGGCAGCGCCGGGTCCTCGACGCCCAGCAGCCGCATCGCGCGGACCGCGCGGCGCAGCAGCCGCCGCAGGATGTAGCCGCGGCCCTCGTTGCCGGGGGTGACGCCGTCGCCCATGAGCATGAGACCGGAGCGGACGTGGTCGGCGACCACGCGCAGCCGGACGTCGGCGTCGTGGTCGGCCCCGTAGGTGACCCCCGCCAGCTCGGCGGCCCGGCGTAGCACCGGCGCGACCTCGTCGATCTCGTACATGTTGTCGACGCCCTGCAGCAGGAACGCGACGCGCTCGAGGCCCATGCCGGTGTCGATGTTCTTGCGCGGCAGCTCGCCGAGGATCGGGAACTCCTTGCCCTCCCCGTCACCCCGCTCGTACTGCATGAAGACGAGGTTCCAGATCTCCAGGAACCGGTCGCCGGCCGGGTCGTTCTCGGGGCCGCCGTCCGGGCCGTACTCCGGACCGCGGTCGTAGTGGATCTCCGAGCAGGGGCCGGCCGGGCCCGTCGCGCCGGTGGACCAGTAGTTGTCGTCCTTGCCGCGCCGCTGGATGCGCTCGGCCGGCACGTAGGCCTGCCAGGCCTCGAACGCCTCGTCGTCGTCGAGGTAGACGGTGGGCCAGATGCGGTCGGCCGCCAGGCCGAGGCCGCCGTCCTCCACCGACCCGGTGACCAGCTCCCATGCGAACTGGATGGCCTCGGCCTTGAAGTAGTCGCCGAAGGAGAAGTTGCCGTTCATCTGGAAGAACGTGCCGTGCCGGGTGGTCTTGCCCACCTCCTCGATGTCGAGGGTGCGCACGCACTTCTGCACGCTGGTGGCCCGCGGGTAGGGCGCGGGCTCCCGGCCGGTCAGGTAGGGGATGAACGGCACCATGCCGGCGACGGTGAACAGCAGCGACGGGTCGGGCGAGACCAGCGAGGCGCTGGGCACCACGGTGTGGCCCCGCTTCTCGAAGTGCTCCAGGAAACGGCGGCGGATCTCGGCGGTCTGCATCTCGACTTCGTCCTCGGGTGGGCGGGGAGCCCGGTGGGTGGTGCGGGTGTCAGGAATCGGCGGCGTGCGCGCCGCGTCGGGCCTGCAGGGCGGCCTGGCCGCCCGCGGTGGCCTGCTCGCGGGTGGGCAGCGGCGCGTCGAGGCCGGTGCCCTCGCGCAGTTCGTCCTCCCGCGAGGCCGCGGCCGCGCGGACGTCGGCGCCGAAGTCGGCGATGGCGTCGCCGAGGTCGCGCAGCCCCTCGGCCAGCTGGCTCGCGACCGACTGCGGCGTCAACCGCTCGGCGGCGGCGGAGAGCTTGCGGACGACGAGCACGCCGATGGTGACGCCCATGGCCAGCCAGAACAGCCGGCGCATCAGGCGGCCCGCCGCGCGGCGCGGCGCGCGCGGCGCTCGGCCTTCTGATCACGCTGCGCGGCGGCCAGCGCCTGGCCCTCGCGCTTCTTGCCGACCGCGCTGCGGACGCCGTAGCTGAAGGCGGCGGCCTTGATCAGCGGGCTGCCGAGGGTGGCGGCGAAGACGCTGGTCAGCGCGGCGACGTTGCTGGAGACGTTCGCGGCGTTGCCGGTGATGTCGTCGACCCGCTCGAGGTTGGCGTTGACGTGGGTGACCGTGGTGGAGGCCTGGCTGAGGATCGGCTGGCTCTGCTCACGGACCTGGCGGATGGTCAGCGTGGTCTCGTCGAGGGTGCGGCCGAGCTTGAGCAGCGGCACCGCGAGCAGCACCACCAGCAGCACCAGTGCGGCCGCGGCGATGAGCCCGGCGATCTCTCCTGCGGACACGTGGTGTCTCCCCTTGCTCGGCTGTGCACGACTGCGGTCCCGGCTGTCTCCAGGTCGGGGGCCACCCTAACTGCGGGGTCCGACACCGGGCGCCGGCATTCAGCGGCGGCGGCGGACGATGGCGCGCAGCTTGCCCAGCCGGGCCCCGATCGCGGCCTCGGCACCCCGGCCGGTGGGCCGGTAGTAGTCGCGGCCGACGAGTGCGTCGGGCGGGTACTGCTGGGCCAGCACGCCGTCGGGGTGGTCGTGCGGGTAGGCGTAGCTGGCGCCGTGGCCGAGCTTCCCCGCCCCGGCGTAGTGCGCATCGCGCAGCCCCGGCGGCACCGGCCCGCCGAGCCCGGCCCGGACGTCGGCCACGGACTCGGAGATGGCGACGGTGAGGGCGTTGGACTTCGGCGCGGTGGCCAGGTGCGCGGTGGCCTGGGCGAGGGCGAAGTGGCCCTCGGGCATGCCGATGAAGGCCACCGCGTCGGCGGCGGCGACGGCGACCTGCAGCGCGGTGGGGTCGGCCATCCCGATGTCCTCGCTGGCGCTGATGACCAACCGCCGGGCGATGAACCGGGGGTCCTCGCCGGCCTCGACCATCCGGGCCAGGTAGTGCAGCGCGGCGTCCACGTCGGACCCCCGGATGCTCTTGATGAGCGCGCTGGCGACGTCGTAGTGCTGGTCGCCGGCCCGGTCGTAGCGGACGGCGGCCTGGGCGACCGCGGTCTCCAGGGTGGCCAGGTCGAGCGTGCCGGTGCCCGCAGCGGCAGCAGCCCCGGCGCCGGACTCCAGGGCGGTGAGCGCCTTGCGGGCGTCGCCGCCGGCCACCCGCACCAGGTGCTCCTCCGCCTCCTCGGTGAGCGTGACGGCGCCGGCCAGCCCGCGCTCGGACGTCAGCGCCCGGTGCAGCACGGCGCGCACGTCGCCGTCCGAGAGCGACTGCAGGGCGAGCACCAGCGAGCGGGACAGCAGGGGCGAGACCACCGAGAAGAACGGGTTCTCGGTGGTGGCCGCGACGAGGCTGACCACCCGGTCCTCGACGGCCGACAGCAGGGAGTCCTGCTGGGTCTTGGAGAACCGGTGCACCTCGTCGATGAACAGCACGGTGCGGCGGTTGCCGTGCACCAGCTCGGACTTCGCCCCCGCGATGACCGCACGGACCTCCTTGACCCCGGCGTCCAGGGCCGACAGCTGCACGAACTTGCGCTTGGTGGCCAGCGAGATGACGTGCGCGAGGGTGGTCTTGCCGGTGCCGGGCGGGCCGTAGAGCACCAGCGACATGGGCTCGTCGCCCTCGACGAGGCGGCGCAGCGGGGCGCGGGGGCCGAGCAGGTGCTGCTGGCCGACCACCTCGTCGAGGGCGCGCGGGCGCATCCGCACGGCGAGGGGGGCACCGGGGTCGACGCCGGGGTCCGCGGTCGGCTCCGGGTCGAACAGGGTGCTCACGCGTACGACGCTACCGCCGGGGGCAGACAGTCCCCCGACGATCCGGATCGAGGAGAGGACCCCTCCGTGCAGCACCGCACCATCGGCAACGACACCGTCGGCCGGGTGACCGTCTCGGCCATCGGCCTGGGCGCCATGCCCCTGTCCGTGGGCGACCGGCCCTCGCCCGAGGACGCCGAGCGGACCGTGCACGCCGCGCTGGACGCCGGCGTGACCCTCATCGACACCGCCGACGCCTACTGCCTCGACGAGTCCGAGGTCGGCCACAACGAGCGCACGGTCGCCGCGGCGATCCGCTCCTGGGGCGGGTCGGACGACGTCCTGGTGGCCACGAAGGGCGGGCACACCCGCGAGGGCAGCGAATGGGCCCTGGACGGCAGCCCCGAGTACCTGCGCCGGGCCTGCGAGGCCTCGCTGCGGGCGCTGGGCACCGACGCAATCGGCCTCTACCAGTTCCACCGGCCCGACCCGGAGACCCCCTGGGAGGAGTCGATGGGCGGGATGAAGGAGCTGCACGACGCCGGCAAGGTGCGGATGGTCGGCATCTCCAACGCCGACGTCGGCCAGATCGACGCCGCCCGGGCGATCCTGGGCGACGCCCTGGTGAGCGTGCAGAACCAGTTCTCCCCCGGCTTCCGGTCCTCGGCCGACGAGCTCGCGCACTGCGCGGCCACCGGTCTGGCCTGGCTGCCGTGGAGCCCGTTCGGCGGGATGGGCGGGGCGGGCTCGCTGGCCTCGACGGCGGCGGAGTTCGCCGCGGTGGCCGGCGAGCTGGGCGTGTCGGTCTACAAGGTGACGCTGGCCTGGCACCTCGCCCAGGCCGACGTCGTCATCCCGATCCCGGGCGCCAGCAAGCCGCGCTCCATCCAGGACAGCGCGGCAGCCACCCACGTCCAGCTGAGCCCCGAGCAACTCGCGAGGCTCAACACCGCCACCTGACCCCTGCCCCACCCCACCCCACCCATGCAGTTGATCATCGCCATCGGCAGGTGGGACGCGCTGATTCCCGGCCTGTCCCACCTGCACCTGGCGATGATCAACGCGGGGTGGACGGCTAGCAGACCTGCGCGCGAGCCGCTGGCGGGCGTCCACACCCGCTGGCCCTGTCCACAGATGGGGCGGACGGCGGCCGTGCGCCCGCTCCTGGCGGCACGGTCGAGGGGTGCAGCCACCCCACGTCGTCACCGCCGCGCAGGCCACCGCCCTCGGCGCCGGCCGCGGTCGGCGGCAGGGCGCCGACTGGCTGCACCTGGCACACGACCGTTGGGTCCAGCTGCCCGACGCGGTCGACGCCCGCGAACGCCTCGCGCTGCTGGCCCAGGGCCTGCCGCCCGACGCCGCCTACAGCCACCTCGCCGCCGCACACCTGCTCGGGGCGCACGTCGACCTGCCGGCCCGACCGACGATCGCGCTCACCCCGCGCCGGGTGCTACCGCAGCGCGCCGAGGTCGTCACCCGCACCCGCTCGCTCGCCGCCGACGACGTGGTGGTCGTCGACGGCCTGCGCGTGACCAGCGGCGCCCAGACCTTCCTCGACTGCGCCGCGGCGATGTCGGCCGACGAGCTGTGCGCGGTGGGCGATGCACTGCTCCGGGCCGGCACCCTGGACCCCGCGGAACTGGCGGCACGGCTGACCCGCGCGGGCCGCACGCGAGGCGTCGTCCGGGCCCGTGCGGTCGCCCCCCACCTGGACGGCCGGGCGATGTCGCGCCCAGAGAGCCAGGTGCGGTGGTGGCTCATCGACAGCGACCTGCCCCCGGTCGAGCTGCAGGTGCCGGTCCGCGACGCGAGGGGCGAGGTGGTCGCCCACGGCGACCTCGGCTGGGAGGCGTGGAAGGTGCTGGGCGAGTACGAGGGCCGCCACCATGCCGAGGCCGACCAGTTCGACAGCGACATCGACCGCTACTCGCTGATGGCCGCCGACGGCTGGCTGGTGCTGCGCTTCGCCAACCGCCACCGCAACCGGCGAACGGTGGTCGACCGCTGCCGCCGCGCCCTGGTCAGCCGCGGCTGGCAGCCCCCGCCCCGCCCCCGTTGATCACCGCCATCCGCGGGTGGGACGCGCCGGGGTGCGGCGTGTCCGGCCTGCAGCGGACGATGATCAACTGCGGGAGGCGCACGGACGAAGGGCTCAGGCGAGGACGTCGTCCAGCGCGGCCAGCACCAGGGCGACGGTGTCGGGGCGGGCGTTGTGGCCCATCATCCCGATCCGCCACACGGTCGCGGCGAACTCGCCCACCCCGCCGCCGATCTCGATGGAGTACTCCTCCAGCAACCGCTTGCGCACGCCCGCGGAGTCCACGCCGTCGGGCACCCAGACCGTGGTCAGCTCGGGCAGCCGGTGGCCCTCAGCGGCGAACAAGCGCATGCCGCGCTCGACCAGACCGGCCTGCAGCGCCCCGCCGGCGGCGGCGTGCCGGGCGTGCACGGCGGGCAGGCCCTCCTCCAGCACCCGGCCCAGGCCCGCGTGCAGCGAGACGACCATGCCGGTGGGCGCGGTGTGGTGGTAGGTCCGCCCGCCCGAGCCCGCGGCCTCGCCGGCGTACCCGCCGAGCATGCCGAGGTCGAGGTACCAGGACTGCGGCTTGGTGATCCGCCGCTCCCAGGCCCGGTCGGAGATCGTGAACGGCGCCAGGCCGGGGGCGACGCCGAGGCACTTCTGCGAGCCGGAGTAGGCGATGTCCACGCCCCACGCGTCCAGCTCGACCGGGATCCCGCCGAGGGAGGTCACGCAGTCGGCGATGAGCAGCGCGTCGCCCTTGCCGGCGCCGAGCGCCGCCATGTCGGACTCCACGCCGGTGGAGGTCTCGGCGTGCACGGCGGCGATGACCTTGGGCGAGGGGTGCGCGGCGAGCACGCGCTCGGCGTCGACCGGCTGGCCCCACTCGTGCTCGACGGCGACCACCTCGGCGCCGGTGCGCGAGGCGACGTCGACCATCCGCTGGCCGAACAGCCCGTTGACGGCGACCACGGCGACGTCGCCGGGCCCCACGGTGTTGACGAAGGCGGCCTCCATGCCAGCCGACCCGGTGGCCGACAGCGGCAGGGTGCGCCGGTTCACGGTGCCGAACACGGTGCGCAGCCGGTCCGAGGTCTCGTCGAGCACCTGGAGGAACAGCGGGTCGAGGTGGCCCAGCAGCGGCTGCCCGAGGGCGACGGTGGCCTCCGGGTAGGGGTTGCAGGGACCGGGACCGAGCAGGGTGCGGGCGCGCAGCATGTGCCGCACGTTACCCAGCACCCCAGCACCCCAGCCACTGTTGATCATCGTCATCCGCAGGCCGGGCACGCCCACGGGGGCGTGTCCTCAGCTGCGGATGACGATGATCAACTACGGGTGAGTCTCCGGCGTCGCGTCGATGCCGGCTTCCTTGCGCTGGGCGGCGCTGATCGGGGTGGGGGCGCCGGTGAGCGGGTCGTAGCCGGCCCCGGTCTTGGGGAAGGCGATGACCTCGCGGATGGACTCCACCCCGGCCAGCAGCGCGACCAGGCGGTCCCAGCCCAGCGCGGCGCCGGCGTGCGGCGGCGGGCCGTAGGCGAAGGCCTCCAGGAAGAAGCCGAACCGGTCCCGGGCCTCCTCGGTGGACATGCCGAGGGTCTCGAACACCCGCTCCTGCAGCGCCGCGTCGTGGATGCGGACCGAGCCGGACATGCACTCGTTGCCGTTGATCACCAGGTCGTAGGCGTCGGACAGCGCCGCGCCCTTGTCCTCGGCGAACCGCTCCCGCCACTCGGGGGTCGGCGAGGTGAAGGGGTGGTGCATGAAGGTCCACCCGCCGTCCTCGGTCTCCTCGAACATCGGGAAGTCCACGACGAACAGGAACGCCCACGAGCCCTCGGGGACCAGCTCCAGCCGCTTGGCGATCTCGTTGCGCGCCGCGCCGAGCAGCTCCTGGGCCGGCCGGCGGGGGCCGGCGGCGAAGAAGATGCAGTCGCCCGGCTGCGCGCCGACGGCGGCGACCAGGCCCGCGCGCTCGGTGTCGGAGATGTTCTTGGTGACCGGGCCGCCGAGCGTGCCGTCCTCGGCGACGGTGACGTAGGCCAGTCCCTTGTGGCCGCGGGAGCGGGCCCAGTCCTGCCAGGCGTCGAAGGTGCGCCGGGGCTGCGAGCCGCCGCCGGGCATCACGACAGCGCCGACGTAGGCCGCCTGGAACACCCGGAACGGGGTCTCGGCGAAGAAGTCGGTCAGCTCGGTCAGCTCGACCCCGAAGCGGGTGTCGGGCTTGTCGGAGCCGAACCGGTCCATCGCCTCGCGGTAGGTCATCCGCGGGATCTCGCCCACCTCGTGGTCGGCCAGCTCGCGCCAGAGCGCGGTGACCACGGCCGAGGCGACGTCGAGCACGTCGTCCCGGTCGACGAAGCTCATCTCGAAGTCCAGCTGGGTGAACTCCGGCTGCCGGTCGGCGCGGAAGTCCTCGTCCCGGAAGCAGCGGGCGATCTGGTAGTACCGCTCCAGCCCGCCGATCATCAGGAGCTGCTTGAACAGCTGCGGGGACTGCGGCAGGGCGTACCAGGAGCCGGGCTGCAGCCGGACCGGGACGACGAAGTCGCGGGCGCCCTCGGGGGTGGAGCGGGTCAGCGACGGGGTCTCGACCTCGGTGAAGCCGAGGCCCGCCATGACGCCGCGGGCGACCCGGTTGACCTCGCTGCGCAGCTTCATCACCGAGGCCGGGCCCTGACGGCGCAGGTCGAGGTAGCGGTGGGCGTAGCGGACGTCGTCCCCGGCGGCCTGCGCGGTCTCGATCGGGAAGGGCAGCGGGGCCGACGCCGAGAGCACCTGCAGCGTCGAGGCGACGACCTCGATCTCGCCCGAGGGCAGCTCGGGGTTCTCGTTGCCCTCGGGCCGGCGCTGCACCTCACCGGTGACGAGCACGCAGAACTCGTTGCGCAGCGCGTGCGCCTCCTCCTCGCGGACGACGACCTGGGCGTAGCCCGAGCCGTCGCGGACGTCGAGGAAGACCACCCCGCCGTGGTCGCGACGGCGGGCGATCCAGCCGGCGAGGGTGACGGTGGTTCCGGCGTCGGACGCCCGGAGGGTGCCGGCGTCGTGGGTGCGCAACAAGGAAGTGCCTCTCAGGGTTACCAGCGGGAGTGGACGTGGGTGCGGATGCGCTCGTCGTAGAGCCGCTCGAGGTCGGCCAGCTCGGTGTCGGTGAGCGGGGGCAGGTCCGCGGCGGCCGCGTTGGACGCCGCCTGCCGCACGCTGCTGGCGCCGGGGATGACGGCGGTCACGCCGGGCTGCTGGATGATCCAGCGCAGCGCGACCTGGGCGGGGGTGCGGTCGCCGGCGACCTCGACGAACTCGCGGGCGGCCGCGACGCCGACCTCGTAGGGCACCCCGGCGAAGGTCTCGCCGACGTCGAAGGCCTCGCCGTTGCGGTTGAACTGCCGGTGGTCGTCGGCGCCGAAGGTGGTGTCCTCGGTGAACCGGCCGGTGAGCAGGCCGGAGGCCAGCGGCACCCGGGCCAGGATGCCGACCCGTGCTGCGGCGGCGGCGGGCAGCAGCTCCTCCAGCGGCTTGCGGCGGAAGACGTTGAGGATGACCTGGATGGACTGCACGCCCTCGTGCTCCAGCGCGGTCAGGCCCTCGGCCACCGTCTCGACGGAGACGCCGTAGGCGGCGACCGAGCCGTCGGCGACGAACCCGTCGAGGGTGTCGTAGACGCGCTGGTCGGAGTAGACGGCGGGCGGCGGGCAGTGCAGCTGCACCAGGTCGAGGGTGTCGACGGCGAGGTTGCGGCGCGACCGGTCGACCCAGGCCCGCAGGTTCTCGGGCGTGTAGGTCTCGGCGACGAAGGGGTCGGCCCGGCGCCCGGCCTTGGTCGCCACGAACGGCCGGTCGCCGCCGCGGTCGGCCAGGGCGGCGGCGATGCGCTGCTCGGAGCGGCCGTCACCGTAGACGTCGGCGGTGTCCAGCAGGGTGACCCCGGCGTCCAGGGCGGTGTCGAGAGCCTGGCGGGCGGTGGCGTCGTCGACGTCGCCCCAGTCGGCGCCGAGCTGCCAGGTGCCGAGGCCGACGACGGAGACGGACGCGCCGGTGCGGCCCAGGGGGCGGGTTTCCATGCTCACACGCTCGCACGCAGGCGGTCGGCCAGCTCACCGAGGGGGACGGCGACCTGCTCGCCGGTGGCCATCGTCTTCACCTGGGCGACGCCCTCGGCCAGGTCGCGCTCCCCCACCACGACCACGCGTGCGGCGCCGGAGCGGTCGGCGGCCTTCATGGCGCCCTTGAGCCCGCGGCCGCCGTAGACGGTGTCGGCGGCGACGCCCGCGGCCCGCAGCTGCCCGACCAGCCGGACGGCGAACCGCTTGGCGTCGGCGCCCAGGTGGACGACGAACACGTCCGTGCCGCCGGTGACCGGGACGTCCAGGCCCTCGGCCTGCACGGCGAGCAGGGTGCGGTCCACCCCGACGGCGTAGCCGATGCCCGAGAGGTCAGGGCCGCCGAGGGCCGCGGACAGCCCGTCGTAGCGCCCGCCGCCGCCGATGCTGGCCTGCGCGCCCAGGCCGCGGTGCACGAACTCGAAGGTGGTCTTGGTGTAGTAGTCCAGCCCGCGCACCAGGCGGGGCGCCTCGACCCAGGTCACCCCGAGGTCGGACAGGTGCTGGCGCACGGCGTCGTAGTGCGCCCTGGTCCCCTCGGACAGGTGGTCGACCATCAGCGGGGCGTCGGCGAGCTGGGCCTGCACCTCGGGCCGCTTGTCGTCCAGCACCCGCAGCGGGTTGATCGCGGCCCGCGCCCGGGTCTCCTCGTCGAGGTCCAGGCCGGCCAGGAAGTCCACCAGCAGCTCGCGGTACTGCGGCCGGCAGGTGGCGTCGCCCAGCGAGGTCAGCTGCAGGTCGTAGTCGGTGAGCCCGAGGCCGCGGAAACCGGCGTCGGCGAGGGCCACGAGCTCGGCGTCCAGGGCGGGGTCGTCGACGCCGAGGGCCTCGACGCTGACCTGGGTGAAGTGCCGGTAGCGGCCGGCCTGCGGCCGCTCGTAGCGGAACGCCGACCCGACCGTCCACAGCTTCGCGGGCAGGGCGCCGGCGAAGAGCCGGTGCTCGATGAAGGCCCGCATGACCCCGGCGGTGAACTCCGGCCGCAGGGTCAGCGAGCGGCCGCCGCGGTCGTCGAAGGTGTACATCTCCTTGGACACGACGTCGGTGGACTCGCCCACGCCGCGGGAGAACACCGCGGTCTCCTCGAAGACCGGGGTCTCGATGTAGCCGTAGCCGGCGGTCAGCAGCGGGGCGACCAGCCCGTCGCGCACGGCCAGGTAGGTGGCCGAGTCGGGGGGCAGCCGGTCGAAGGTGCCCTTGGGGGCGCGCTGGACGTCGCTCACAGCCCCCGCCCCCTCGGTGCGGCGGCGGCCTCGGCCAGGTAGGGGTTGGTGGCCCGCTCCCGCCCGATGGTCGTGGCCGGGCCGTGACCGGGGAGGACGACGGTGGCGTCGTCCAGCGGCAGGACGACGTCGCGCAGCGACCCGAGCATCGACTCCCACGACCCACCGGGCAGGTCGACCCGGCCCACGGAGCCGGCGAACAGCACGTCGCCGGCCAGCAGCCCCGGGGCGTCGTCCAGGTCCAGGGAGAACATCACCGAGCCCGGCGTGTGGCCGGGGGCGTGCCGCACGACCAGGTCGACGCCGGCCAGCGACACGGTGGCGCCGTCCTCGAGGGTCAGCACGTCGGCCGGGTCGGGCAGCCGCACCCCGGAGACCAGGGGCGCCAGCTGCGGGCCGTGCCAGCGGACCGGGTCGGCGAGCATGCCGGCGTCGTCGGGGTGCAGGTAGGCGGGGATGTCGTAGCCGTCGCAGACCGGCAGCACCGAGAAGGTGTGGTCCAGGTGCCCGTGGGTGAGCACGACGGCGACCGGCTTCAGGCCGTCGTCGGCCAGCATCCGCGCGAGCGGCTCGACGGCGTCCATGCCGGGGTCGACGACGACGCACTCGGCGCGCGGACCGGTGGCCACCGCGTAGCAGTTCGTACCGAATGCCCCGGCGGGGAACGAGCGGATGAGCACCCGAGCAGGGTACGTGGCACCGCCGACACGTCCGGCGTCCCGATCGGCGTCCCAGCAGGTCGCCAGTGAGGCCCGCCTAGACTGCCCCCTCGTGGTCAGCAACAAGCAGCGCCGTCAGTCCGCCCAGCGTCACCTGCAGCGGCAGCTGGAGCGGCGGGCCGCGCAGCAGCGCAAGCGCCGCCGCAACCTGCTGGTCGGGGCCACCGTGGCCGCCGTCGTGGTCGTCGTGGGCGCCGCGCTGCTGATCACCGGCATCGGCGGGGACGACGACACCACCGCCACCGCCGACGCCACCTCGACCAGCTCGGCGGCCGCCCCCACCGCTGGCCCCGGCGCCGAGCGGGCCGGGCAGACCACCACCGCCGGGTCCTGCACCTACACCTACGACGCGCAGGGCAGTGCCGGCTCCTTCGCCGTCGACGCCCCCTCGGGCGACCTGCCCACCGGGCAGCAGGCCGAGACCATCGCCACGAGCGCCGGCGACGTCCCGGTCACCCTGGACTTCTCCGGCCCCGGCGCCTGCGCGGCCGAGAGCTTCACGTCGCTGGCCTCGCAGGGCTACTTCGACGGCACCCCCTGCCACCGGCTGACCACCTCCGAGGGTCTGCAGGTGCTGCAGTGCGGGGACCCGTCGGGCACCGGTACCGGCGGCCCCGGCTACACCTTCCCGACCGCCACCTCGGGCAGCGAGACCTACAGCCGCGGCGTGCTGGCCATGGCCAACAGCGGACAGGGCACCGACGGCAGCCAGTTCTTCCTGGTCTACGGCGACAGCCAGCTCCCGCCGAGCTACACCGTCTTCGGCTCGATCGGCGACGCCGGCCTGGGCGTGCTGGACACCGTCGCCGCGGGCGGTGTCGCGGACGGCAGCCAGGACGGCGCCCCCGCCACCCCGGTCACCATCACCGGAGTCACCCCGGCCGCCTGACCCGCGGCCCGGCGGCCACCGCCCGGCCGGTGACCGCGGCGACGACCTGCTCCAGCGGACCCCGCCCGACCAGCCGGGACCAGGCGGTGCACGCCACGAGGGCGGTCACCGCGAAGACCAGGTAGACCGCCCAGCGCTGGTCCGCGGTCAGCGCCGAGCGGTCACCGCCGGCGGCGAGCCCGAGCAGGTGCACGCAGTAGGCGGTCAGCGGCATGGAGCCGACGGCGGCCAGCGGGACCAGCACCGGCCGCACCCGGTCGGCGAGCCACAGGCACCCGGCCAGCACGAGCAGGGCGAACCCGCCGGACCCGACCACCTCGGCCACCGACCCGCTGTGCGGGTCGGCCACCAGCAGCTGGTCGGCGGCCGGCACCAGGTCCCGCCAGGACGTCGCGCCCTCCTGCAGCACGAACCCGGGGACGGCGGGGTCGGCCCGCACGCCCAGCAGGGGCCCGACCCCGTACCCGACCACGGCCAGCCCGAGGCCGGCGCCGGCCAGGCGCACCCGGGTGCCGGCCGCGGTGAGGTCCAGCCGCCCGACACCCAGCCCGGTGACGACGAACGCCGCCCAGACGACCACCGGGTAGTAGCCGGTCACGGCCAGCTCACCGAGCACCCCGCCGCCGGGGCCGGCGGCGACCCAGGGCAGCAGCAGCTGGTGGAACAGCGGGACGACCACCGCCACCCACCCCGCGGCGAGCGCGAACAGCCGGCGCGGCGACCAGGTCAGCAGCGGCACGCACAGCGCGAGCAGCACGGCGTAGAACTCGAGGATCACGTACACGCCGGTGGTCAGCAGCTGCACCAGGCCACCGGCCACCAGCAGCAGGGCGGCCCGGGTGAGCACGACCAGCCGGGCCCGCACGAGCGCCTCCCCGGCCGGTGGCGCCGTGCGCCCGGTCAGCAGGGCGACCGAGACGCCGGCGAGCACCGCGAACAGGATCGAGGACCGGCCGTCCACCAGCCCGGACCAGGTGCCCGGGTCGGTCCACACCAGGTCGTCGGTGGCCAGCAGGTGCGCCCCGAACATGCCCAGCACGGCGAGCCCCCGGGCGACGTCGACGCCGACCAGGCGGGACGGCGCCCCCGCGCCGCTGGTTACGCCGTCACCCGTTCCACGTCGAAGACGCCGTCCACGTTGCGCACGGTCTGCAGCACCGCGCCCAGGTGCGCGGGGTCGGCCAGCTCGAAGGTGAACCGGCTGACCGCCACCCGGTCGCGGCTGGTCTGCACCGACGCCGAGAGGATGTTGACCCGCTCGTCGGCGAGGGCCTTGGTGACGTCGGAGAGCAGCCGGTGCCGGTCCAGTGCCTCGACCTGGATGGCGACCAGGAACACCGCGCCGGGCTGCGCGGCCCAGGCGACCTCGACGAGCCGCTCGGGCTTGCGCTGCAGGTCCGCGGCGTTGGTGCAGTCGGTGCGGTGCACGCTGACCCCGCCGCCGCGGGTGACGAAGCCGAGGATGTCGTCGCCGGGCACCGGGGTGCAGCACTTGGCGAGCTTGGCCCACACGTCGTCCATGCCGGTGACGACGATGCCGGGGTCCCCGCCGGCGCTGCGGGCCACCGAGCGTCGGGCCGGGATGGCGGTCTCGGCGATGTCCTCGGTGGCGCCCTCGGAGCCGCCGAGGGCCACCAGCAGCTTCTCCACGACCGAGGACGCCGAGACCCGGCTCTCCCCCACCGCGGCGTACAGCGCGCTGACGTCGGGGTGGTGCAGGTCGGCTGCGAGGGTGGCCAGCGCCTCGCCGCCCATGAGGCGCTGGAGAGGCAGGCCGGCCTTGCGCATGGCCTTGGTGAGCGCGTCCTTGCCCGCCTCGACGGCGTCCTCGCGGCGCTCCTTGGTGAACCACTGCCGGATCTTGGTCCGGGCGCGGGAGGAGCCGACGAACTCCAGCCAGTCGCGGCTGGGCCCGGCGGTCGGGGACTTGGAGGTGAAGACCTCGACGGTGTCGCCGTTGGACAGCTTCGAGTCCAGCGACACCAGCGACCCGTTCACCCGCGCGCCGATGCATCGGTAGCCGACCTCGGTGTGCACCGCGAAGGCGAAGTCCACCGGGGTGGAGTTGTCCGGCAGGCTCATCACGTCGCCCTTGGGCGTGAAGACGAAGACCTCCTGCGGACCGAGGTCGTAGCGCAGCGTCTCCAGGAACTCGCCGGGCTCCTGCGCCTCGCGCTGCCAGTCCAGCAGCTGGCGCAGCCACAGCATGTCGTCACCGGCCGTGCCCGGACGCGGCCCGGCGGCGACCCCGCCCTTGGCCTTCTCCTTGTACTTCCAGTGCGCGGCGATGCCGTACTCGGCGGTGCGGTGCATGTCGTGGGTGCGGATCTGCAGCTCCACGGGCTTGCCCTGCGGGCCGATCACCGTGGTGTGCAGCGACTGGTACATGTTGAACTTCGGCATCGCCACGAAGTCCTTGAAGCGACCGGGCACCGGCTGCCAGTGCGCGTGCATGATGCCCAGCGCGGCGTAGCAGTCGCGCACCGACTCGACCAGGATGCGGATGCCGACGAGGTCCCAGATGTCGGTGAAGTCGCGTCCGCGGACGATCATCTTCTGGTAGATCGAGTAGTAGTGCTTGGGCCGGCCGGTGACGGTGGCCTCGACCTTCGCGCCCTTGAGCTGCTCGGTGACCGCGCTGGTGACCTCGGCCAGGTAGGTGTCGCGGGAGGGTGCGCGCTCGGCGACCAGCCGGACGATCTCGTCGTACCGCTTGGGGTAGAGCGTGGCGAACGCGAGGTCCTCGAGCTCCCACTTGATGGTGTTCATGCCCAGCCGGTGGGCCAGCGGGGCCAGGATCTCCAGCGTCTCGCGGGCCTTCTTCTCCTGCTTCTCCGGCGGCAGGAAGCGCAGCGTGCGCATGTTGTGCAGCCGGTCGGCGAGCTTGATGACCAGCACGCGGGGGTCGCGGGCCATCGCCACGATCATCTTGCGGATGGTCTCGGCCTGCGCGCCGTCGCCGAACTGCACCTTGTCGATCTTGGTGACGCCGTCGACGAGGTGGGCGACCTCGGGCCCGAAGTCGGTGACGATGGACTCCAGCGAGACCCCGGTGTCCTCGACGGTGTCGTGCAGCAGCGCGGCGACCAGGGTGGTGGTGTCCATGCCCAAGCCGGCCAGCACGGTGGCCACCGCGAGCGGGTGGGTGATGTAGGGGTCGCCGGACTTGCGCTTCTGGGCGGCGTGCGCGGCCTCGGCGACGTCGTAGGCGCGCTGCAGCAGGGCGAGGTCGGCCTTGGGGTGGCTCTGCCGGTGCAGCGCGGCCAGCGGCTCGAGCACCGGCCGGACGACGGTGGAGCGCTGGCCCGCGACGATCCGGCGGGCCAGCCGGTCCACGACCCGGCGGCGGCGCACCGACTCCAGGGCCGGGCCGTCGACGTCGGCGGCGGGCTCGGT
>NZ_JAMXRZ010000250.1 GCF_024124375.1 Klenkia sp. PcliD-1-E
GTGGGTGAGGCCTGACGCATAGCCGAATGAGGCGAATGGGATGATCCTATGCTGCCGAGAAAAGCCTCTAGCGAGTTCCGAGCGGCCCGTACCCCAAACCAACTCAGGTGGTCAGGTAGAGAATACCGAGGCGATCGAGCGAACTGTGGTTAAGGAACTCGGCAAAATGCCCCCGTAACTTCGGGAGAAGGGGGGCCACGCATCGTCAACACCCTAGCGGTGGGTAGCGGTGGGTGGCCGCAGAGACCAGTGAGAAGCGACTGTTTACTAAAAACACAGGTCCGTGCGAAGTCGAAAGACGATGTATACGGACTGACGCCTGCCCGGTGCTGGAACGTTAAGGGGACGGGTTAGCTACGTTGAGTGGCGAAGCTCAGAACTCAAGCGCCAGTAAACGGCGGTGGTAACTATAACCATCCTAAGGTAGCGAAATTCCTTGTCGGGTAAGTTCCGACCTGCACGAATGGCGTAACGACTTCTCAGCTGTCTCAACCACAGGCTCGGCGAAATTGCACTACGAGTAAAGATGCTCGTTACGCGCGGCAGGACGGAAAGACCCCGGGACCTTCACTATAGCTTGATATTGGTGTTCGGTTCGGTTTGTGTAGGATAGGTGGGAGACTGTGAAGCGGGCACGCCAGTGTTCGTGGAGTCGTCGTTGAAATACCACTCTGGTCGAATTGGATGTCTAACCTCGGTCCGTGATCCGGATCAGGGACAGTGTCAGGTGGGTAGTTTAACTGGGGCGGTTGCCTCCCAAAATGTAACGGAGGCGCCCAAAGGTTCCCTCAGCCTGGTTGGCAATCAGGTGTCGAGTGCAAGTGCACAAGGGAGCTTGACTGTGAGACCGACGGGTCGAGCAGGAGCGAAAGCTGGGACTAGTGACCCGGCACCGGCATGTGGAAGCGGTGTCGCTCAACGGATAAAAGGTACCCCGGGGATAACAGGCTGATCTTCCCCAAGAGTCCATATCGACGGGATGGTTTGGCACCTCGATGTCGGCTCGTCGCATCCTGGGGCTGGAGTAGGTCCCAAGGGTTGGGCTGTTCGCCCATTAAAGCGGTACGCGAGCTGGGTTTAGAACGTCGTGAGACAGTTCGGTCCCTATCCGCCGTGCGCGTAAGAGACTTGAGAAGAGCTGTCCCTAGTACGAGAGGACCGGGACGGACGAACCTCTGGTGTGCCAGTTGTTCCGCCAGGAGCACTGCTGGTTGGCTACGTTCGGCAGGGATAACCGCTGAAAGCATCTAAGCGGGAAGCTCGCTTCAAGATGAGGTCTCTCACCCCTCGTGGGGTAAGGCCCCCGCCCAGACCAGCGGGTTGATAGGCCGGAAGTGGAAGCACAGCAATGTGTGGAGCTGACCGGTACTAATAGGCCGAGGACTTGACTTACCCAACACACGCCCAAGCACCATC
>NZ_JAMXRZ010000251.1 GCF_024124375.1 Klenkia sp. PcliD-1-E
CCGGCATGGGCGCGTGCGGTGCTGGTCGCGCGCACTTGCCCGGGCGGGCTGGGTGCGGGCGAGGTCGGGGCCGTGCTGGGCCGCCCGGTGGTCGCCGAGCTGGTGCACGACCGGTCCGCGCTGCCCCGCGGGGAACGAGGCGAGCCGCCGCAGACCGGGCCGCGCACCCCGCTCGGCCAGGTGGTCCGCCGCCTGCTGCCCCGCCTGCAGCGGGCGGTCAGCGGTGGCTGAGCCGCTGGTCGAACGGGTGCGGCACCGGCTGGCGGGCGTCGTCCCCGGGGTGCCGAGCCAGGCGGAGGTCGCCGCCGTCGTGCGGCAGGAGGCCGGCGGCCTGCTCGGCGACGGCGACGTGCTGACCGCGGTGCGCGCCGCGGTCGACGAGGTCGCCGGCGCCGGGGTCCTGGAACCCCTGCTGCGCCGCCCGGGCACCACCGACGTCCTGGTCGTCGGTCCCGGCGCGGTGTGGGTCGACCGCGGCGGTGGGCTCGAGCGCACCGGGGTCGTCTTCCCCGACGACGACGCCGTGCGCCGGCTCGCCGTCCGGCTGGCCGCCTCCGCCGGCCGGCGGCTGGACGACGCCGCACCCTGGGTCGACGTCGGCCTGCCCGACGGCACCCGGCTGCACGCCGTCCTGCCCCCGGTGTCGGGGTCGGGCACCTGCCTGTCGCTGCGGGTGCTGCGGCGGGCCCGGCTGGGCCTGCCCGAGCTCGCCGCGGCCGGCGCGCTGCCGGGCCGCTCGGGTGAGCTGCTGGTCGGGCTGGTCCGCCGCCGGGCAGCGTTCCTGGTCACCGGCGGCACGGGCACCGGCAAGACCACCCTGCTCTCGGCGCTGCTCGGCCTGGTCGACCACGCCGAGCGGCTGCTGCTGTGCGAGGACGCCGCCGAGCTGGACCCGGTCCACCCGCACGTGGTGCGGCTGCTCACCCGCCCACCCAACGTCGAGGGCGTCGGCGCGGTGGGGCTGCGGGACCTGGTCCGGCAGGCGCTGCGGATGCGGCCCGACCGGCTCGTCGTGGGGGAGGTGCGGGGTGCCGAGGTCGTGGACCTGCTGGCCGCGCTCAACACCGGCCACGACGGCGGCTGCGGCACGCTGCACGTCAACCGGGCCACCGACGTCCCCGCCCGGCTGGAGGCCCTCGGGGTGGCCGCCGGGCTGGGGCGGGCGGCGGTGCACAGCCAGGCCGCCGCCGCGCTGTCGGTGGTCGTGCACCTGCGCCGCGGACCTGCCGGCCGGCAGGTGGCCGAGCTGGGCGTGGTGGTCCGCCGCGGGGACCTCGTCGAGGTGGTCCCCGGTTGGCGTGCCGACGGCGGGCCGGTCCCCGCCGCCGGGGAGCTGGCCGACCTGCTCGGGGTGCCGTGACCGCGGGCCTCCTCGCCCTGGCCGC
>NZ_JAMXRZ010000252.1 GCF_024124375.1 Klenkia sp. PcliD-1-E
TGCTGGTCCAGCACCGCCTGGTCGGCAGCGGCCTGCGCCGAGGCGGCGGCGGCCTGCTGGTCCTCGCGGCTGCTGCGGCTGGCGGCCAGGTCGGCCAGCTCGCCGAGGTCGGGTGCGGTCTGCGCGGTGAGGCCCAGCTCGGCGGCGACGCTGACCGGCTCGGCCGCGGCGACCGGCGCGACGGGCGCGGACCCGACCAGCACGTGGGCGAGCACGGCCCCGGTGGCGGTGACGCCGAGCAGGAGGACCGGGCGCTGCCGGCGGGTGGGCACGCGCCGGTGACGGGCGCGCGCGGAGGATGAGGGGGTCGCCATGCGGCGGCACTCCAAGAGGTCTTCCGATGCCGCCTACCGGGTTAGCTGACGGGTTCGAGCGGGAAGTCGCCCTACCCCTTCGCGGCCGCGTGCGACCGGTCGGGGGATGCACCCCAGAACTGCGGTTGGGTCCCCGGTTCGCCCTGTGCCTCTCCAGACCAGTGGCGACTCGACGGCGTCCCCCCGGTCGGGCGGACCCGGCCACGGTAGCCACTCCGCACAAGGCGCGCCAAGCAATCGCCGACATTGCGTCACGTGATGTCGCGTGTCCCACAGCCTGTGACAGCATCCGCCGGGTGACCGAGGACCACCCGGCGGTGCTGGCCCTGCAGGCGCTCGTCCGGCACGCCACCGTGGCCGACCGCGACCCCGCCCGCACCGACCCCGCGCCCTTCACCGCCCTGCGCGCGACGCTCGCCGAGCTCTTCCCCCGCCTGCACGGCCTGGAGCTGACCGACGTCGAGCCGCACGCCCTGCTGGTGCGCTGGCCCGGCCGCACCCCCGGCGATCCCGTCGTCCTCATGGCGCACCTGGACGTCGTCCCCGTGCAGGAGGGCTGGACGCACCCGCCGTTCGCCGCCGAGGTCCACGACGGCATGGTCTGGGGCCGCGGCACCCTGGACGACAAGGGCTCCGTGGTCGGCATCTGCTGCGCCGTCGAGGAGCTGCTCGCCGAGGGCTTCGTACCCAGCCGCGACGTCTGGCTGTCCTTCGGCTCCACCGAGGAGGTCTCGGGGACCACCGCGGCCGACGCCGTGCAGGTGCTGCGCGAGCGCGGCGTCCGGCCGTGGTTCGTCCTGGACGAGGGCGGCGCCGTCGCCTCGGGCGCCTTCCCGATGGTCACCGCGCCGCTGGCCGTGGTCGGGGTGACCGAGAAGGGCGTGACGTCGGTCGAGCTGGTCGCCGAGGGTGCGGGCGGGCACGCCTCCACCCCGGCGGCGAACGGGCCCACCGCTCGGCTGGCCCGGGCCATCACCGCGCTGGAGCGCAGCCCGCTGCCCGCCCGCGCGCCCGCGCCGACGCTGGAGCTGCTGCGCCGGCTCGGCCC
>NZ_JAMXRZ010000253.1 GCF_024124375.1 Klenkia sp. PcliD-1-E
GTCGCCGCGGTGGCCGCGGTCGGGGCACCGGGCCCCGCCCGGAGCAGGCCGCCGCCCCCGTCGCCGAGGCCGCTGCCCCGGTCGTGCCCCAGCAGGCACCCGCGACCGTCCTGCCCACCGACACCACCTTCGCCGAGCTCGGCGTCCCCGCCCCCCTGGTGGAGGCGCTGACCGCCTCGGGCATCACCGCGCCGTTCCCCATCCAGGTGGCCACGCTGCCCGACACCCTGGCCGGCACGGACGTGCTGGGCCGCGGCCGTACCGGCTCGGGCAAGACGCTGGCCTTCTCGCTGCCGCTGGTCGCCCGGCTGGCCGCCTCGACGACGAAGCGGCAGCCCCGCAAGCCGCGCTCGCTGGTCCTGGTCCCCACGCGCGAGCTGGCCAACCAGGTCGCCGCGGTCGTCACCCCCCTGGCCACGGCCGTGGGCATGAGGACCACCGTCGTCTTCGGCGGCGTGGGCCAGAACCCGCAGGTGCAGGCGCTGGCCGCCGGCGTCGACGTGCTCATCGCCTGCCCCGGCCGGCTCGAGGACCTCATCGGCCAGGGCCACTGCGACCTGTCCGCCGTCGAGATCACCATCCTCGACGAGGCCGACCACATGGCCGACCTGGGCTTCCTGCCCGGCGTCAAGCGGTTGATGGACCGCACCCCGAAGGTGGGCCAGCGGCTGCTGTTCTCCGCGACCCTGGACAACGGCGTCGACGTCCTGGTGCAGCGGTACCTGGACCGGCCCACCACGCACTCGGTCGACCCCGCCGTGGCGCCGGTGGCCACCATGACCCACCACGTCTTCCGGGTCGAGGCCGCCGACAAGGCGCAGGTGGTGAAGGAGCTGGCGTCCGGGCTGGACCGGGCCGTGCTGTTCACCCGGACCAAGCACCAGGCCAAGAAGCTGGCCAAGCAGCTCACCGCCGCCGGAGTCCCCGCCGTCGACCTGCACGGCAACCTCAGCCAGAACGCCCGCGAGCGCAACCTCGAGGCCTTCACCACCGGCTCCACCCGGGTGCTGTGCGCCACCGACATCGCCGCCCGCGGCATCCACGTCGACGACGTGGCGATCGTCGTCCACGTCGACCCGCCGGCCGAGCACAAGGCCTACCTGCACCGCTCGGGCCGCACCGCCCGCGCGGGGGCCGGGGGCACCGTGGTCACCGTCGCCACCCCGGACCAGGCCGGGGAGGTCCGGCTGCTGGCCCGCCAGGCCGGCATCACCCCCGAGGTGACCGCCGTCCGCCCCGGCGCCCCGCAGATCCCCGCGCTGACCGGCCCGGCGGCGCCCTACGTCGAGCCGGCCCCGGTCGCCCCGCCGCAGCCCCAGGGCACCGGCGGCGGCCGTCGCCGCGGTGGTGGCGGCACC
>NZ_JAMXRZ010000254.1 GCF_024124375.1 Klenkia sp. PcliD-1-E
GACCAGCTCGGCGGCCGCCGTCAGCGAGCGGCGCCGGCCGGCCGAGAGCGGGTCGGCGGGCCACACCCCGACCGGCCACTCGGCCAGCGCGGGGTTGGCCGCACCGTCGGGCGGCGGGTCGGCCCAGGTGTCGACCCCGCCCCGCCCGGGACCGGCCGCCTCGACGGCCTCCCGGACGGCCAGCAGCAGGCTGGAGGGGCCGTTGGGCTTGACCCCGTCGCGCCACCAGCTGCCCGAGCACAGCAGCAGTCGCCGGGCCCGCGTGACGGCCACGTAGCCCAGGCGGACCTCCTCGGCCGCGCCGAAGTCCTTCCACGCCGCGACGTAGTCGGCCAGCGCGTCGCGGACCTGGGCCTGGTCCCCCGACCCGGGCACCGGCAACCGCAGCCGGGGCAGGTCGGCGCGGTCGGTGACGCGGAGGTCGACGGGGACCGCGCCCGGGTCGTTGATCCAGGAGTCGGCGGTGTCGGTGCGGCTGGGGAACTGGCCGACGGTCAGGCCGGGCACGGCGACGACGTCCCACTCCAGGCCCTTGGCCGAGTGCGCGGTGAGCAGCTGGACGGCCTCGGGGTTGACCGCGACCTCGCCGGGCTCCAGGCCGCGCTCGCGGACCTCGGCGTCGGACAGGTAGCCCAGGAACGCCGGCAACGAGGGCAGCTCGGCGAGGTCGGCGAACTCCGCGGCCACCGCGTGCAGGGCATCGAGGTGCGCGCGGGCACCCCCGGGACTGGCATCGGGGTGGCTGGCCAGCTCGGTCTCTAGGCCGAGCACCCGGACCACCTCGTCGACCAGGTCGGGCAGGGGCTCGCCCAGCCGGCCACGCAGCTGCCCCAGCTCGCCGCCGAGCCGGCGCAGCCGCCGGTGGCCCTCGGCGGAGTAGGCCGCGGGCGCGCCGAGGTCGTCCAGCGCCTCGACGATGCTGCTGCGCTCGGGGACCGGCGCGGGGACGGCGGCGGCCTCCCCGGCCGGGGCCGGGTGGCGCTCGCGGACCAGCTGCCGGGCCCGCGCCTCCAGCGCGGCGAGGTCACGCGGGCCGATGCGCCACCGCGCGCCGGTCAGCAGCCGGCCCAGCGCGTCCCCGGCCGTGGGGTCGACGAGGACGGTGAGGGTGGCGACCACGTCGGAGACCTCGGGCACGTCCAGCAGGCCGCCCAGTCCGACGACCTCCACCGGCAGGCCCCGCTCGCGCAGCGCGGCCGCGATGCCGGGCAGCTGGGCGCGCCGGCGGGCCAGCACCGCGACCGTCGGGCGGGCCCGCTCCCCCTGCCCCGGGGTGCCGTGCCACTCGGCGGCGAGCCGGTCGGCGAGGGCGGC
>NZ_JAMXRZ010000255.1 GCF_024124375.1 Klenkia sp. PcliD-1-E
CGGCCTCGCCGTGGTCGCGGTGGCCGGCCTGACCGACCGGGTGGGCGCCGACCCGGTGCTGGTGGTCGCACCGGTGCTGGTGCTGGCCGCCGGCACCGCGCTGCTGCTCCGGCTGCCGCCGCTGCTGGCCCGGCTGGCCGACCGCCGGGCCGTCCGCGGCGAGCGGCTCGGACCGGTGCTGGTGGCCGGTGACCTGGCCCGCCGAGGGCCGGCCTCCGGCGCGGCCGCGCTGCTGGTGCTGGCCACCGCGGCGGTCGTGGCCGCCGCCGGGGTGCACGCCACCTGGGCCTTCTCCCGCACCGACCAGGCCGACCTGCGGGTGGGCACCGACCTCGCCGTCCCCGCCGACGGGTTGGACGCCGCCGCGGTGCGCGCGGCCACCGGCGGCACGGTCAGCCCCGCGCTGGAGCGGGCGGTGTCCCTCGGCTCCGTGCTGCGCACCGACGGCGCCGCACCCCGGCTGGTCGCGGTGGACACGGCGCAGGCCGGGGCTGTGCTGCGCGGTCGGCTGCCCCAGGGACAGGACTGGGCCTCGGCCGCCGCCGGCCTGGTCCCCGGGCCGGCGCCGGCCGGTGTGCCCGGACCGGGCACGGTCTCGGTCAGCGGCAGCGCGGGCCGGCAACCGGTCTCGGTCACGACGACCGTGCTGCTGGCCGGGGACCTGCCGGTCGTCGCCGCCGGTGCGACCACCCCGCTGGACGGCGCCCCCCACGACACCGGGGTCGCCGTGCCGGCCGGCGGCGCCGTGGTCGGGGTGGTCCTGGACCTCGCCGTGGACGAGGTGACCGGCGACCCCGAGGGCACCGTGCCCCTCTCCGTCGACGTGGTGCTCCCGGGCGCGGCGGGCGGCTGGTCGGTCACCGCACCCGGGACCGACGGCGGCGTGCTGGACCCGCGGGTGGCGGAGGATCGGCTGCAGCTGACCGGACGGCTGTTCCCGACCGGTCTCGCCCTGGCGACCGCACGGGTCGTGCTGACCCCGGCGCCGTCGCCCACGGTGCTGCCGGTCGTGCTGTCCGGCGGGCTCGCCGGCGACCTCGGGCTGGACGACGGAGACGCGTTCTCCCTCACCGTCGGCGGCGCCGCGCTGCGGGCGCAGCTGACCGGCACGGTGCCCGACGTCCCCTCGGTGCCCGGCGGGCCGGGTGTGCTGGCCGACGCCGGCACGCTCACCCGCGCCCTGCTCGCGGCCGGGCAGCTGCCCACCGCGCCGCAGGCCTGGTGGGTCGGCGGGCCGCGCCCCGGG
>NZ_JAMXRZ010000256.1 GCF_024124375.1 Klenkia sp. PcliD-1-E
CTCGGTGTCAACCGGTCGTTGCATCACCCCAGCTGAGGGGTGGGGCTCGTGGCGACTCGGGCGAACATGCGGGTGTTCTGGTCGGGGATCGCTGAGGGGCTGACCGTTGCGTCAGCCTCTCAGCGGGCCCGGGTCGGGGATGCGACTGGTCGGGGCTGGTTCCGGGAAGCTGGCGGGGTGCCACCGCTGCCCACTGATGATCCCTCGGGTCGGTTCCTGTCGTTGACCGAGCGGGAGGAGATCGCGATCGGGATCGCCTCAGGTGCCTCGGCCCGGCAGATCGCCGCTGGGCTGGGCCGGGCGTCCTCCACCGTCAGTCGCGAGCTGGGGCTGTGGGCGCTGGCCCATCCGGGCCGGCCCTACCGGGCGGTGGCCGCCCAGCGTGATGCCGAGGCCCGAGGGGCGCGGCCCAAGCCGCTGAAGCTGGCTCACGAGCCGCTGCGGGAGCGGGTGCAGGCCGACCTGGAACGCAGGTACTCCCCGCGGCAGATCGCCATGCGCCTGGCGCTGGAGTTCCCCGAAGAGCCGGCGATGCGGGCCTCCCACGAGGCGATCTACCAGACCCTCTACATCCAAGGCCGCGGACTGCTGCGCCGAGAACTCACCACCTGCCTGCGCACCGGGCGGGCCATCCGCCGCCCCCGCCGCCGCACCGACGCCCGCTCCGATCCCGACCGCCGCATCCCCGGCAAGGTCATGATCAGTGAACGGCCCGCCGAGGTCGAAGACCGCGCCGTGCCCGGGCACTGGGAAGGCGACCTCATCGCCGGGCGAGCCAACCGGTCCTTCATCGGCACCCTGGTCGAGCGCACCACCCGCTTCTGCCTGCTGCTGCACCTACCCGCCAGAAAACCCGACCCGGTGGCGCTGCAAGAGGCGATCGTGGCCGCGATGGGTCAGCTGCCCAAGCACCTGCGGCTGTCCCTGACCTGGGACCAAGGCCTGGAGATGCGCCGCCACGCCCAGATCACCCTGGCCGCTGACCTGCCCATCTACTTCTGCGACCCGCACTCACCATGGCAACGCGGCAGCAACGAGAACACCAACGGACTGCTGCGCCAGTACTTCCCCAAAGGCACCGACCTGGGCGTGCACACCCCCACGGACCTGGCGGTGGTCGCCGCCGAACTCAACGGACGACCCCGCCAGACCCTCGGATGGAGAACCCCCGCAGAAGCCCTCAACGACCTACTCTCAGCCCCTCAACCAACCGGTGATGCAACGACCGGTTGAACCCACC
>NZ_JAMXRZ010000257.1 GCF_024124375.1 Klenkia sp. PcliD-1-E
GGTGGCCGAGGGTTTTGGCCGGCACCCGGACGCTGAGATCGTGACCAGCCAGCCCGGGCTGGGAGCGGTACTGGGCGCCCGGGTGCTCGCCGAGTTCGGCGACGACCACGCCCGCTACGCCGACGCCGAGGCCCGCAAGAACTACGCCGGCACCTCACCGATCACCCGAGCATCAGGCACCCGACGCGCCGTGTTGGCCCGCTACGCCCGCAACAAGCACCTCGCCGACGCCACCCACAGGTGGGCCTTCTGCTCCCTCACCGCCTCACCGGGCGCCCGCGCCTACTACGACGCCCTCCGTGCGCGCGGCACCGGGCACCACGCCGCACTGCGCCAGCTCGGCAACCGACTCGTCGGCATCCTCCACGGCTGCCTGAAGACCCGAACCCACTACGACGAGAACACCGCCTGGCCCCAACTCACCGCCGCCGCAGCTTGACATCACAGACCATGGGATGTCTGAGCCCGTAGCAGGACTACGCCGTGGGTGCCGGCCGTCGTCCACACCCGGCACCGCCGTCCACAGATCCAGCGGTGGGGGGCTCCCGGCACGGCGGAGGCCTGAGGGTCACCGGCATGAGCCTCGACGACCCCGTCCACCTCGGCACCGGTGCCGAGCTCGCCGCCGCGCTGCCGCACCTGCTCGGCTTCCCACCGCAGGAGTCCCTCGTCCTGGTCGCGCTCACCGGCGACCGCCACCGACGGGTGGGGGTGACGCTGCGGGTGGACCTCCCCGCCCGGCACCAGGCCGACGACGTCGCGGAGGAGGCGGTCCGGCGGCTGGGCCACCGACCGCCGGCCGCCGTCGTCGCGGTGGTGGTCACCGAGGGCCCCGACGACGTCGCCCAGCTGGACCCGGTGGACCTGCTCGACCTGCCGATCGGCGACCTCGACCCGGTCGGGGTGCGGCTGCTGCGCACCCGGGACGGCGCCGGTGAGGTCGCCGACCTGCCGCACCGCGACCTGGTGCACGCCGTCGCCCGGCGCCTCGCCGAGCGCGGCGTCCCGCTGCTGGAGGCGCTGCTGGTGCGCGACGGCCGGTGCTTCGACTACGACTGCACCGCCCCCTGCTGCGACCCCGGTGCCGGTCACCCCCTGCCCGCGGGGACCTCGCCGCTGGCCGCCGCGTCGGTGCTCGACGGGCGGGTGCTCGCCGCCGACCGCGCCGAGGTGGTCGGCCGGCTCGCCCCTGTCACCGGCCCCGCCGCCCTGGCGGTC
>NZ_JAMXRZ010000258.1 GCF_024124375.1 Klenkia sp. PcliD-1-E
CGGCCCGCTGGCGCTCGCGCTGGCCGCGGGCAGCTTCGGCAGCGGGACCCGGGTGGTGGGCAGCGACCCGGCGTTCGTCACCGCCATGGTCGAGGGCAACGCCGGCCCGACCGCCGCCGCGCTGGACGCCGTCCGGGCGCAGCTGGACCGCCCGTGGCCCGAGCTGGTCGCCGCCGGCCACGCCGTGGTGACCCGCCCGCAGGAGCGCCGCACCGTCCGCGTGCCCCTGGACCGGGCCGCCTTGCTGGCCCTGGGCCGCGCCGGCGGCGCGGTGGAGCGTCGGCTGGCCGCCTTCGTGGAGGGCTGGCTCCCCGCGTAGCCGGCCGCCGACCGGTGAGCCGTCATGCGACGGCGGGGACCCGGACGGGGCCGGTTCCGGGTCCGAGGCGTCAGATGACGCCGGGCGGGGGACGCTGGGGGGACGACGACGCCTGAGGAGGCAGTGGTGGACGAGAAGGACATCCTGGGCCGGATCCACGAGCTGGTGGAGGAGGAGCACCGGCTGCGCGACAGCGCCCACGAGCACGGGGACGCCGAGCGCACCCGGATGGCCGAGCTGGAGCGGCACCTGGACCAGGCGTGGGACCTGCTGCGCCAGCGCCGGGCCAAGCAGCAGTACGGCGAGGACCCGGGCGGGGCCACGGAGCGGCCGGAGTCGCAGGTGGAGACCTACCTGCAGTAGGTCAGCGGGGCGGTCGGGCCGCCGCGCCGAGCCGGGTCAGCGCATCGGTGACCGGGCCGGCCGCGGCGCCCAGCGCGCCGAGCAGGTGCGCGAGCAGCTGGTCGTGGGTCTGGCCGGCCTGCGCCATCCGCTCCCGGCCGCGCTCGGTCAGCCGGGCGCAGGTGGTGCGCCGGTCGGTCGCGCTGCGCTCCCGGGTCACCCAGCCGTCCTCGGCGAGCCGGGCCAGCGCCTGGCCGACGCCGGCGGGCGAGGAGCCCACCTCGTCGGCGAGCCGACCCACCGACATCCGCTCCCCGTGCACCGCGTCGACCAGCCGCAGCAACCGCAGGTCGGCCAGCGAGAGGCCGTGCTGCGCGCGCAGGGCCCCGTCCAGCCGGCGGGACACCCGCTCGTGGGCCTGCCCGATCCGCAGCCAGGTCTCGGCCGCACCCGGACCGGCCCCGGCCATGCCCCGCAGGTCGCGCGGGGGGACCGTGGCGCCGCGGGCGCGCCCGGCGTGCGAGGGCCGCGGCCGGCCG
>NZ_JAMXRZ010000259.1 GCF_024124375.1 Klenkia sp. PcliD-1-E
GGCGTCGGCGTAGCGGGCGTGGTCGTCGCCGAACTCGGCGAGCACCCGGGCGCCCAGTACCGCTCCCAGCCCGGGCTGGCTGGTCACGATCTCAGCGTCCGGGTGCCGGCCAAAACCCTCGGCCACCACCGCCTGCAGGGAGGTGATCTCGCTGTTGAGTGAGGCGATGAGCCGGACGTGGCTGGCCACGATCGCGGCGTAGGCGGCCTCGATCTCCGGTGCCAGGCGCAGCGCCGGTGCTCGTAGCAGCGTCTGGATTACCTCGGCCTTGGTCTCGGGGTCGCGGCGACGGGCCCGGGTCAGGGCAGCGGTGATCTTCGACCGGGACAGTCGGGCTGCTCGAGCCGGGTCCGGGGCGCGCTCCAGCAGTTCCAAGGCGTCGGGGGCGGCCAGGTCGGTGAAAGCCTCCAGCGCGGCGGGAAAGAACTCCCGCAACGCCGATCGCAGCCGCAGGACGTGGCGGGTGCGGTCCCAGATCGCGCTCTGGTGCACCCGGGCGACCATCTTCAGCGCCTCCACCTGCGGGCTGTCCCCGGCCATCGGCCGGTGGTGGGCCCGGTCGAGTCGGACGACCTCGGCCAGCACGTGGGCATCACCGCGGTCGGACTTGGCCCCGGAGGCACCATGCCGTTCCCGGTAGCGGGCCACCTGCACCGGGTTCAGCGGGAACACCTGGTAGCCGGCCGCGACCAGCGCAGACACCCATGTCCCGCGGTCGGTCTCGATCCCGACCACCACGTTCTGCGCGACGAACCCGGTCAACGGGTCGACATCGTCCTCGCCCAGATGTTCGGCGATCAGCTCGTGCAGCCGGGTCAGCCCAGCGATGCCCTCGGGCAACCGGGCCCGCGCCAGCCGGCGTCCCTGATCGTCTTGGACCTCCACGTCGTGGTGGTCCTCGGCCCAGTCATCCCCCACGAACAACATCGCGCCCCCTCCAGTCGACCCACCGCGGTCGGCAGCGTGGAGGAGACAGCCAGCGGACTAATGGCCAAGTGCTCACCGAGCAACGCCCGGGGCACGTCATCCCATCAGCGGTCACGCCCCCTCACGACCGGTGGGCGCACGATCTGAGCCTAGGAATCAGGAGCGTTCCAGTCCAAGAGAGTGCTGACCCACCGGCCGCTACCGGCACCGAACCTTCCAGACAACGGGAGGCCCGGTAAGCCCCATTAG
>NZ_JAMXRZ010000025.1 GCF_024124375.1 Klenkia sp. PcliD-1-E
GTGGTCGCCGCCGAACTCAACGGACGACCCCGCCAGACCCTCGGATGGAGAACCCCCGCAGAAGCCCTCAACGACCTACTCTCAGCCCCTCAACCAACCGGTGATGCAACGACCGGTTGAACCCACCGGAGCTGATCCAACTGCGTCCTGGTTCACCGGCATCGGCGAGCCAGGACGGAGTTCGATCAACCTCCCTGATCAACGCCGGACGGGGAGCGGCGGCGGGCCCGTCACGGGGTGAAGCGGTAGCCCATCCCCGGCTCGGTGTGCAGGTGGCGCGGGTGGGCGGGGTCGGGCTCGAGCTTGCGGCGCAGCTGGGCCAGGTAGACCCGCAGGTAGTTGGTCTCGGTCTCGTACGCCGGGCCCCACACCGACTGCAGCAGCTGCTTCTGCCCCACCAGCCGGCCGGGGGCGCGCACCAGCTCGCTCAGCAGCGCCCACTCCGTCGGGGTCAGCCGCACCGGGACGCCGTCGACGGTCACCTGCCGGGCGGCGAGGTCGACGGTGAAGTGGTCGGTGACCACCACCGGTTCGGCCGGGGTGTCGGGGCGTCGGCGCACCAGCGACCGCAGCCGGGCCAGCAGCTCGTCCATGTCGAAGGGCTTGGTCACGTAGTCGTCGGCACCGGCGTCCAGCGCGTGGACCTTGTCCCGGCTGTCCGAGCGGGCCGAGAGCACCAGCACCGGCCCGGTGAACCAGGGCCGCAGCCCGGCCAGCACCTCGGTGCCGTCCAGGTCGGGCAGCCCCAGGTCCAGGACGACGACGTCGGGGTGGGCGGCCGCGGCCTCGCGCAGCGCCGAGGTGCCGTCGGGGGCGGTGACCACCTCGTGGCCGGCCGCCCGCAGCGTGATCCGCAGCGCCCGCAGCAGCTGCACGTCGTCGTCGACGACCAGCACCCGGCTCACGCGGCCACCTGCAGCGACAGCACCATGGTCAGCCCGCCACCGGGGGTGTCCTCGGCGTCCAGGGTGCCGCCCATCGCCTCGGTCAGCCCGCGGGCCACGGCGAGCCCGAGCCCGACGCCGTGCCCGGACGGGGTGTCGCCCAGGCGCTGGAAGGGGGCGAACACCCGCTCCCGGTCCGCGGCCGGCACCCCGGGCCCGCGGTCGACGACGCGCAGCTCCACCCGGTCGGGCAGGCAGCCGGCGGTGACCGCGAGCGGGCCGGCGGGGGCGTGCTGGGCGGCGTTGTCGACCAGGTTGGCCACCACCCGCTCCAGCAGCCCGGGGTCGGCGAGCACCGGCGGCAGGTCGTCGGGGGCGGTGACGGTGACCCGGGAGGGGTCCTCGAGCCAGGTCAGCGCGCGGTGCACCACGCCGACCAGGTCGGCCGGGGCGGTGACCGGGGTGACGGCGCCGGCCTGCAGCCGGCTCATGTCCAGCAGGTTGTCCACCAGCCCGGCCAGCCGGTCGGCGGACTCGTCGACGGTCTCGACCAGCTCGGCGCGGTCGGCCTCGGAGAGCGACAGCTGGGTGGAGCGCAGCGCGGAGGAGGCGGCCTTGATGCCGGCCAGCGGCGTGCGCAGGTCGTGGCTGACCGCGGCCAGCAGTGCCGTCCGCATGCTGTTGCCGGCGGCCAGCCGGTCGGCCTCGGCCGCGGCCTCGGCCAGCCGGCCCTGCTGCAGCGCGACCGCGGCCTGCTCGGCGAAGGCGACCAGCACCCGCCGCTCACCGGGGGCCAGGTCCCGGCCGGTGAGCTGCAGCTGCAGGCCGTTGGTGACCGGCACCGTGGCGACGTCGCCGGCCGGGTCGCCGCACGAGCCGACGACGGCGTCGGACTCCACCAGCGCCACCGACTGCAGCCCGAAGGCCTCCCGCACCTTCTCCAGCATCGCCTGCATGCCCCCGCCGCCGGCCAGCACCGAGCGGGACAACGAGGCCAGCAGCGCGGTCTCCGCCCGGGAGCGCGCCGCGGCGGTGGCCCGCTGCGCCGACCGGTCGACCACGGTGGCCACCGCGACCGCCACCACCAGGTAGCCGGCCAGCGCGACCAGGTCGTCCAGCCGGGCGACCGTGAGCCGGCCGGTGGGCTGGGTGAAGAACCAGTTCTCGACCAGGGCGCCGACAACCGCGGCCAGCAGCGCCGGCCCCAGCCCGCCGACGAGGGCGACGGCGACCACCAGCAGGAGGAAGACCAGCAGCACGCTGGCCAGCGACAGCGCCGTGCCGGCGGCCAGGCACGCGGCGGTGACGACGGGGATGCCGGCGACGGCGAGGGCCAGGCCGGCCCAGCGGCGGCGGGCGGTGAGCGCGCCGGTGAGCGGGGGCAGCCGCAGACCCCGGCTGCCCGCCGCGGAGTGGGTGACGATGTGCACGTCGATCTCGCCCGACCCGGCGATGACGGCGCCGCCCACGCCGCCGCGGAGCGCCCGCGCCCACCGGCTGCGCCGGGAGGTGCCGACGACGAGCTGGGTGGCGTCGGCACCGCGGGCGAACTCCAGCAGTGCTGCGGCGACGTCGTCGGAGACCACCTGGTGGTAGCTGCCGCCGAGGGACTCCACCAGCGCCCGCTGGGCGCGCAGCGCGGCGGGGGAGGCGCCGGTGAGGCCGTCGGCGCGCAGCACGTGCACCGCGAGCAGGTCGCCGTCGCCCTGCCGGCGGGCCACCCGGGACGCGCGGCGGATCAGCGTCTCGCCCTCGGGGCCGCCGGTCAGCGCCACGACGACCCGCTCGCGGGTCTCCCAGACGTGGTCGATGTCGTGCTCGGCCCGGTACCGGCGCAGGCCCTCGTCGACCCGGTCGGCCAGCCACAGCAGCGCGAGCTCGCGCAGGGCGGTGAGGTTGCCGACCCGGAACCAGTTGCCCATCGCGGCGTCGATGCGCTCGGGCGGGTAGACGTTGCCGTGCGCCAGCCGGCGGCGCAGCGACTCCGGCGACATGTCGACCAGCTCGACCTGGTCGGCGCGGCGGACCACCTCGTCGGGCACCGTCTCGCCCTGGGTGACGCCGGTGATCTGCGCGACGACGTCGGTGAGGCTGGCCAGGTGCTGCACGTTCACCGTGGTGATCACGCAGATGCCCGCGGCGACGAACTCCTGCACGTCCTGCCAGCGGAACTCGTTGCGCGACCCCGGGGCGTTGGTGTGCGCCAGCTCGTCGACGACGACGACCTCGGGGTGGCGGGCCAGCACGCCGTCGACGTCGAGCTCGGCGAGGGCCACGCCGCGGTGGGTGACCGTGGCGCGGGGGAGCACCTCCAGGCCCTCGAGCTGGGCGGCGGTCCGGTCCCGGCCGTGCGTCTCGACCACCCCGACGACGACGTCGGCGCCGCGCTCGGCGCGGCGGCGTGCCTCGCCGAGCGCGGCGAAGGTCTTCCCGACGCCCGGTGCGGCGCCCAGGTAGACGCGCAACGTGCCCCGGCCCATGGCCCCATGATCACCCTGCCCGGCCGCGGGGTGGCCGGGGCCGGCGTCAAGGTCGCGTCAGGATCGCCCTCGGGGGTGACGTCGTGGGGGCTGCCAGCTCGGTCTCCACCAGCAGGTGCACCAGGTCGTGCGGCAGGTCGTCCCCGCCGCCGGCGCCGCGCAGGGTGAAGTCCACGCCGTCGTCCCGGGTCACCGGCGTCACCACGGGCCGCCGGTCGACCATCCGCTCGAACACCGCACGCACCCCTCCAGGGTGGCGCGGTCGCGCAACCGGGTTCCGGTGTCGCCGGTCACGGGCCGTCAGGACGGCGTCAAGGGCAGCGCAGCGCGGCGTCAAGGACGCGTCAAGGCCGGGTGCGGCGGGGCCCGCCGCTCCTAGCGTCGCGGTCCGCAGGGGACCGGTGGTGTGCCGGCCCCGCGGACGAGAGAAGGCGACGAACGGTGACCGACGTGGTCTACGTGCTCCTCACGCTGGCGGTCTTCGGACTGCTGGCCCTGGCCGTGCGCGGGGTGGAGCGGCTGTGATCGAGACCTGGGTCGGTCTGGCGGTGGCGGTCGGGCTGACCGGCTACCTGCTGGCCTCCCTGCTGTTCCCGGACCGGTTCTGATGACGGGCTGGCTCCAGGTCGCCGTCCTGGTCCTCGCCCTGGGCCTGGTGCACAGGCCGCTGGGGGACTGGATGGCCCGGGTCTACACCTCGGAGCAGCACTGGCGGGTGGAGAGGCTGACCTACCGGCTCGTCGGCGTGGACGCCGGCGCCGAGCAGCGCTGGCCCACCTACCTGCGCAGCATCCTGGCGTTCTCGCTGGTCGGCGTCCTGCTGCTCTACGCGCTGCAGCGGCTCCAGGGCCTGCTGCCGCTGGACAACGGGATGGCCCCGGTCGAGCCGTCCAGCGCCTGGAACACCGCCATCAGCTTCGTGACCAACACGAACTGGCAGGGCTACGCGGGCGAGTCCACGATGGGCCACCTGGTCCAGATGGCCGGCCTCGCGGTGCAGAACTTCGTGTCCGCCGCCGTGGGCCTGGCCGTGCTGGTGGCGCTGGTGCGCGGGTTCGTCCGCCGCGGCACCGACCGGCTGGGCAACGCCTGGGTCGACATCACCCGCTCCGTCGTCCGGCTGCTGCTGCCCCTCGCCGTCCTCGCGACCGTGGTCCTGGTGCTCGGCGGGGTCGTGCAGAACCTGCGCGCCGGCGGCGACGTCACCACCCTGGCCGGCGGGTCCCAGTTCGTCCCGGGCGGTCCGGTCGCCTCGCAGGAGGCGATCAAGGAGCTGGGCACCAACGGCGGCGGGTTCTACAACGCCAACTCCGCGCACCCCTTCGAGGGGCCGACCGCGTGGGTCTCGCTGTTCCAGGTCTTCCTGCTGCTGCTCATCCCGTTCTCGCTGCCGCGCACCTTCGGCCGGATGGTCGGGGACCGCAGGCAGGGCCTGGCGATCCTCGGCGTGATGGGTCTGCTGGCCGGCATCTCGGTGGCGCTGATCAGCGCCTTCCAGGCCGGGGCGCTGCCCGAGGGTCAAGAGGTCCGCTTCGGCGGCCCGCTCTCCGCGCTGTTCGCCTCCGCCACCACGCTCACCTCGACCGGCGCGGTCAACTCCATGCACGACAGCTACACCCCGCTGGGCGGCATGGTGGCCTTGTTCAACATGATGCTCGGCGAGGTCGCGCCGGGCGGGGTGGGCTCCGGGCTCTACGGGATGCTCGTGCTCGCCGTCGTCGCCGTCTTCGTCGCGGGCCTCATGGTCGGCCGGACGCCGGAGTACCTGGGCAAGAAGCTCGGCCGCCGGGAGATGACCCTGGCCAGCCTCTTCATCCTCACCACCCCGGCCATCGTGCTCGTCGGCACCGCAGTCGCGATCGCGGTGCCCGCCGGGCAGGCCGGGATGCTGAACAGCGGCCCGCACGGGCTGAGCGAGGTGCTCTACGCCTTCACCTCGGCCGGCAACAACAACGGCTCGGCCTTCGCCGGGCTGAGCGCGAACACCACCTTCTACAACACCGCGCTGGGCCTGGCAATGGTCCTCGGCCGGTTCGTGCCGATCGTGCTGGTCGTCGCGCTGGCCGGGACGCTCGCCGCGCAGGGCAAGGTCCCGGCCACCGCCGGCACCCTGCCCACCCACCGCCCGCTGTTCGCCGGGCTGCTCACCGCCGTCGTCCTCGTGGTCGTCGGGCTCACCTACTTCCCGGTGCTCGCACTCGGGCCTCTCGCCGAAGGGCTGTCATGACCACCCCCGTGCTCGACCGGGCACCCGCTCCGGAGACCGCGACACCCGCCATCGACTGGAGGCCGGCGCTCGCCGGCGCCGTCCGCAAGCTCGACCCGCGGGGGTTGGTCCGCCAGCCCGTCGTGTTCACTGTCTGGGTCGGCTCGGTGTTCTCCACCGTGCTGGCCGTGCTGCACCCCTCGGTCTTCGGCTGGTCGATCGCCGTGTGGCTGTGGCTGACCGTGCTGTTCGCCAACGTCGCCGAGGCCGTCGCCGAGGGCCGCGGCAAGGCGCAGGCCGCGTCGCTGCGCAGGGCCAGGACCACCGCCGTCGCGGTGCTGGAGGACGGCCGGGAGGTCCCGGCCGCCGACCTGCGGCCCGGCGACCGCGTCGTCGTGGTGGCCGGTCAGGTCATCCCGGGGGACGGCGACGTCGTCGAGGGCATCGCCAGCGTCGACGAGTCGGCCATCACCGGCGAGTCCGCGCCGGTCATCCGGGAGTCCGGCGGCGACCGGTGCGCCGTCACCGGGGGCACGACGGTGCTCTCCGACCGCGTCGTCGTGGTCATCACCAGCAAGCCGGGCGAGACCTTCGTCGACCGGATGATCGCCCTCGTCGAGGGCGCCTCCCGGCAGCGGACGCCGAACGAGGTGGCGCTGAACATCCTGCTGTCCTCGCTGACCATCGTGTTCCTGCTGGCCGTGGTCACGCTGGCGCCCATCGCGTCGTGGTCGGGCGCCGGCCAGTCGACCACCGTGCTCATCGCGCTGGTGGTCTGCCTGATCCCCACCACGATCGGTGCGCTGCTGAGCGCGATCGGCATCGCCGGGATGGACCGGCTGGTGCAGCGCAACGTGCTGGCGATGAGTGGGCGGGCCGTGGAGGCCGCCGGGGACGTCGGCACGCTGCTGCTGGACAAGACCGGCACCATCACGCTCGGCAACCGGCAGGCCGCCCGCTTCGTGCCGATCGGCGGGGCCACCGAGGCCGAGGTCGCGCAGGCCGCCGTCCTCGCGTCGCTGGCCGACGAGACGCCGGAGGGCCGCTCGGTCGTCGTCCTGGGCGGGGGAGCGGTGGACCGGCCCGCAGGTGCCGAGTTCGTGGAGTTCACGGCGCAGACCCGGATGAGCGGGGTCGACCTGCCCGGCGGCCGCCAGCTGCGCAAGGGCGCGGCCGGGGCGGTGCAGGCGTGGGTGCGCTCGCTCGGGGGCGACGTGCCGGCCGAGGTCGGGACGTCGGTCACCGAGATCTCCACCGCCGGCGGCACCCCGCTGGTGCTGGCCGCGAACGGGCCGGACGGCGCCCGGGTGCTCGGCGTGATCGAGCTGAAGGACGTCGTGAAGCCCGGGATGCGCGAGCGCTTCGACGAGCTCCGCCGCATGGGCATCCGCACCGTGATGATCACCGGCGACAACGAGGCCACCGCCCGGGCGATCGCCGCCGAGGCCGGGGTGGACGACGTGCTGGCCGAGGCGACGCCGGAGGACAAGCTCGCGCTGATCGCGAAGGAGCAGGAGGGCGGCCGGCTGGTCGCGATGACCGGGGACGGCACCAACGACGCCCCGGCGCTCGCCCAGGCCGACGTCGGCGTCGCGATGAACACCGGGACGTCGGCGGCCAAGGAGGCCGGCAACATGGTCGACCTCGACTCCAACCCCACGAAGCTGATCGAGATCGTGGCGATCGGCAAGCAGCTGCTCATCACGCGCGGCTCGTTGACCACGTTCTCCATCGCCAACGACCTGGCCAAGTACTTCGCGATCCTGCCGGCGATGTTCGCCCCGGTCTTCCCGGGCCTGGACGCGCTGAACGTGATGCGGTTGCACTCGCCGGAGTCCGCGATCCTCTCCGCGGTCGTCTTCAACGCGCTGGTCATCGTGGCGCTGGTGCCGCTGGCGCTGCGCGGTGTGCGCTACCGACCCGGGACGGCGTCGGCGCTGCTGTCCCGCAACCTCCTGGTCTACGGCGTCGGCGGCGTGGTGCTGCCGTTCGTCGGGATCAAGGCCATCGACCTGCTCGTGTCGCTCGTCCCCGGGATCTCGTGATGACTCGTCAACTGCTCGCCTCGGTCCGTGCCCTGCTGCTGGCCACCGTGGTGCTGGGCCTGGCCTACCCGCTGCTGATGACCGGGTTCGCCCAGGTCGCCGTCCCCGGGCGGGCCGACGGCTCGCTCGTCACCTCGGCCGACGGCACCGTGGTCGGGTCGTCGCTGCTCGGCCAGGGGTTCGTGGACTCCGCGGGCGACCCGCTGCCGCAGTACTTCCAGTCCCGGCCGTCGGCGGGGGACTGGGACGGGGCGGCGTCCGGCGGGTCCAACCTGGGGCCGAACTCGCCCGAGCTGGCCTCGGCGGTCGCCGAGCGCCGGTCGGCGGTGGCGTCGTTCAACGGGGTGCCGGAGTCGCAGGTGCCCGACGACGCGGTGACGACGTCGGCCTCGGGCCTGGACCCGGACATCTCGCCCGCGTACGCCGCCATCCAGGTCGACCGGGTCGCTGCCGCGCGGGGGGTGCCGCCGTCCGAGGTGCAGGCGCTGGTGCAGCAGGCCACCCACGGCCGGGACCTGGGCTTCATCGGGGCGCCGGGCGTCGACGTCCTGGAGCTCAACCTGGCCCTGGACCGCGCCTTCGGCTGAGCCCGGCACGGAGTGGCACCGCAGCGGGCGTGCAGGTCGCCCGCACGCCCGCTGCGGTGCCACTCGATGACACGCCGGAGGCCAGGACCCCCCTGCGGGGAGGCCCCCGGGGGACTGTATGGTTGTCGACGGCTCGGACGCACCAGACCGGGCCGGTTCGGGGCTGTGGCGCAGCTGGTAGCGCACCACACTGGCAGTGTGGGGGTCAGGGGTTCGAGTCCCCTCAGCTCCACCCCGTTGACCAGGCCGTTCTCCATCAGGAGGGCGGCCTGAGTCGTCTCTGGTGGCAGTTGTGGTTGCAGTTGGTGCACCACCGCCGGGCAGCAGCAGGGTGCTCATCCGGTCCGCCGCCTCCCGGGCGAGGGCCGGCATGACGTGGCTGTAGATGTCCATCGTGGTGCGCATCTGGCTGTGGCCGAGCAGCTCCATGACCACCCGCGGGTGCACGTTCTCGCTGAGCAGCAGGGTGGCGGCGGTGTGCCGGCCGTCGTGCAGCCGCACGTGCCGGACGCCGGCGGACTTCAGCAGACGGGCCCAGTCGTCGTAGTCGGTCTTCTTGTCCACCGGGCGGCCGTTGGACTGGGTGAAGACCAGGTCCTCGTCGTGCCAGTCGGAGCCGGCCTGCATCCGCTCGCCGAGCTGGGCGGCCTTGTGGTCCTGCAGCTGGGCGACGAGGGGGAGCGGCAAGGCCAGGGTGCGCTGGCTGCGCCGGGTCTTGGGCTCCTCGTAGACCAGCCCGCCGCCGCGGACGCGGTGGATGCTGCGCCGAACCGTGAGGGTGCCGGTCAGCAGGTCGATGTCCTTCCACTGCAGGGCCAGCGCCTCGGACTGCCGCAGGCCGAGGGCGAGAGCGACGGTCCAGCGGGCCGGGTTCCGCGTGTGAGCGGCCGCGGTCAGGACGGCGCGGGCCTCGCCGAGGTCGAGGGCGGTGGCGACGTCGCTCTGCTTCTGCGCCGGTGGGTCGACGAGGGTGACGACGTTGCGGGCGATGTGACCCCGCTGGACGGCGACGGTCAGCGCCCGGGACAGGATCCGGTGCTGGCGCAGGACCGTGGCGGGGGAGTAACCGTCGTCGAGCATCGCCGTGTAGAGCGCGTCCAGGTGCTCGGGCCGCAGCTTGTCGAGCCGGTGCCGGCCGATGCCGGGCACCAGGTGCTTGCGGACGGCGGACTCGTAGCTCTCCAGCGTGCGCTGGCGTACGCGGCGCGGTGCGATGGTGGTCAGCCAGTGCTCCAGCCAGGCCGCAACGGTCGGGGTCGAGGCGGCGCCGAGCGTGCCGTCGGACCGCTTGCGCTCGATGTCGCGGACCTTGGCGACGACGACGGCGCGGGTCTTGCCGGTGACGTGCCGCCGGTCGGGCTTGCCGGTGACCGTGGTGCCGACGGAGACGTAACCGTGCCAGCGACCGTCGGGGGCCTGGTAGATCGTCGACTCACCGTTGGCCGCGCGTCCTGCCATCACTCGCTCCTGTGCTCGGTCGGGGCAGTGTGGTCGGGGCGGTCCCTGGTCGCCAGTACGACTGTGAACAGCGGCGCCTGGTCCACAGGTGGGTGGACGCGCGGGCGGCGCCGGGGTAGGGGAGCCGGGTTATCGAGCCGGCGGACATAACGCTCGAGCTCGGCCCGGGAGATCCGGCAGCTGCGGCCGATGTGTACCGGTCGTAGGTGCCCGTCCTTGATCAGTGCGTAGACGGTGGTGCGTCCGATGCGCAGGACGTCAGCTGCTTCCTCGGTGGTCAGCAACAGCTGGTCGCGGCTGAGGTTGGGCATTTGCTCGTCCGCCGACATGTGTTCCTCCCTGGAGGCTCTTCGGCCGGAGCATCTGCTTCCGTCCTGGACTCAACAGGCGACTCGGGTTCTCGTTCGGTGCCGTCCGGTGCCATTCCGTGGCGGTGGTTTGCATGCCGTGGCCGCTGGGGTGACGTCTGAGGGGGAGGCGTCACTCCACCTCGCACATCGCGATGTCACCCCAGCCACTGCGCGGGCCTTCGTCTCCTTCGGCCTGCCCTACTACGGTTGGCCTGGCGACGTGGCGGGCCAGGGCGATCTCGGGCGCGTGTGCCATCTGACAACCGGTCCGCTGCCGTCCGCACGTGTTCACCTACGCCCGGGACAGCATCTCGCCGTCGAAGCGCACCCGGTCCTCGCGCCCGTTCACCCCGGTGCAGATGGCCAACATCAGGGCGATGGCGGAGGAGCCGGTCCGGGGTCGCCCTCGGTGACGCTGCCCACCTCGTTGAACTTGGCCAGGACGTCGGCACCCATCCATGTGCACTGCCAGAGCTGGGTGCCGTCCTGCAGGCTGCAGTACGTGTAGTCCGCGAGGTTCATCGACCGCAGGTCTGACAGGATTGCGTTGAAGATTGCGCTGTCGCGGATGCCTGAGGCCGCGGCCACGTGACGCCCCTCGCGCTTCGGGTCGGTCTCTTCGCCCTTCTCAGGCAGGCCGTTCAGGTAGACGAGGACGCGTAGGTGTGGGGCCTCGATGCGGCTCAGCAGGCGTACCCAGTGTCGTTCCGCGTCCACCGTGGCTTCGTCCTCGGCCAAAGCGCCCGAAGCCAGCGCCCGGCCGAGCGCCCGGGTGCGTTCGGGGTAAGCGCTGTAGGCGGCGGCGGTCAGGGCTTCGGCCAGCATCGACAGGCGCACTGGGTCGGAGCTCAGGACGTTGAGCAGTTGGTCTGCGGTTTTGCCGCTGACGCGGGTTGCCTCTGTGAGTGCACCGTCCACGTTGTCGGCGCGCTGCCGCTGGTAGCGACCGACCGCGAGCTCCAGGGCCGGCACAAAGCCCGCGGCGACCAGTCCGGCTACCGGATCGACCAGGGACACCCCTTGCGCCGCGACGGTGGCCACAATCTTGGCGGCCAGGGCAGTCAGCTCGGGTGACTGGTCCTCCACGGTCGCACCGTAGCGCCGGCTGAGGCCACGCCGTGGGATCGGTGGGCACCACCGGTCAGCCGCAGACCCTGTTCTCGGCTCGGGGAAGACGTTGCGCAGCGGGCAGTCCAGCCGCTGGGCGATCCGGGCACTGTCCGGCCCCGAGGGCACCTCGATGGTGTCGAGGCGAAGGCCCTTCTTGTCCCGCACGTAGGCCATCAGGACACCGCTGCAGTGAACAGGCCGGTGATGTCCGTGTCGTCGGCGGTCAGCCGAGCCGTCAGCCCTCTTGTGATGCTGGGGGGCCCGTCGCTGATGAGCATTCCGCCCGCGACGAAGGAGGCCGCGAGGTACCGGGCCGAATCGCGTCAAAGTCGAACGGCGCCCGACTTTTCACGACGCATTGCCGTCACCCGGTTTGCAAGAGGTGTGTCGTCGTTGTCTTCGCGGTGCTCGGATGCCGCGGTATCGCGGTGGGCGCGGTCCGCCATAGGGGGTCGGTGTACGTGGCCTCGTCTGCGGACGGAGGACGGCGGTTGCGGTGACGGAGCAGTCGCTCAGCGCGCCAGGCGCGCGTCTGCCTGAGTCAACACCAGGGTTGACAGCCCGTGGACGATGAGTGGATGAGCTCCACCGCAGCCGACCCGGTCCTGCCACCGCCGGTCCTCGCCGAGGTCGCCGACGGCGTGTTCGCCTACGTCCAACCCGACGGCACCTGGTGGGTCAACAACACCGGTCTGCTGGTCGGCGCGCGGGGGGCCGCGGTGGTCGACACCTGCTCCACCGAGAAGCGCACCCGGGCGTTCCGGGACGCGGTCGCCACGGTCACCGACCAGCCGGTGCGCACCCTGGTCAACACCCACCACCACGGCGACCACACCCACGGCAACTGGCTGTTCGACGGCGCCACCGTGGTCGGCCACGAGGCCACCCGCGAGGGCGTGCTGGCCGCCGGCGTCCCCGGCGAGCAGCCGTTCTGGACGCCGTTCGACATCGGGCAGGTCGTCCTGGAACCACCCTTCCTGACCTACACCGAGGGCGTCACGCTCTGGGTCGACGACCGGCGCTGCGAGGTCACCCACGTCGGCACGCCGGCGCACACCACGAACGACTCCGTGGTCTGGCTGCCCGAGCAGCGCACGCTGTTCGCCGGCGACCTGCTCTTCGCCGGCGGCACCCCGTTCCTGGTCATGGGGTCGCTGGCCGGGGCGATCGAGGTGCTCGAGCACGTCGTCGCCCCGCTCGGCGCTGAGACCATCGTGCCCGGCCACGGCCCGGTGTCCGGCCCGGAGCTGGTCGACGACGTGCTGGGCTACCTGCGCTGGCTCGACGGGGTCGCTCGCGACTCGCACGCCGCCGGGGTGTCACCCCTGGAAGCTGCGCGCAGCACCGACCTGGGGCCGTACGCCGGGTGGTCCGACGCGGAGCGCATCGTCGGCAACCTGCACCGGGCGCACGCCGAGCTGTCCGGTGGCGAGCGCGGCTGCCAGATCGACGTCCGTTCGGCACTGGCCGACATGGTCACCTACAACGGCGGTCACCCCCTGACCTGCATCGCCTGACCCCGTGCAGCCGTCCCTGACCGCCCTGGTCAGGGCTGTTCCCCCCGCCGGCACCGCTGCCGGCGCCCAGTGAGAGGAGTCGCCAGATGCGCGACGCAGTGATCGTCGAGGCCGTGCGCACCCCCGTCGGCAAGCGCAACGGTGGCCTGTCCGGTGTCCACCCCGTCACCCTGTCCGCGCACGTCCTCCGCGAGCTGGTGTCGCGCGCCGGGGTCGACCCCGCGCTGGTCGACGACGTGGTGTGGGGGTGCGTCTCGCAGATCGGCGAGCAGACCTACGACGTCGCCCGCAACGCCGTGCTGTCGGCCGGCTGGCCCGAGAGCGTCCCCGGCACCACCGTCGATCGGCAGTGCGGCTCCTCCCAGCAGGCCGTGCACTTCGCGGCGGCGGGCCTGGTGGCCGGTCACTACGACGTCGTGGTCGCCGGCGGCGTGGAGTCGATGAGCCGGGTGCCCATGGGCTCTTCGCTGGCAGGTGCGAGCCCGCTGGACCAGGACTACCTGGACCGCTACGACGGCGTGGCCCCCAACCAGGGCGTGGGTGCCGAGCTGATCGCCGAGCACTGGGGCCTGTCGCGCACCCAGCTCGACGAGTTCGCGCTGCGCTCGCACGAGCGCGCTGCCGCCGCCCAGGACGAGGGCCGCTTCGACGCCCAGATCGCCCCGGTCGACACCCCCGACGGCCGGGTCGCCCTCGACGAGGGCGTGCGGCGGGGTGGCACCGTGGAGGGCCTGGCCGGGCTGAAGACCCCGTTCAAGGCCGACGGTGTGGTGTCGGCCGGGAACGCCAGCCAGATCTCCGACGGCTCGGCCGCCCTGCTGATGATGACCAGCGAGAAGGCCGCGGCCCTGGGTCTGACCCCGATCGCCCGCGTGCACAGCGTCGCCCTGGCCGGCGACGACCCGGTCAAGATGCTCACCGCGCCCATCCCGGCCACCAAGAAGGTGCTGGACCGCTCCGGCCTGCGGCTGGACGAGATCGGCGTGTTCGAGATCAACGAGGCATTCGCGCCCGTGCCGCTGGCCTGGCAGGCCGAGATCGGCGGTGACGAGAAGCTGCTCAACCCGTTGGGCGGGGCCATCGCGCTGGGTCACCCGCTGGGCGGCTCCGGCGCCCGCATCATGACCACGATGGTCCACCACATGCGCGACAACGGGATCCGCTACGGCCTGCAGTCGATGTGCGAGGGCGGCGGCCAGGCCAACGCGACCATCCTCGAGCTGGTCTGACCTCCAGCCTGGATCAGCTCAGCTGATCGGACTCCGTCCTGGCCCACCGACGCCGGTGAGCCAGGACGGACATCCGCGGACCCAGCTGATCAGCGCCGGACCCAGCGGGCCAGGTCGGCGGTGAGCTCGTCGGCCTGGGCCAGTCGCTTGTCCAGCCACCAGAAGCCGTGCACCGCGCCCGGGTACTCCACCAGCTCCACCGGCACCCCGGCCTCCCGCAGCCGCCCTGCGTACGCGCGGCCCTCGTCCCGCAAGGGGTCCAGCTCGGCCACCACGACAACGGTCGGCGGTGACCCGACCAGCTCGGGGGCGTGCAGGGGTGCGGCCAGCGGGTCGGTCGGCGAGCTGTCGCCGAGGTAGAGCCCCCAGAACCACTCCAGCTCGCGGCGGGTCATGAACGGTCCGTCGGCGCGGGCCAGCATCGACGGGGTGTCCGTCGGCGGGGCCAGGGTGGGGTAGAGCAGCACCTGCGCATCCGGGGCCGGTTCCCCCGCGTCCCGCAGCGACCGCGACACGGCTGCGACCAACGCCCCGCCGGCGGAGTCCCCGACCAGCACCAGGCGGTCCCCGAGCCTGGCCGACCGCACCCACCTGACGGCGGCCAGGCAGTCCAGCACCGGCCCCGGGAAGGGGGACTCCGGGGCCAGCCGGTAGTCCACGGACACCACCGTGGCACCGGAGGCGGCGGCCAGCGCCCGGCACGGCCGGTCGGCGACCTCGACGTCGCCGATCACGAACCCCCCGCCGTGCAGGTAGACCACAACCGGGCCCGCGGTCCCCGGCCGGTAGACCCGGACCCGGACGCCGTCCCCGAGGTCGACGTCGTGGACGTCGGCCACGGGGGCGGGCGGCTTCTGCAACCGGACGGCGCCCCGGACCTGCTCCCGCGCGGCGGCGATGCCGACGCGGTCGTAGGTGGTCACCCCCGCCGCGGCGAACGTCTCCAGCAGGTACTGCACGTCGGGGCGCATGTCGGGTCCGTTCAGCGGTGGTCGGACGCGCACCGGACCGGTGCCCAGGCATCCGGGGACCTCCGAGTTCGGGTGGCCCCCGCCGACCGCTCGAGCAACGCGTTCTGCCACGCAGTGGAGATCTGGTCGGTGTGGGTCGGCACGGCGCTCCTCCGGGGCTCGCATGTGGTGCAGCACCCGCACGATGGCTCGACGGCGCACTCTCGTCAACATCGACGTGGACTGAACAACGTGCGCAGGGCGGGCGCCGACAGCAGGGCGCTGGCGCTCCGGCAGCGGGGAACCGGTGGCGTCAACACGTTCGTTGACAGAGGTCCGTCCGCGACCTACCGTCGGAGGCGCACCACCCCGCGACGACAGGAGCGACATGAGCGCGAGTCCCCGCCCCGGCACGGCACACCACGACGTGGACGTAGTGGTCGTCGGCGCCGGTTTCGCCGGGCTGGCGATGCTGCGTGAGCTGCGCGACGAGCGCGGCATGAGCGTGCGGGTCCTGGAGGCCGGCGACGACGTCGGTGGCGTCTGGTTCTGGAACCGCTACCCCGGCGCGCGCTGCGACGTCGACTCCACGGACTACAGCTACACGTTCTCGGCCGAGCTGGACGCCGAGTGGGACTGGTCCGAGCGCTACGCCACGCAGCCGGAGATCTTGCGGTACGTGCACCACGTGGCCGACAAGTTCGACCTGCGACGGGACATCACCACCGGCGCCCGGGTCACCCGCGCCGACTGGGACGACGCCGAGGGACATTGGGACGTCGTCTGCGAGGACGGCACCACCGCTCGCGGGCGCTACCTGGTCATGGCGACCGGGTGCCTGAGTGCGGTGAAGAGGCCCGACATCCCCGGCATCGAGGAGTTCGCCGGTCAGGTGCTGCACACCGCCGACTGGCCGCGCGAGCCCGTCGACCTGGCCGGCAAGCGGGTCGGTGTCATCGGCACGGGGTCCTCGGGCATCCAGGTCATCCCGCGCATCGCGCCCGAGGTGGCCGAGCTGGTGGTCTTCCAGCGCACGCCGGCCTTCAGCGTGCCGGCCCACCACCACGTCCTGTCCGACGCCGAGCGGGCCGCCCTGCGGCTGACGCTGGCGCAGCGCCGCGAGCAGCTGCGCAGCTCGCCGACGGGCCTGTCGGTGCCGGTGACGAAGCGGGGAGCCCTGGACGACGACGAGCAGGCTCGCCGTGCGCACTACGAGGAGCAGTGGCGCACGGCCGGGTTCGGTTTCCTGCTGGCCTACAACAACCTGCTCGTCAGCCACGAGGCCAACGCGACCGCGGCCGACTTCATCCGCAGCAAGATCGCCGAGCGGGTCGAGGACCCGGAACTGGCGGCCAAGCTGTCGCCGAGCAGCTATCCCTACGGCGCGAAGCGTCCGTGCGTGGACACCGGCTACTACGAGACCTTCAACCGGGAGAACGTCACCCTGGTCGACATCGCCGACGCCCCGATCACCGGGGCCACGGCAACCGGGCTGACCACCACGGCCGGCTCGCACGACCTCGACGTCGTCGTCCTCGCGACCGGGTTCGACGCCATGACCGGGTCCCTGCTGCGACCGACCATCACCGGCCGGGACGGCGTTACCCTGCGGGAGCACTGGTCGGGCGGACCCCGCACCTACCTGGGCCTGATGACCGCCGGCTTCCCGAACATGTTCGTGATCGCCGGTCCGGGTTCACCCTCGCTGCTGGGCAACGTCATGGTGTCCATCGAGCAGCACGTGGACTGGGTGTCGGCGCTGCTGGCCGACTCGGCCGCTGCCGGCACACCGGTCATCGAGGCCACGGCCGAGGCGGAGGCCGGGTGGGTCGACCACGTCAACGCCGCCGCCGCTCCCACGCTCTACATGGAGGCCGCCTCCTACTACCTCGGGGCCGAGGTGGAGGGGAAGCCGCGGGTGTTCATGCCCTACGCAGGTGGCCTGCGCCGCTACCGGCGGGAGTGCGACGCGGTCGCCGCCGACGGCTACACCGGCTTCGAGCGGTCGCCCGCGCCGGGGGACGTCCGGGTGCCCCAGCCGGCCTGACCCCCTCCGACCCGACGAGGGCCGGGTACCGCGACAGCGCCGTCGCGGTACCCGGCCCTCGTCGTGCAGGGGTCGAGGCCGGAGGGGTCAGGCCCCCAGGTAGGCATCCACCAGGTCGCCGCTCCTCAGCTGGTCGGCCGTGCCCTCGAGGACCACGCGGCCCTGCCGCAGCACGTAGGCGCGCTGGACCACCTCGAGGGCCAGGCCGGCGTTCTGCTCGACCAGCACCACGCTCATCCCGCCCTCCGCGATGAGCTGGCGCAGTGCGTCGAACAGTGAGGCCACGATGGCCGGCGCGAGCCCGGTCGAGGGCTCGTCGAGGAGGAGGAGCGCCGGATCGGTCATCAGCGCGCGCCCGAAGGCGAGCATCTGCTGCTCCCCGCCCGACATCGAGCCCGCCCGGCGGTCGAGCATGCGGCCCAGGGCGGGGAACAGCTCCAGCACCCGGGCGCGGAGCTCGGTGGCGCGTGCGGTCGGCAGCGCCTGGCCGCCCATGGCCAGGTTGTCCGCGACGGTCATGTCGGCGAACAGCTCACGCCCGCTGGGCACGTGGCCGACCCCTGCCCGGGTGCGGGCGTGGTCGGCCAGGGCGCTGACGTCGCGACCGTGCAGCACGACGGTGCCGGCCTGCGGCCGGACGATGCCCGCAACAGCGCGCAGCAGCGTCGTCTTGCCCGCGCCGTTGGCGCCCAGGACGCCGACGACCTCGTCGCGGCCGACGTGCACGGACACGTCGTGCAGCACACGCAGGGCCCCGTAGCCGGCCGTCAGGCCCTGGACGGCGAGGGCGTCGGTGTCGCCGCCGTCGCCGTCCCGAGCCGCTGCCCCGAACAGCTTCACGAGGTCACCGCCCCCGGGGTGGTCGACCCGGTGGACCCGCCTGCGCCGAGGCCGACGCCGGATCCGAGGTAGGCCCGGATCACCTCCGGGTGCCGGAGGACCTCGGCCGGTTCGCCGTCCATGATCGTTGCTCCTCGGTCCATGACGACGATCTCGTCGGCGATGTCGACGATCGCCTTGATGACGTGCTCGATCCCGGCGACGGCGTCCACGCCGAAGCCGGGCATCCGGCGGATGGCATCCCGGACCACCTCGAGCTCCTCGTCGCTCATGCCGGCCATGACCTCGTCGAGCAGGATCAGGGACGGGCCGAGCGCGAGGGCCCGACCCAGTTCGACCATGCGGCGGTGACCCACCGCGAGGGTGTCCGATGCGGCGAAGCGGATGTCGGTGAGACCCAGCACCTGGACCACCCAGGACGCCTGCTCGTGCGCCTGCGCCCGGTGCCGGCCGCCCAGTGCGGCGAGGTACACGTTCTCCCACACCGTCATGGAGGCGAAGGGCCGCGGGATCTGGAAGGTGCGGGCCAGGCCGCGGCGTGCGAGGCGGTGCCCGGGTCGACCGCCGCGTACGGGCTGTCCGTCGAAGACGATGCTGCCCTGGGTCGGCGTCACGATCCCGGCGACGGCGTTGAAGAGCGTGGTCTTGCCCGCGCCGTTGGCACCGATGATGAACACGGTCTGACCGCGGCGGACCGTGAGGTCCACGCTGCGCAGCGCCTGCACACCGCCGAAGCTGACCCCGACGTCCCGGCAGACCAGCAGTTCGTCCGAGGACGCGGCGGCCGCCCGAGGGGTGTGGGAGGCCCGCAACCGCTCCGCCAGCTCGGCCTTGCTGGGGAGCTCGGCCGGTCCGCGGACGATCTCGCGGCGCAACCAGCCGACCCGGTTGGCGAGGGAGACGATGCCACCGGGCAGGAACACCGTGACCAGGACGACCAGGGCGCCGAACAGGGCCAGCTGCCACTCGGGGAAGGCGGTGGCCAGTTGGTCGCTCACCACGGTCAGCACGACCGCGCCGATGAGCGGGCCCCACAGCGTGCCGATGCCACCGGCCAGCACCAGCACGATGACCTGCAGGTCGAGTGCGGGGTTGAAGACGCTGGACGTGTCGATGAAGCCGCGGTTGTAGGCCACCATGCCGCCGACCAGAGCGGGGACCAGGGCGCTGAGCGAGAAGGACAGGACCTTGACCTGGGTGGTGGCCACGCCCATGGCCTCGGCCACCTGCTCGTCGTCGCGGACCGCCATCGCGCGCAGCCCGAACGGCGACCGGGCCATGAAGGCGTTCACGGCGAAGGCCATCACGGCGACCCCGGTGACCGACAGCAGCACCGGCTTCTGCGCGATGACGCCCGGGACGACCAGGCCGGTGGAGCCGCCGGTCAGCTCCCACTGCGAGAGCAGCAGCGAGACGATGTAGGCCAGGCCGAACATGCCCAGCGCGAAGTAGATCCCCTGCAGCCGGAGCATGACCCAGCCCACCGGTACCGCGACGACGGCGCCGGCCAGGCCACCGAGCACCGCAGCCAGGAACCAGGGGACCTCAGCGTGGATGATCAGCAGGGCGGTGGCGAAGGCGCCGAAGCCGAAGAAGACGACCTGCCCGAAGCTGATGTAGCCGGTGAAGCCGCTGATGATGTTGAAGGCGTAGGCCAGCGCGACGAACATGGCGATGTCGATCGCCAGCTGGTTGGTCGCGAGGTCGCCGAGCAGCCCCCACGCCAGGAACGCGGCCACCAGTGCGGCGAGCAGCCCGAGCTGCAGGGCGTCGCTGCGGGTGGAGGGCAGCCGGCCGCCGGTGTGCCGCGGGCCGCCGCTGGACCGGTTGAGCAGGCCTGCGACGAGGGAGCCGCCGGACGGTCGGGCGTCGGTGGTCGGGCCGGTCATGCCGTTGCCTTCCTCGAGAGCAGTCCGGCGGGCTTGAGCAGCATCACCAGGATGAGCATCAGGTAGGGCGCAGCAGCCTGGACGACGGCGCCGAACTGGTAGCCGGCCACGGTCTGCACGATGCCCACGAGCAGGGCGCCGACGACCGCCCCCTTGTAGTTGCCCAGGCCGCCGAGGGCGATGACCACGAACGCGACGATGGTGAAGTTCGTGGCCGCCTGCGGTGCGATCGGCTGGGTCATCACCAGCAGCATCCCGGCGGCCGCGGCGACCGCCGCACCGACGCTGAAGCCGACCAGCCGGAGCCGCCGGGGGTTGATCCCGCACGCGCCGGCGCCCAGCGGGCTCTGCGCCTGCGCCCGAAGGCTCGTGCCCGACCGGGTGCGGGTGAGCCAGAACGCGATGCCCGCGGTGATCGCCGCGGCCAGCACCACGCCGACCAGGAGGGACCACGCGAAGCGGAAGGGCCCGACGGTGAGGGAGGACTGCAGGAAGGTGGTGGTCCGGTAGTCCGAGCCCCAGACCTGCTGACCGACGTTGATCAGGATGTAGGACAGCCCGAAGGTGGCCATGAGGGTCAGCAGCTCGTGCTGCTTGGCGGTGCCCCTGATCCGCTCGATGATCGCCCACTGGACGAGTGCGCCGAGAGCGGAGGCGGCGACGACCACCACGAGCAGCCCGAGGAAGGGGTTGATCCCGGCCCCGTACAGACTCCACACGCCGAGCCCGCCGAGCACGATGAAGGCTCCGTGCGCGAGGTTCACGATGCCCATCACGCCGAAGACCAGGTTCAGGCCCTGGGCCATGAGCAGGTAGAACCCACCCAGCAGGACGCCGTTGAGCGCCACCTGCACGTACGTCACGTCGGATCCTCTCGGTCGGACGTCCCTGTCCGGCCCACGCGGCCGGACAGGGACGTCGGGGATCAGTAGGGGAGCTGTGCGGGGACGGCGCCGGCCACGTCGGCGGGGAAGACGATGGCCTGGGCGCCGTCGATCCACTGGAAGAGCACGGGGCTGTACCCGGTCTGCACCCCGCTGTCGTCGACGGCGTACTGGCCGAGGACGGTCTCGAACCCGCCCGCGTGGAGGGCGTCGTTGACCGCGGACTTGTCGGTCGACCCGGCTTCCTCGATGGCGGCGGCGAGGACCTGGACCGTCGCGTAGGCGCCGGCGGCCTGCGTGTTGACCGGGGTGTCGTAGGCGTCCTCGTACCCGGCGAGGAACTCCTCGGTGCCCTGGAACCCGAGAGCCGCGTCGAACTGCGTGTAGCCGACCGTCCGCTCGGCGAGGTCCCCGAGGCCCTCGACGAACGCGGGGTCGACGGCGGTCGGGCTGGCGATGACCTCGGGACGGAAGCCCTGCTGGTCCAGCGCTCGGGTCAGTCCGATGGAGTCCTGGATGGCAGAGCACTCGATGACCACCTGCGGGTCACCCTCGGCGATGCGCAGTGCGGTCGACGAGAAGTCGCTGGTGGAGGCGGCGTACTCGATCCGGTCGACCAACTCGGCACCGGCATCGGTGATCGTCTCCTCTGCGCCGTCGCAGATGGCCGAGAAGGCGTCGAGGTCGTTGTTGACCAGGGTGATCCGGGTGTACCCGGCATCCGCGGCGAACTGCGGGACCTGGGCGAGGGTGTCCCGGCCCGGGCCGAGGCCGGCCATGACCGACCAGGAGGTGCCGTCGAAGACCGCAGGCGAGGAGGTCTGGCTGTGCACCATCGGCGTCTGGTAGCGCTCGGCGAGCTGCGCGGCCGGGCCGGCCAGTGCGCTGCCGTAGGGCGAGAGGACCGCGTCCACGCCGGTGGAGCCGAGGAACTCGGTGTAGAGCCGGCTGACGATGCCCGCATCGCTCTGGTCGTCCTGCAGGTCCAGCTCGAGCTGACGGCCCAGCACCCCGCCGTCGGCGTTGATCTGGTCCACGGCCAGCTGGTAGCCGTTCGAGACGTTGGTGCCGCTGCTGGCGTAGTTGCCGGTCAGCGAGACCGACGCCCCGATCCGGATCGGTTCGTCGGAGGACCCGCCCGAGGCGCTGTCGTCGGACCCGCCCCCGCAGCCGGTGACGACGGTGGCGGTCACCGCGATGCCGATCGCGAGCCTGGTGGACCTGCTCATGGGTGCTCCTCGTGCGCTGGCCCGGCGTCGGTGCCGGGTCGGGTGGGGACGGGTGGTGCGGTGGTGCGGTGGGGGGTCAGGGGCCGACGGCGGCGAGCTCGTCGGCAGAGGGGGACGCCAGGGACGCGTCACCGGTGGTCATGCCGCCGTCGACGGGCAGCAGCTGGCCGGTGACGTAGTCGGCGTCGTCGGAGAGCAGGAAGGCGATGACCCGGCCGACGTCCTCGGGGGTGCCGAAGCGGCCGGCCGGTGTGCGGGCCAGGACGGCGTCGCGGAAGCGCGGGACGGCGAAGGCGCGGCGGGTCATCCCGGTCTCGATGTAGCCGGGGCTGACCGCGTTGACCCGGATGGCGTGCGGTGCGAGCTCCAGCGCCGTCGCCCGGGTGAGCACCCCCACGCCGCCCTTGGAGGCCACGTAGGAGGTCAGGTTGGGGGCGGCGAAGTGGGCCATGACCGACGCGACGTTGACCACCGCTCCACCCGAGCCCTGCGCGATCAGCTCCCTGGCGAACCGCTGCGTCACCGCGCGGGTGCCGGTCAGGTTGACTCCCAGCACGCGGTCCCACTCGGCGTCCGGCGTGTCGGTGAAGGCGTGCCGGCTCGTGACCCCGGCGCTGTTGACCAGACCGTCCGCGAGCACTCCCCGCTCGCGCAGGCCGGCGAACAACGCGTCCACCGACGCGACGTCGGCGACGTCGACGCGCAGAGCCTCGCCCCGCCCCCCGGCCTCCACGACCGCAGCGGTCGTCGCCTCCGCCGTTCCCGGGTCCAGGTCGGCGACCAGCACCCGGGCTCCCCGCGCGGCCAGCACGACCGCCGCGCCGGCACCGATGCCCGAGCCGCCGCCGGTGACCAGGACGGTGCGGCCCGACAGCGGCGTGGCGACGGTGCTCATCGGTCTCCTCTGGGTGTGGCGGCGTGGTCGGGTCCCCGCTTCTGGAGGACCGGTTCGCCGGGTGTGCGCTCAGTGCGCGCTCAGCCTGGGCTGCTGGTGGGCAAAGCTAGGTGACCCAGGACACGCGCGTCAACCCCTGTGTTGACGGCTGGTCGGGATCGTTCCCGCACCGTGCCCCGGCGGATCCGCCCAGGGCACGACGACGGACCGGACGGCGAGGAGCCGTCCGGTCCGTGGGCTGTCGAGGTCGGTCAGCGCCGGGCGCGGCTCCGCAGCAGACCGTGCCGGTCGCTGACCACCACACCGCCGTCGACCACCCCGCCCACGACCGTCACCAGCCCCGCCACGCCCAGCCGGACGACCTCACCGGTGTCCGTGTCCTCCCCGACCTGGGTCGCGGCGAACGCCACCTGGTCACCGGCGGAGAACAGCTGCGCCACCTCGACGTCGCGGGGACGGACCAGTGCGGCGGTCAGCCCGTCGTCCCAGGTCACGCCGTCGACGCCGGGCTGCGCCGAGGCCAGCCAGGTGCGGACGACGTCCTCGGCGGCGGGGTCGGGCACCGCGGGCCGGGTCGTCCACGGCGCCACCATCGGCGTCCCCACGGTGTCCGGGACCCCGTCGGCCAGCTGACGCCGGCGGGCCGCGTAGTCCTCCTGGGTCCAGTTCTCGGTCAGCCGCCCGCCGTCCCAGGCGAACAGCGCGACACCGGTCCAGGCGGCGGCCCGCAGGTCGTGCCGGGCCGACGCCCCGTGCTCGGTGAAGTGCAGCACCAGCCGGTCCTCGGTGAACGCGAGGTCGTGCACGGTCAGCTGCAGGCCGGGGAACTGCTCGAGCTGGCCGACGGTGGCCGGCACGTAGGCCTCGAGACCGTCGAGCTCGACGTCGCCGATGTGCACCTGGTAGCCGGGCACCATGATCTCCGGGGGGACGGACGCATCGGCCCGGTCCAGCCAGTCGACGGTGAAGCGCTGGGCCAGGCGGGCGAGCGGGTGCATCAGTGGACCTGCCTCTCGGAGCCGGACCAGAACGGCTCGCGCAGCACCTTCTTGAGCACCTTGCCCGAGGCGTTGCGCGGCAGCTCGTCGGCGAAGTCGACGCTGGTCGGGCACTTGTAGTGGGCCAACCGGTCCCGGACGAAGGCGATCAGGCCCGGCTCGTCGACCGTGGAACCCGGCCGCCGGACGACGACCGCCTTGACCGTCTCGCCCCACCGGTGCGAGGGCACCCCGATGACGGCGGCCTCCAGCACCTCCGGGTGCGCGTAGAGCACGTTCTCGACCTCGGCGGGGTACACGTTCTCCCCGCCCGACACGACCATGTCCTTCATCCGGTCGTGCAGGAACACGTACCCCTCGGCGTCGAGGTAGGCAGCGTCGCCGGTGCGCAGCCAGCCGTCCTCGGTGATGGTCTCGGCGGTCAGCTGCGGCTGGCCCCAGTAGCCGACGGTGTTCTGCCCCGACCGGACCCAGATCTCCCCGACCCCGCCGACGGCGGCGTCCGCACCGGTGGCCGGGTCGACCACCCGGAGCTCCAGCCAGGGCAGCGGCTTGCCCACCGAGCGCAGCAGGCCGGCCCGCGGCCCGCCCGGGTCGTGGTCCTCGGGTGGCAGGCAGACGACCGAGCCCGAGGTCTCCGTCATGCCGTAGACACCCATGAAGTCGCACCCGAAGAGCGCAATCGCCTTCAGCAGCTGGGTCTCACCCATCGGCGCGGCGCCGTAGGCGATGCGCCGCAGGCTGGACAGGTCGGTGCCGGGCAGCGCCGCGCTCTCGGCCAGCATCTGCACGACCGCCGGCACCAGGAACGTGTGCGTGACCCCGTGCTGCTCGATCAACCCCAGGACGGCGGCCGGGTCCATGTCGCGCACCAGCACGGTGTGACCGCCCTGGCCCAGGGCCGTCAGCGAGTAGCCCGCGCCGCCGATGTGGAACAGGGGAGAGGGCACCAGGTTGACCGTGTGCTCGTCCATGCCGTAGAACTCCCGGCCCATCCGGGGTGTCCACAGCAGGTTGGCCGAGGTGAGCATGGCCCCCTTGGGGCGTCCCGTCGTCCCCGAGCTGTAGAGCTGCAGGACCACGTCGTCGGCGTCACCTCCCCACCCCGGGTCCCGGTCCTCGCCCAGCCACGCCTCGTAGTCCTCGCCGAGGTGCACCTGCGGGACACCCTCGGGGAGCAGGTGGGCGAACTCCGGGTCGACGACCACGAGCCGGACACCCGCGTCGGCGACCACGTCGGCCACCTCGGGGGCGGCCAGGCGGAAGTTGAGGCCGACGGTGACCGCACCGAGCTTGGCCGCCCCGAAGACGACCTCGTAGAAGGTCGGCGCGTTCTTGTCCAGCACGCCGACCCGGTCGCCGGGGCCCAGCCCGGCCGTCTGCAGGGCGCGGGCCACCCGCGAGCTGCGCTCGTGCAGCTCGGCGAAGGTGCGGGTGGTGTCCCCCAGCGTGACCGCCGGCGCACCGGGTAGGTCCGCGGCCAGCTCGCGGACCAGCTGGGCGAGGGTCTCGGCCACGGTCAGTAGCTCTTGGGCAGGCCCAGGCTGTGCTGGGCCACGTGGTTGAGGACCATCTCGCGGCTGACCGGCGCGGTCTTGAACATGCGCGCGACGAACCACAGGTCGGCCAGGCCGTACTCGTAGGACAGGCCGTTGCCGCCGTGCACCTGGATGGCCTGGTCCAGGGCCTTCACCGCGGCGTCGCCGGCGGCGAACTTGGCGATGTTGGAGGCCTCGGCGGCGTCGAGGCCGGCGTCGGACATCTCGGCGGCGCGCATGGTCATCAGCCGGGCCAGCTCCACCGCGATGTAGGACTCCGCCAGCGGGTGCGCCACCCCCTGGTGGGCGCCGATCGGGGTCTTCCAGACGGTGCGCTCGTTCGCGTACTGCGCACCCTTGGCCAGCGCGTAGCGGGCGATGCCGTTGGCCATGCACGCCGCGGCCACCCGCTCGGGGTTGAGCCCGGCGAAGACCTGCTTGAGGCCCTCGCCCTCGGTGCCGACCAGCCCGGCGCGCTCGACCGGGACGTCGTCGAAGAACGTCATGAACTGCTTCTCGGGCAGCATCAGCGCCGAGTCCAACTTCTGGAAGGTGAGCCCGGGGGCGTCGGTGTCGCAGATGAACAGCGACAGCGTGTGCCGCCCGTCGGGGCCGGGCTCGGCGTCGCGGGCCACCACGAGCAGGGCCTGGCACTCGTCGACGCCCGACGTCCAGTACTTCTGCCCGCGCAGCCGCCACCCGCCGTCGCCGTCCTTGTGCGCGGTGGTGGTGATCTTGTGGGTGTTGGAGCCGGCGTCGGGCTCGGTGATGGCGAACGCCATCCGGAAGGTGCCGTCGGCGATGCCGGGCAGGTACTTGGCCTTCTGCTCGGGCGTGCCGTGCGCGGTCAGCACGGTGCCGGCGATGGCCGGGCTGATCACGACCATGAACATGGGGCAGCCCTGGCTGGCCATCTCCTCGATGACCACGGCCAGGTCGGCCAGCCCGCCGCCCCCGCCGCCGTGCTCCTCGGGCAGGTGGACGCCGAGGAACCCGGCCTTGCCCATCGCCGACCACAGCTCGTCGGCGCGCTCGCCCCTGGCGACGACGTCCTGGAAGTAGGAGCGGCCGTAGCTGCCGACCAGCTGCCGCACCGCCTCGCGCAGGTCGCGGCGCTCCTCGGTGGTGTCGCTGATCCGCGAGCCCTTGCCGGGCAGGCCGACCGGGGTGTTGTTCACGAGGTCTCCTCTGCAACGTCGTCAACGCCATCGTTGACGGTAGGGAGTGGCCTGGGCCACGTCAAGGGTGCGAACGGGGTCAGGGCCAGTCGTAGAACCCGCGGCCGGACTTGACGCCCAGCTCGCCCGCGGCGACCTTGTCGACCAGCAGCTGCGGCGGCGCGAACTGCGGCCCCAGGGCGGTCTCCAGGTTCCGGGCGATGTGCAGCCGCACGTCCAGCCCGACGATGTCGGTCAGCCGCAGGGGCCCGACGGGGTGCCGGTAGGCCAGCTGGACCGCCCGGTCGATGTCGGCCGGTTCGCCCACCCCCTGCTCGACCATCCGGATGGCCTCCAGGGCGGCCACCACGTCGAGCCGGCTGGTGGCGAAGCCCGGTGCGTCGGCGACCACCGCGGACTCCTTGCCGATCCCGGTGACGGCGGCCAGCGCCGTCTCCAGCGTCGCCGCCGACGTGCGTGCGCCGCGGACCACCTCGACCACCGGGATGGACCAGACGGGGTTGAAGAAGTGCATGCCCAGGAACGCCTCGGGGCGGGCCAGGCCCTCGGCGAGGGCGTCGATGGACAGGGCGCTGGTGTTGCTGGCCAGCACGGCCGGTCCGCGCGCCTCGCAGGCGGCCAGCACCCGGTGCTTGAGCGCCAGGTCCTCGGGCACCGTCTCGACGACCAGGTCCAGGCCCTCGGGCAGCTCGTCGGCCGAGGGCACGTGCTCCAGGCGGTCGGCCAGGCCGGCGGCGACCTCGGCGGAGAGCTTGCCGCGGCGCACCCCGGCCTCTGCTGCGCCGGCCACCTCGCGGCGCACCGCGGCCATCCGTGCGTGGTCGGGCTCGACCACCACGGCGCGCGCCCCGGTCACCGCGAAGACGTAGGCGATGCCCACGCCCATCGTGCCGGCCCCGACCACACCGACGCTGCCCGTCGCATCCGCCACCCGGTCCTCCTCGACGCGTCCTGGCTGTACCGTGCCGTCAACGTACACGTTGACAGCATCGGAGGGCACGATGGGCGGGACGGTCACCGTCGACAGGCGCGGACAGGTTCTGGTGATCACGCTGGACCGCCCGGCCAGGCGCAACGCGGTCGACGGCGCGACGGCCCGCGCCCTGGCCGCCGCGGTGGACGACCTCGACGCCGACCCCACCCTCGCCGTCGGCGTCCTCACCGGGGCCGGTGGCACGTTCTGCTCCGGCATGGACCTGGGCGCCTTCCTCACCGGCGACCTCCCGGAGGTCCCGGGTCGAGGCTTCGGTGGCATCACCCGTCGCCCCCCGGAGACGCCCCTCGTCGCCGCCGTCGAGGGCTACGCCCTGGCCGGCGGGTGCGAGCTGGCGCTGGCCTGTGACCTGGTGGTGGCCGCCGAGGACGCCGTGTTCGGCATCCCGGAGGTGACCCGCGGGCTGTTCGCCGGCAGCGGCGGGCTGCTGCGACTGCCGCGACGCATCCCACCCGCGATCGCTCTGGAGCACGCACTGACCGGCGACCCGCTACCAGCGGTCGAGGGTGCCCGCTGGGGTCTGGTCAACCGGCTGACCCCACCCGGTGGTGCGCTCGCCGGTGCCCTGGAGCTCGCCGAGCGGATCGCCCGCAACGGGCCGCTCGCCGTCCGTGTCACCAAGCACGTGGTGCAGACCGCGCCGGAGTGGCCCGCCGACGAGGTGTGGGACCGCCAGCAGGTGCTCCTCGACCAGGTCATGGGGTCCGACGACGCGCGCGAGGGCGCCCGCGCGTTCGCCGAGAAGCGACCACCGGTGTGGACCGGGCGATGAGCGCTCAGCGGGTCGTGAGGCCGTCCAGCAGCACGTCTGCGTAGGCGCGACCGATGGTCGCGGCGTCGACGGCGGACTTCTCGGGGTTGAACCACCGGTTCGTCCAGCCCACCATGCCGATCAGCCCGTAGGCGAGCACCCACGGTTCGGCGACCGGCCGGATGGTGCCCTCGGCGATCCCCGACTCGATGATCGCGGTGACGCAGTCCTGGTAGGCACGGTTGAGCCCGCGCATCTCGGCCGACCAGTCGGCGCGCTTCTGCCCGACGTGCGACAGGTTCTCCTGGATGAACACGTACAGGAAGGGATAGGACGCGGCGTAGGAGTCCATCAGCTCGGTGACCAGTCGGCGCAGCTTGTCCGGCGCGTCCCCGGCGCCGTCCCGGATGGCTTCGGCCCGTGCGACGTTGGCCCGGACGGCATCGCTGACGACCTCGTCGAACAGCTCCTCCTTGCTGCCGACGTAGTAGTACAGCGTCGCGCGGTCGGTCCCGAGAGCCTCGGCGATCTGCCCGATGCTCGTGCCGCGGAACCCGTGCGACTTGAACAGGCCGGCTGCCGCCGCGATGATCTCCTGCCGCCGCTCCCGGTAGGCCGCGCGGTCGCCGTCCTGGGCCGCGGCCCGGCGACGACCGATCGCGCTCGCCTGCTCCTCGCTCACCCCGTCGACCCTAGGCGTTGTCCTCGACGGCGCCGGAGGACCGTCGCGTGCGCCCTCCCCGCGGCTGCGCCGTGGTGGCAGTTCTGGTTGCAGTTGCCCGCTGTCGATCATGGTTCACCGCCGTTCGTCGGCGTGCGCAAGTCGCGGAGAAGGCCGTCTGAACAGGGCTTTCGTCCGTCGGCGGACAATGGCGTACGGCATCAGGTCGGCCTGGCAGTGTGGGGGTCAGGGGTTCGAGTCCCCTCAGCTCCACCCGAATGACGAAGGCCGCTCACCCACCGGGTGCGCGGCCTTCGTCGTCCTGGTCAGCGCTGCCGGGCCCGGGCCAGCTTCCAGCCCGACGCGATGACGCCGAGGTGGCTGAACGCCTGCGGGAAGTTGCCCAGGAACGAGCCGTCGCGGGGGTCGATCTCCTCGCTGAGCAGCCCCAGCGGGGTGGCGCGGGCGCACAGGGAGTCGAACAGGGCCTCGGCCTCGTCCAGCCGGCCCTGGCCGGTGAGGTTGTCCACCAGCCAGAAGCTGCACAGCAGGAACGCGCCCTCCCCACCGGGCAGCCCGTCGTCGGACTCGGTGTGCAGGTACCGGTAGAGCAGCCCGTCGCCGGCGTCCAGGTGCTCGCGCACCTTCTCGACGGTGGCGACCATCCGCGGGTCGTCGAAGGGGACGACGCCGCGCAGCGGCAGCGCGAGCAGCGACCCGTCCAGCCCGCCGTCGTTGGCCTTCCCGTGCTCGGCGAGGTGCTCGGTGAACGTGCCCCGCTCCTCGTCCCACGACCGCTCGAGCACCGCGGCCCGGATCTCGTCGGCCGCGGCCCGCCACCGCTCCCGGGGGTGGTCCAGGCCGCAGCGCTCGGCGATGCGCAGGGCCCGGTCCACCGCGACCTGGCACATCGCCACCGAGTAGGTGAACGGCCGGCCGGCGCCGCGGATCTCCCAGATGCCCTGGTCGGGGGTGCGCCACTGCTCGATGGCCTGCTCGGCCAGCGCCGACAGCGCCCGCCAGAGGTGCTCGTCGACCGAGCCGCCGTCGGCGGCCCACTGGTGGGCGACGTCCATCAGCTCGCCGTAGACGTCGTGCTGGGTCTGCCCGGCCGCGCCGTTGCCCCAGCGGACCGGGGCCGACCCGCGCCAGCCGCGCAGCACGGGGTCCTCCCACTCCTCGGGCGGCTGGCCGCCGTCGAGGGCGTACATGATCCTTGGTCCGCCGTCGCGCTCGGCGTTGGTGAGGGTCCAGGCCAGGAAGGAGTCGGCCTCGGTGGTCAGCCCGATGCGGCGCAGCGCGTAGACGCTGAACGCGGCGTCGCGGACCCAGGTGTAGCGGTAGTCCCAGTTGCGCACGCCGCCCACCTCCTCGGGCAGCGACGAGGTGGCGGCGGCCATGATCGCGCCGGTCTCGGCGTGGTCGAGCAGCTTCAGGGTGAGCGCCGAGCGACGGACCAGGGCGCGCTGCGGGCCCTCGTACCGGATCCGGGCCGCCCACGCCCGCCAGGCCGCGGCGGTCTGCTGCACCAGGGTCTCGGGGTCCTGCCGGTCCAGCAGCCGGGTGTTGCCCGACCAGTGCAGCGAGACGGTCAGCGGGGCCCCGGCGCGCAGCGTGGCGGTGCCGTGCAGCCCGCCGTCCTCGACGCGCAGGGGGTGCGAGCACCACAGGGTCAACCGGAGGTCCGGGCGCGCCGGCCAGCTGATCGCCCAGCCGCCGCCCTCCTCCTGGAACTCGACGTCGTCCTTGGGGCGCAGCCGCACGGTCACCTCGGCCGTGCCGCGCACGACCCGGGCCAGCCGGAGCAGCTCCGAGCGGCCCGCGGGGACCAGCTCGGTGAGGTCGGCCCCGGCCCGCAGGGTGAGGCAGTCGGTCACCTCCAGCACACCGTCGGGGCCGTGCAGCTCGGTCACCAGCACCCCGGTGTCGTCGAGGTAGCGCTGGTCGGCCGACGTCAGGCCGGTCAGCTCCAGGTCGAGCGAGCCGCCCCGTTCGTGGTCGAGGAGACCGGCGAGGAAGGGCGGGGAGTCGAACTCGGGCAGGCACAGCCACGGGATCGAGCCGTCCCGGGCGACCAGCGCGCACGTGGCGCCGTCCCCGACCAGGCCGTGGTCCTCGATGGGGAGCTGACCGCGGTCTCGGGTCAGCGGGCGGGTCGGCACAGGTGTCTCCTGGGTGTCGGCTCGTCGTCGGAGGCCAGGATGCGCAGAGCCGGCAGGTCCCGCAGCTCGGGACGGGCCGCTGAGCTGCGGTTTCTCCGCGCAACCAGTGCAGGCCCAGGTTTGGCCGAGCCGCGCCGGAGGAACAGAGGACGCAACCGGGGACCACCCACGACGCAGGAGAGACCATGTCGCTGTCGCCCACCGAGCTCGCCGCGCTCCAGGACATCGAGGCACAGCTGGTCGGGGAGGGGCCGACCGGTTCCCCCGGCCGCACGTGGGCCCTGGCCGCGGCCCTCCTCGTGGGCGCCGCCGTCCTGCTGGTCGTCGGGGCCGTCGTCGGCAACCCGGCCGCGGTGGTCCTGGGTGCGGCGTGGGCGCTGGCGGCGCCGGTCGCGTGGGTGGTGCAGAGGCGGTTCGCCGGGGCGGCTGCGCTCGGGGGCGGCGCGAGCTAGGCAGCCGGCGGGCCGGAGGGTCCGCGCGGTGGTGGTGTTCCTGCTGCTGGCGGGCCTGGTCGCGCTGGTCGCCGGGGGAGAGCTGCTCGTCCGGGGCGCCGGGGGGCTCGGCCGGGCGGCGGGCCTGTCCCCGCTCGTGGTCGGCGCGACCGTGGTGGCCACCGCCACCAGCGCGCCCGAGCTCGCGGTGTCCGTCGACGCCGTGCTCTCCGGCTCACCGGGGCTGGCGGTCGGCAACGCCGTCGGCAGCAACACCGTCAACATCCTGCTCGTGCTGGCGGTCGCTGCCCTGGTCCGCCCGCAGACCGGCGGCCGGTCGGTGCTCCGCTTCGACCTCCCGGCCGCGCTGGCCATCGCCGTGGCCCTCGTGCTGCTCGGCCTGGACGGCGACCTCGGGCGGTGGGACGGCGCCCTGCTGGTCCTCGGCCTGGTCGGCTACCTGGCCGCCGCGGTCGCCCGCGGGCGGCGAGCCGAGCCGGAGCGCCCGACGGCGGCCCCACCGGTCCGACCCCGCCTGCTGCGGGACGGCCTCGCCGTGCTCGCCGGCGTGGCGCTGCTGGTCGTGGGCGCGAACTGGCTGGTGGACTCCGCCAGCTCCATCGCCTCGGCGCTGGGCCTGTCCGACCTGGTCATCGGCCTGACCGTGGTGTCGGTGGGGACCGCACTGCCGGAGATCACCACGGCGGCCATCGCGGCGCTGAGGGGGGACACCGAGCTCGCGGTGGGCAACGTCGTCGGCAGCAACGTGGCCAACATCGGCCTGGTCCTCGGCGCCCCGGCCCTCGCCCTGCCCGGTGGGGTGGCCGTGGACCCGGCGGTGGTGCGGTTCGACGCCCCGGTGATGATCGCCGCGACGGTGGCGCTGGGTGTGGTGCTGTGGACCGGGTCGCGGGTCAGCCGGGTCGAGGGCGCGGTGCTGCTGGCCTGGTTCGTCGCCTACACCGCCTACCTCGTGCTGGCCTCGACCGACCACGACGCGCTGGGCCCGTTCAGCGCCGTCCTGCTGTGGTTCTGCCTACCGCTCACGGTCGTCGCCGCGGCCGGGTTCGCCGTCCGGGAGGTCCGCGGTGGTGCGGGTACCGGGCGCCAGCGGCGCGCCTGAGATGCGCGCCGCCTGACCGATCTCGAAGCCGGCGATCGCCACGGTGAACAGCTGCAGGGCCACCGCGAGCAGCAGGACGACGACGGCGGTCGGTCCGGGGTCGAGGACGACGACGCCGAGCAGCACGAGCACCAGCCCGAGGCCACCGGCCTTGGCGACGGCGTTGGTGCGGTTGTACACGTCGGGCATCCGGACCAGGCCGACCGCGGCGACCACGAAGAGCAGCACCCCGAGGAGGAGCAGGACGTCGCCGACCACCGTCTGCAGGCTCACCGCGATCGCCGCACCACGAGCCGGGCCAGCGCGATGGTGGCCAGGAAGCCGACCAGCGTGCCGATGAGCACCAGGTCCAGCAGCGCCGGGGTGCGCAACCGGACGGCCAGCAGCGCCACCGCGCCCAGCGTGACCAGGAACCCGAAGTCGACGCCGAGCACCCGGTCGGCGTCGCTGGGCCCGCGGACGGCGCGGACCGTGGCCATCACCAGGCACACCGCCAGCAGCACGAGCAAGGCGTCCAGGACGGTCTGCTGGACGATCACGGGTTCCTCCTCGTCCGGCCGAACGCGGCCAGCATCCGTTTCTCCAACTCGCCCAGCTGCGCCAGCTCGGCATCGCAGTCGACGGCGTGCACGGCGTGCACCACGACGTCCGAGCCGCGCCGGTCGACCACCAGCGTGCCGGGGGTCAGGCTGACCAGCGCGACGAAGCTCGCCACCTCCACGTCGGTCCGGGACGCGAGGGAGTAGGTCACCACGACCGGCCGGTGGGCCAGGCGAGGGCGCAGCACGTGGCCGGCCACCCGCACGTTGGCCGCGAGGAACTGACCCACGTACCAGACCAGGAAGGACACGGTCGCCAGCGGCCTCACCGGGTCACCGCCGCGACCCACGCCGAGGTGTCGGCGAGCTGCTGCCCGGCGACGGTGCTGGCGGCCAGCAGGGGTTGCGCCCAGATGCCCAGCACCAGCGCCACTGCGGCCAGCACCAGGGGCGGACCCACCAGGGTCACCGGGATGCCGCCGGAGGGCGCGGGCAGCGGCGACGGCTCACCCCAGAAGACGCCGTTCCAGAGCTTGAGCATCGACACCAGGGTCACCGTGCTGACCGCGACGACGGCCAGCAGCACCCACCACGGCCCGTCGGCGGCCGCCGCGGTGGCCAGCTGGAGCTTGGCGACGAACCCCGAGGTCGGCGGGATGCCGACCAGCGCCAGCGCCGACCCGGCGAAGGCGACGGCGAGCCAGCGCTCGCGGTGCACCAGGCCACCACCCAGCCGGGAGAGCACATCGGTGCCGTACCGCACCTCCACGGCTCCGCCGACCATGAACAGCGCCGCCTTGACCAGCACGTACTGCACCAGGAAGAACGTCGCCGCGGCCAGCCCGGCCACCGTGGACAACCCCAGCCCCACCAGCACGTAGCCGATCTGGCTGACCATGTGCGCGGTCAACACCGGCCGCACGGCCTTCGCCCCGACGGCCGAGAGCACACCTACCACCATGGTGAGGACGGCGACCACCAGCACCACCCACAGGAAGCGCCGGTCGCCGTCGAAGAGCACCGCGTAGAGCCGGAACAGCGCGTAGAGCCCGACCTTGGTCAGCAGGCCGGAGAACAGCACGGTGACAGCCGGCCCGGCCACCGAGTAGGACCCCGGCAGCCAGGAGTGCAGCGGGACGACGGCGGACTTCACCCCCATCGCCAGCAGCACCAGCGTCGCGGCGAGCGCGGCCGGGGCGCTGTCGGCGGCGACCCCAGCCAGCTGAGCGAGCTGCACGGTGCCGGTGACGCCGTAGAGCAGGCCGACCCCGCCGAGGAACAGCGTCGAGGCCAGCAGGTTGACCCCGACGTAGAGCCGGGCGCCGGCGACCCGCTGCCGCCGCCCGGCCAGGGTGAGCAGCACGTAGCTCGGGATGAGTACGACCTCGACGAAGACGAACAGGTTGAACAGGTCCGCCGTCGACAGCGCCCCCGAGACCCCGGCCGACATGACCAGTACCAGCGGGGTGAAGGTGCGCTCGCGGTCCTCGCCCGTGCCGATCGCGTAGACCAGCCCGAGCAGCGTGACCGCGGCGGTGAGCAGCAGCACCAGCGAGCCGAAGGCGTCCAGCGCCAGCACGATCGCGATGCCCGCCGGCCAGCCGCCGATCTGCGCCACGGGGACGTCGCCGCCCAGCGTGGAGGCCAGCAGCACCGCGGCGGCGACCACCACCAGCGCCGAGCTGCCGATGCCCACGACCCGGGCCAGCACCGTGGACCGCGGCGCCAGCAGGAGCACCGCGGCGGCCACCAGCGGCAGCGCGACCGGCGCGACGACCAGGGCGTTCACGACGGGCCCCGCGCGTCGTCGTCGCCCTCGGTCGGCTCCTCGGAGCCGGCGCGGAGCAGCCCGAGCAGGTAGACGGTGACGGCGAAGGCGATGACCACCGCGGTGAGCACGAACGCCTGGGGGAGCGGGTCGGCCGGCGTGCCGGCGCCGTTGCCGGGCAGCGCGAACCCGCCCCGGTCACCGCCGGCGGCCAGCACCAGCACCACCATCGCGTGCCCGAGCAGCACGAACCCCAGGACGACGCGCAGCATCCCGCGCTGCAGGACCAGGTACGCCCCGCCGGCCACGAGGAGGCCGACGGCCACCGCGGCGGTCATGCCGCCGCCGGGTCGCGCTCGTGGCCGGGCCGAGCGCCGAGTGCCTGGACCACGGCGACCACCAGGGCCAGCACCATCAGCCACACCCCCACGTCGAAGACCAGCGCGGAGCTGAGGAAGGGCAGCAGGTAGAACGGCGTCAGCAGCGCGTCTCCCACGGCCAGGGGGGCCACCCCGACGCCGACCGACAGCACGGCGCCGACCCCGAGCAGCACCCGGGGCCGCAGCCACCGGCTGGTCGGGACGGTGCCCGATGCCAGCTGGCGCAGCGCGACCGCGATCCCGGCGACCAGCGCGGAGATGAACCCGCCGCCGGGCTCGTCGTGGCCGCGCCACAGCAGCCAGGCCGACAGCAGCAGCATCCCGGGGGCGAGCAGCCGGGTGCCCACCCGCAGCAGCACGTCGTCGGTGTCGGTGGGGTGCGGCACGGTCGCCGTCCCCAGCAGCAGGAGGCCGAGCGCGGCGACGCCGACGACCACGGACTCCAGCAGGGTGTCCAGGCCGCGGAAGTCCACGAGCACCGTGTTGACCACGTTCGTGCCGCCGGTGAGCTCCTCGGCGCGGTCGAGGAAGAAGGTGCCCGCCGCCGACAGCTCGCGCCGGCCGGTGAGCGCGGCGGTCGCGCCGGCGGCGACCAGGCCGACCGCGACCGCGAGGACGGCGGTGGGCCAGCGCCGGGGACCGGGCGAGGGCAGCCGGCGGGGTCCGCCGCGCAGCACCAGCACCAGGACGACGGCGGTGAGCACCTCGACCAGCAGCAGGGTGATGGCGACGTCCAGCGACCCGGACAGCAGCAGCCACAGCGCCACCACCAGGCCGACGACCCCGACCAGGGCGACCAGGGCCACGGTGCGGGTGGCCAGCACGGCCCCGAGCACGGCGGCGGCCAGCAGCCCGACGACCAGCCAGCGGCCGGGGTCGCCGGCGTCCACCCGGGCGGGCAGCGCGCCGACGGTGGCCAGCCCGACGGAACCGAGCCCGACCACGGCGACCAGCGGGCGGGCCAGGTGTGCGGCCAGCGAGGGTGATCGGTCGGGGGCACCCACCCGGCCGCCGAGGGCGAGCAGGGTGTCGTGGCCACGGGTGAACAGGGCGGGCCCGTCGGGGAGGCGCAGCCGCTGCAGCGCGCCGTCGACCCGGTCGCGCTGCCAGAACAGCACGAGGCCGACCGCCACGGTGATCGCCGACATGGCCAGCTCGGGGCTCAGCCCGTGCCAGGCGTAGACCGACGGCGGGGTCGACCCGGGCAGCGCGTCGGTGGTGGCGCTGTCGATGACCGGGTCGAGCAGGGACACGGCGGGTCCGGCGACGACGCCGACCACGGCGGCCACCGCGGCGGGGGCGAGGAAGGCGGGCGCGGGCTCGTACAGGTCGGGTTGCTCGACCGGTCCGCCGAACGCGCCCCAGACGATGCGGGCGCCGTAGGCGAAGGTGAGCGCGGAGGCCGTGACCGCCACCGCCCCCGCCACCGGACCGGCCCAGGGGGTGACGTCGGCGGACAGGAGCCCCATGAACAGGTACTCCTTGCTGACGAACCCGAGCATCGGCGGCACCCCGGCCATCGACAGCGCGGCGACCGCGGTGGCCGCCGCCGTCCAGGGCATGACCTTCCGCAGGCCGGAGAGCTCCCGGATGTCGCGGCTGCCGGTCTCCTTGTCGACGATCCCGACGAGCATGAACAGCGTCGCCTTGAACAGCGCGTGCGCCATGGTGTGCAGCAGCGCCGCGGCCAGCGCGGTCGCGGTGCCCACTCCGATGACGGCGACGAGCAGGCCGAGCTGGCTGACCGTGGACCGGGCCAGCATCGCCTTCAGGTCGTGCTCGCGCAGCGCCTGCACCGCGCCGAGCAGGGCGGTGGTGAGCCCGACGGTGACGAGCACCGCCGACCACGCGGTCTGGCCGGCGAACAGCGGGCTCATCCGGACCAGCAGGTAGATCCCGGCCTTGACCATGGTCGCGGCGTGCAGGTAGGCGCTGACCGGGGTCATCGCGACCATCGCCCCGGGCAGCCAGGACTGGAACGGGAACTGCGCGCTCTTGGTGAACGCCGCGACCGCCACGCAGGCCGCGATCGCGACTGCGTAGGGGCTGTCCAGTACGGCAGCGGGGTCGGCGAGGACGGCGGAGAGCCGGGTGGTGCCGGTGGCCAGGGTCAGCAGGACGACGGCCACCAGCAGCGCCAGCCCTCCGACGACGGTGACCACGAGCGCGTGCCGGCCGGGCCCCGCGGCCTTGGCCCCCGCGGTGGAGACCAGTGCGAACGAGCAGAGGGTGGTGATCTCCCAGAACACGTAGAGCAGCACCAGGTCGTCGGCGAGCACCAGTCCGACCATGGCGGCGGCGAAGAGGGTGAGCAGCGGGTAGACCGGGCCGCGGGCGGCGGTGTCGGAGAGGTAGCGGCAGCAGTAGGCCATCACCAGCGCGCCGACCACCAGGGCGACCAGGCTGAAGACCAGCGAGACGCCGTCCAGCCGCAGCGCGAGCGAGACCCCCAGCTCGGGGATCCACTCCACGTCCCAGTCCACGGTGCGGTCGGCCAGGACGACGGGCGCGTGCGCGGCGAGGACGCCGGCCACCGCGAGGAACCCGGCGGCCAGGGCGTAGCCCGCGTTGCGCCCGAGGGCGCGGGTCAGCAGCGGGGCGCACGCAGCGAGCCCGCCGAGGACGGCGAGGCAGACGAGCAGGCTCACCGGATCAGCAGGGGCCCGTGCTCGTCACGTCGACAGGATGCGGGCGCCGGCGGGGTCGTGCATCTCGGAACCGGCTCTGACCTGCGGTTTCGTCAGCCAACCATGCGCGAGGTGTTCCGCCGGGTCAGCGGGGGACGACCTCGGTCACCCCCGAGACCATCAGCCCGGTGGCGCCCTCGGCAAGGGCCTGCCGCGCCTGGGCGGGTGTCGAGACGACGTGGCCGAACACCGGCTTGCCCGTGGCCACCGCATCGGCCCAGGCGGTGGCGGGCCCGTCCCACGGCAGCGCGAGCAGGTCGTAGCGGACCTGGTCGGCGTCGAAGGTCAGCAGGTCGGCGGTGAACCAGTAGCCCCAGGTGAGGTAGCCGCGCCCGCGGGCCGCCTCCGGCGCCGCGACGGACGGGCCGTAGCTCTTGACCACGAAGCGGGCAGGCCCGCCGGCGGCGTCGAGCAGGTCGAGCAGCCCGGCCGGGTCGGCCGCCGGCTTGTCGTCGACGAGCCACACCCGGTCGGGGTGCTCGGCCAGCACGTCGGACAACCGGGCCATCGGCAGGCCGCGGTCGACCGTGCGCAGAACCGACAGCTGCGCCCAGGTACTGGTCGCGATGTCCAGGTCACGGTCGAACTCCGCGCCGGTGGTCGCGTCGTGGCAGATGACCCAGACCCCGTCGGACGTGAGCCAGACCGGCGCCTCCAGCGCCAGGGTCGGGGACCACTCGGCTGCCCGGCCGTAGGCGTACGCGGTGCCCTCGGGCCAGTCGGCGCTGCCGCCGCGGTGGGCGATGAGCGACGGCGAGTGCGCCAGCCAGGCCTCGACCGGTGTCCGGATCGGCTGCACGGACCAGGCCACCGGGCCGCCGCAACCGGCCAGCAGCAGACCGCCGACGAGCAGCACCAGGACGAGCCGGGGCCTCACCTGTTCTGGCGGCGGGCCACCAGCACGGCGATGAGCAGGACCAGGGCCAGCGGCGCCCAGCCCGGCAACCCGAACGGACCGAGGACGAGCCGGGCGACGAAGAGAACCAGCTGGAAGGCCACCCAGAACCCGACCAGCAGCACGATGAAGTACACGACCGGTCGTTCCGACTGCAGGCGCCGCAGGTAGTCCATGACCGACATCATCCCCGGTCGGCACAGGGAACAGGCGCGGGCGCGGCCGTGGTGCCCCGTGGGGATGAGCACCGATGGCACCCACGTCCCCGTCCCTCGGTGCCCAGCCGTTCGTCGTCGGCGTCGGCGGCATCACCGGCAGCGCGTCGGTGGAGAGGCTGGCCGCGGGCGAGGTGCGGACCGAGGACTCCTTCCTGCGGCTCCCGAGCGTCACCGGGCCCATCGTCTCGTCCCGTGACCACGTCGTCACCTCTCTGACCTGGCCGTTCATCAACGGACGCGCTAGACTTCGAACACCTGATCGAACAGGCGGGAGGTGTGCGGGTGACCGTTCTGGAGCTGGACGAGGTCGAGGACCTGCACCGCCTGCCCGCCGATGATGTGCTGGAGCTGCTGGCCGGGCTGGTGGTGGAGCGCAACCGTCTCGATGCCCAGATCACGGGGCTGGTGCGGCACGCCGAGCTGACCCAGGCCGCCGAGCACGACGGGTTGGCCTCGATGCGGTCCTGGCTGATCGGGCACCTGCGGCTGTCGGCGGGTGAGGCCTCGCGGATCGTGCGCGCGGCGAGGCTGCTGGGGCATGTGCCGCACCTGGCCGCGGCGTTCGCCGAGGGGTCGGTGACCGCGGCGCAGGTGGATGTCGTGGCCGGGGCGATGGGCGAGTCCGACCGGGCGCGGGCCGAGGAGCAGGACGTGGACGTGGAGGCCTTCGACCGGGCGTTCACCGCGGTCGCGGTGTCCAGCTCGCACCAGTCGCTGGTGGTGGCAGTGGGGGCCTTCGCCGACGCCCTGGACCCCGACGGGCCAGAGCCCGACCCCACCGAGGGCCGGCGGCTGAGCATCTCCACCCACGGCGACGGCAGCGTGACCGGCCGGTTCGACCTGGACGCGGTCGGTGGGGAGAAGGTGCGCACGGCGATCGAGGCGCTGGTGCAGGCCCACCGCCCGGCCGGTGACGTGCGGACCCGCGGCCAGCGGCAGGCCGACGCGCTGGTGCAGCTCGCCGACAACGCCCTGGCCGGCGGTGGGCTGCCGGTGCTGCGCACGGTCAAGCCGCACGTCGTGGTCACCATCGCTGCCCAGGACCTCGCGACCGAGGGCATCGGGCCGGGGACGGCGGCCACCGGGTTCGGCACCGTGATCTCCGCCGCCCGTGCCCGCTGGCTGGCCTGCGACTCCGAGGTCTCCCGGATCGTGATGGGGCCCGATGGCACCCCGCTGGACGTCGGTCGGGCGCACCGGGTCGTCACCCCCGCCCTGCGCCGGGCCGTGGTGGCCAGGGACAAGGAGTGCGTGTTCGCCGGGTGCGGGGCGCCGCACCACTGGGCCGAGGTGCACCACCTGGTGCACTGGGCGCACGGCGGCGAGACCTCGCTGGCCAACTCCGCGCTGCTGTGCGAACCCCACCACACCAAGGTCCACCACGGCTTCCGCGTCGAGCGCGACCCCGGCGGCCGATGGCGCACCTACCGCCCCGACGACACCGAGATCCTCATCGGCCCCCGCATCACGACCTGACGTCGCGCCCCGGCACGTCCTGCCGGCGCTCGTCCAACCACGGACCGGGCGGGTCGGCGGGGCGCCCGGCCAGCCGGAGCACCAGGGTCAGCGCCCGGTCGACGACGGCGTCCACGGCCAGGCCCACCGCGACCACCACGGACACGGGCAGCACCAGCGGGGCGACCGCGACAGAGAGCGCCAGCACTGCGGGCGCATCGCGGACCCACCCGGGGCGGCGGACCGGGTTGGCCAGCGCACCCCATCGGACGCCCGTCCACATCACCCAGCGGCGCAGCACCGGCGTCCCGAGCTCGCGGCACATCCGGCGGAAGACCCCGTCGGCGTCCCGGCTGCTGATGACCCCGGCGGCGATGCCGACCTCGCAGAACCAGTCGTGCACGATCGCGGCCGCCGTCCACGCCCCGTCGGCCGGGATCAACCAGCGCACCGGCACCGGGACCGACGCGAAGTCCGACTCGAACCCCTCCGGGACGACGAACTCCTCCGCGCGGCCCGCGTAGACCAGCGGAGCGGTCAGCGTCCAGTGCCCGCTGGCGATCTGCTCCACGCGGGGACGGGTCAGGAACGGCACGCGGACAGTCTGGACCCCCAGCTCGGGGGGCTGGACCAGGTCCTTGCCCCCGCTTACGGTCAGACGGGCCGGCGGTGACGACGGGGAGGGTGACCGATGGGCAGAGGACCGGGCACCACCCTGCTGCTCGCCGTGGTCGGTGGCGTCGCGGTGGCCACGTTGCCCGCCCTCGTGGGCCCGGGCGCCACCACGGTCCCGCAGCCACGGCACGAGCAGTTCGTGCTGGCCGCCGACAGGGTGCGCGACCCCGACCTCGACATGGGCGCCGGGCTGCCGGCCACGCGGCGGGGCACCGGCGCAGCCGCCGCGGAGGGGACCCCGGCCGCCGCCGACGCACCCTCGACCCACCGCTCCGGCTCGGTGGACCCCGACCTGGACGCCGGACCGCGGCCGTCCTCCACCCGGACGCCGAGCTCGCCGGCGTCCGGGCTGGCCGCCTCCGGCATCCCGACGACGGCCCTGGAGGCCTACCGCGCCGCCGCCGACGCCCAGGGCTGCGGCATCGACTGGACACTGCTCGCCGCGATCGGCCGGGTCGAGTCCGACCACGGCCGGTTCGGCGGGGCGACCCTGCGCACCGACGGCACGTCCAGCCCGAAGATCATCGGCATCCCGCTGGACGGCGGCCCCGGGGTCGCCACGATCACCGACACCGACGGCGGCCGGTACGACGGCGACACCGAGCACGACCGGGCCGTGGGCCCGATGCAGTTCATCCCCGGCACCTGGGCCCGCTACGCCGCCGACGGCGACGGGGACGGTGTGCGCGACCCCTTCGACATCCACGACGCCGCCGCGGCCGCCGCGGACTACCTCTGCACCGCGGGCGGTGACCTGTCGACGCCGGCCGGCCAGGCCCGCGCGGTGCTGGCCTACAACCGGTCGCAGACCTACGTCGACACGGTGCTGGGGCTGGCCGCGACCTACGCGGGCACCGAGGTCCCGCAGGTCCCGACGCCGACGGCGCCCCCGACGGTGCCGCCCGCCGCGCCGCCCGCGCCGGCACCTGCCCCCACCGGGCCCGTGCCGGTACCTGCCCCGGCCCCTGCGCCCAGCCCGTCGCCCGGCCCCGAGCCGTCGCCCAGTCCGTCGCCGAGCCCCGAGCCGTCGCCC
>NZ_JAMXRZ010000260.1 GCF_024124375.1 Klenkia sp. PcliD-1-E
CGCGGCGGTCGGCACCGGCGACCCGGTGCGCACGGCGCTGGTCGTGCTGGCCGGGGTGGGCGCCGTCGTCGCGGGCACCCTGACCCACCGCCAGGCGCCCTTCGCCGTCGGCGCGGTGTCGGCCGGCGTCGTCGGCGCGGTGGAGCTCGCGCCGTGGGTGGCCCGGCTGGAGTCCTGGGTGCCGCTGGGTGCCGCGGGGCTGCTCCTGCTGGTGCTGGGGGCCTCCTACGAGCGGCGCCGGCAGCAGGCCCGGGAGGCCGTCGCCTGGGTGTCCGATCTGCGGTGAGGCCCCTACGGTGGGGCGGTGGACGGGAGCCGCGCAGCCGCCGCCCCGCCGCTGCCGCCCCTCCCCTACCCGGAGGACGCCCGGCCGGCCTACCCGCCGCCGGTCCCCGCCGCCCCGCTGGCCGACCGGGTCACCCCGCAGGTGCTGCTGCTCGGCGCCGGGGTGGTCGCGGTCCTGGGGTCGGTGCTGTCGGTGTTCACCGTCGGCACCCCGGCCGGCGTGGTCGCGGTCGCCGCGCTGCTCGTCGTCGCGGCCGGCCTCGCCGTCCTGGCCGGGCACGCCGGCACACCGACCGCCGGGGAGGCGCTGGCCGTGGCGTCGGTGCTGGCCGCCGGCGCCCTGGTCGTCGTGGGTGCCCGGACCGCACCCCGACCGGAGCTCGCCGCCGGGACCCTCGCGCTGTTCGTCGCCGTCGGCACCGGCGCGCTGCGGATGGTCGCGCCGCAGCTGCGCACCTGGCCGGTCGCGGCCTGGGTGGCCGCCCAGGTCGCCGTCCTCGTGGCGGTGCAGTCGCACGACCTGCGCAGCGACCTGCTCACCGGGGTCCTGCTCGGGGTCGCGCTGACCGGTCTGGCCGTCGCCTGGGCCGGCCGCGACGTCGTGGCGATGGCCGGCCTGCTGGGCTCGGTGCCCTGGTGGCTGACCGGGGTCTGGGTGGCCGAGCAGGAGGCCTGGGGCGGGGACCGGCCGGTGCTGGCCGCCGGGTTCGCGGTGGCCGCCGCCGTCGGGCTGCTGCTCACCACCCACCCCCGGGTGCCGCGGCTGCCGGTGGCCGGTCCGCTGGTGCCCGTCCTCGCCGGCGTCGTGGCCGGGTCCGTCGTGGCGGG
>NZ_JAMXRZ010000261.1 GCF_024124375.1 Klenkia sp. PcliD-1-E
GCCGACGGCGGCACGGTGTACCTGCGGCACACCCCGTTCGCCGGCCCGGACGACGGTCCCCGGGCGCGGGCGCTGTACGTGCACGGCCTGGGCGGGGCCTCGACCAACTGGACCGACCTCGCCGGGCTGCTGTCCGGCCGGCTCGAGGGGTACGCCCTGGACCTGCCCGGCTTCGGCCGCTCCGCGCCCCCCGCGCGCGGCGGCTACGCGGTGGCCCGGCACGTGCAGGCCGTCGAGGCCGTGCTCGCCGACGTCGCGGCCCGGCCCGGACCCGGCGCGGGCGAGCCGGTGCACCTGGTGGGCAACTCCCTCGGCGGGCTGGTCAGCCTGCTGGTCGCAGCCCGTCGTCCCGACCTGGTCGCCACCCTGACGCTGATCTCGCCCGCCATGCCGGTGTACCGGGTGCCGGCGGCCTTCGACCGGGCGATCGCGCTGCTGCTCCTGCCCGGCATCCCCAGCCTGGCGGAGAAGCGGGTGCGGCTCGGCGCCCCCGAGGACCGGGTCCGGATGACGCTGGAGATGTGCTTCGGGGACCCCGCCCGGGTCCCCGAGGTCCGGCTGCGCGAGGCGGTGGAGGAGGCGCGGCTGCGCGACGAGCAGGCCTGGGCCGGCCGCGCGCTCACCCGCACCATGCGCGGGCTGATGACCTCCTACCTGCGGGTCGGCCGGGCCAACGCGTGGCGGGCGGCGAGGGGGGTCACCGCGCCGTCGCTGGTGGTCTGGGGTGACCGGGACAAGCTGGTGGACCCCCGCCTGGCACCCCGGCTGGCGACCACGCTCCCCGACGCCCGGCTGCAGGTGCAGGCCGGGGTCGGCCACGTGGCCATGATGGAGGCACCCGAGGACACCGCACGCGCCGTCCTGGCGCTGCTGGAGGAGGTCGACGGCGCCTGACCGGGCAGCCTGGGACGGGTGCGACGGGACGGACGGACACACGACCGGGACGCCCCGTACGGACCGGTCCGCGCCGTGGTGCGTGAGAGCCTGTCCGGCGTGACCCCGCCGGACCGCGACGCGCAGGGGCGGCCGCCCGTGCCGCCGCCGCTGGTCGGTCCGCGCCCCCGCGCCCGGTCCCGGGCGCGGCCGACGTTCCCG
>NZ_JAMXRZ010000262.1 GCF_024124375.1 Klenkia sp. PcliD-1-E
ACCCGCCGGCCCCGTCGCGACCGCGCGGCGGGCCCGCCGGGCGCCGTCGTCGGTGGCGGTGGCCGAGCGCGACGAGCTGCCCGAGCGCCCCGAGGCCGTCGAGCAGGTCGAGTCCCCGGCCTCGGTGACCCGCACGCTGGCTGCGCCCAAGCCGGGTGCGCGCCCGCAGCGGCCACGCGGCAAGCGCCGGTGACGCAGCCGTCGTCGGGGGAGCCCCCGCTCGACGAGCTGATCGCCTCCATCGCCGTCGACGTCCCCGACTTCCCCGAGCCCGGGGTCGTCTTCCGTGACCTGACCCCCGTCTTCGCCGACGCCGTCGCCTTCCGCCGGGTCGTGGACGGCCTCGCCGCGCCGGTCCTCACCGACCCCCGGGTCGCCGCGTTGCGCACCGGCGACGGCGACCCGGGCTTCGACGTCGTCGCCGGCGTCGAGGCCCGCGGGTTCCTGCTGGCCGCGGCGGTCGCGCTGGCCGCGGGCACCGGCGTCGTCCCCGTGCGCAAGGCCGGGAAGCTGCCGCGGGAGCGGGTCAGCGCGGACTACGCGCTGGAGTACGGCACCGCCACCCTCGAGCTGCACACCGACTCCCTGGTGCCCGGCCAGCGGGTGCTCCTCGTGGACGACGTGCTGGCCACCGGCGGCACGCTGCGCGCCGCGGTCGGCCTGGTCGAGCAGCTGGGCGCGGTGGTCAGCGCCGTCGCGGTGGTGGTGGAGCTGCCCGCGCTGGGCGGCCGGCAGGTCCTCGCCCCGCACAGCGTGCACGCGCTCTGGACCACCTGACGCAGCTCACCCTCCCGAGCGGTCCACCCGTCCCGGTGCGTGGCTAGCATGGACGGGGTCCCGACCGGTCGGACGACAGGAGTGGCCATGGCATCCGAGGTGGTGGCCCCCCGCGCTGCCGAGCAGCCGGCCGCCGTCCCGGACGCGGACACCCCCCGCGCGGCGCTGCCCGAGCGCCCCGCGCTGCAGACGCCCGACGCCCCGGCCGGTGCGCCGGCCACCGAGCCC
>NZ_JAMXRZ010000026.1 GCF_024124375.1 Klenkia sp. PcliD-1-E
GGCGCGGCCGGACGGGTGGCCCGGGGGGTGGGCGCGGCGGAGCGCGGCGGCACGGTGCTCCCCCCGGCACCGGGTCGCGCCCGCGCCGGTGGCGGGCCGGAGGTCGACCGGTGTCCACCGAGGGCATCGGGACGGCGCGCGGGCCGGTTGAGGTGGCTGACCCCGACGGGGTGGCCGGGTCACCCCTCCGGGTGAGCAGGGGCCCACCACGCGCCGTGCTCGGCGCGCAGCGGCAACCGGGTGCGGTCGCCGTCCTCGGTGGTGACGACGAGCTCGACGCCCACGACGACCCGCCCGTCCGGCGGTGCCAGCCGGTCCCCCGTGGCGAGGGGGACCGGCGGCAACCGGAAGGTGTCGCCCTCGGGCACGGTCAGCGCTGGTCGAGGGGCACGAAGTCGCGGGCGGTGGGCCCGGTGTAGACCTGCCGGGGGCGGCCGATCTTCGTGGTGGGGTCCTCGATCATCTCGCGCCACTGGGCGATCCAGCCGGGCAGCCGGCCGAGGGCGAACAGCACGGTGAACATCCGGGTCGGGAAGCCCATGGCCCGGTAGATCAGCCCGGTGTAGAAGTCGACGTTCGGGTAGAGCTTGCGCTGCACGAAGTAGTCGTCGGTGAGCGCGACCTCCTCGAGCTGACGGGCGAGGTCGAGCAGCTCGCTGTTGCCGCCGAGCTTGTCCAGCACGGAGTCGGCGGTGGCCTTCACGATGGCCGCGCGCGGGTCGTAGTTCTTGTAGACCCGGTGGCCGAAGCCCATCAGCTTGACGCCGGGCTCCTTGTCCTTGACCCGCTTGACGAACTTCGGGATGTCGCCGCCGTCGCGCTGGATGGCCTCGAGCATCTCCAGCACCGACTGGTTGGCCCCGCCGTGCAGGGGGCCGAACAGCGCGTTGATGCCCGCGGAGACCGACGCGAAGAGGTTGGCGTGCGAGGAGCCGACCAGCCGGACGGTGGAGGTGGAGCAGTTCTGCTCGTGGTCGGCGTGCAGCACGAACAGCATGTCCAGCGCCTTGACCAGCTCGGGGTCGGCCTCGTAGGGCTCGGCCGGGAAGCCGAAGGTCATCCGCAGGAAGTTCTCCACCAGGCCCAGGGAGTTGTCCGGGTAGAGGAACGGCTGGCCCACGGACTTCTTGTAGGCGTAGGCCGCGATGGTCGGCAGCTTGGCCAGCAGCCGGTAGGTGCTCATCTCGACCTGCGACTGGTCGAAGGGGTCCAGGGAGTCCTGGTAGAAGGTCGACAGGGCGCTCACCGCCGAGGACAGCACCGGCATCGGGTGCGCGTCGAGCGGGAAGCCCTTGAAGAACTGCTTGAGGTCCTCGTGCAGCAGCGTGTGCCGGCGGATCTTGTTGTCGAACTCCTGCAGCTGGGCCGCGGTGGGCAGCTCGCCGTGGATCAGCAGGTAGGAGACCTCGACGAAGCTGGCCTTGCCGGCCAGCTGGTCGATCGGGTACCCGCGGTAGCGCAGGATGCCGGCGTCGCCGTCGATGTAGGTGATCGCGGACGTGCACGCGGCGGTGTTGACGAACCCGATGTCCAGTGCCACCTGCCCGGTGGTGGCCAGCAGCTTGCCGGTGTCGTACCCGTCCGACCCCTCGGTCGCCGGGCGCAGCGGCAGCTCCAGTTCACCCCCCGGGTAGTGCAGGGTGGCCGGACCGGGTACCTCGGTGTCTGCTGTAGCGCTCATCGGGACAGGACGCTACCGACTCCGGTGCCCCGGAGCACCACCGCCTCAGGGGTGGGTCATGGACAGCACGTCGAGGGCGGCGTCCAGCTGCTCCTCGGTGAGCTTGCCCTGGGCGACGTAGCCGCGCTCCACGACCACCTGGCGGATGGTCTTCTGCTCCTTGAGCGAGGTCTTGGCCACCACGGCGGCCTCCTCGTAGCCGATGTACTTGTTCAGCGGCGTCACGATCGACGGCGAGCTCTCCGCGTAGGTGCGGCACTGCTCCTCGTTCGCGGTGATGCCGTCGATGCACCGGTCGGCCAGCAGCGTCGAGACGTTGGCCAGCAGCCGGATCGACTCGAGCACGTTGCGGGCGATCAGCGGCAGGGTGACGTTGAGCTCGAAGGAGCCGGTGGTGCCGGCGAAGGTGACGGCGGCGTCGTTGCCGATGACCTGGGCGGCGACCTGGATCGCGGCCTCGGGCAGCACCGGGTTCACCTTGCCGGGCATGATCGACGAGCCGGGCTGCAGGTCGGGGAGGGCGATCTCGCCGAGGCCGGTGCGCGGGCCCGACCCCATCCACCGCAGGTCGTTGCAGATCTTCACCAGGCCGACGGCGATGGTCTTGAGCTGGCCGGACGCCTCGACCAGGCCGTCGCGGGAGCTCTGCGCCTCGAAGTGGTCGCGCGCCTCGGTCAGCGGCAGCTGCATGTCCGCGGCGAGCTTCTGGATGATCTTGGCGGCGAACCCGGGCGGGGTGTTGATGCCGGTGCCGACCGCGGTGCCGCCCAGCGGCAGCTCGCCGATGCGGGGGAGCGAGGCCTGCAGCCGCTCGACGCCGTACCGGATCGCCGCGGCGTAGCCGCCGAACTCCTGGCCCAGGGTGACGGGGGTGGCGTCCATCAGGTGGGTGCGGCCGCTCTTGACCACGGTGGCGAACTCGGTCGCCTTGCGCTCGAGGCTGGCGGCCAGGTGCTCCAGGGCCGGGACCAGGACGACGACGACGGCGCGGGTGGTGGCGATGTGGATGGCCGAGGGGAACACGTCGTTGGAGGACTGCGAGGCGTTGACGTGGTCGTTGGGGTGCACCGACAGGCCGGAGGCGTCCGAGGCCAGGGTGGCGATGACCTCGTTGGTGTTCATGTTCGACGAGGTGCCCGAGCCGGTCTGGAAGACGTCGATCGGGAAGTGGGCGTCCCAGTCGCCGCGGGCGACCTCCTGCGCGGCGGCGTGGATGGCCTGGGCGACGTCGCCGTCGAGCACGCCGAGCTCGGCGTTCACCGTCGCGGCGGCGCCCTTGATGGCGGCCAGCGCCCCGATGAGCTCGCGCTCGATGGGGGTACCGCTGATCGGGAAGTTCTCCACGGCGCGCTGGGTCTGCGCCCGCCACTTCGCGTGCGCGGGTACCCGGACCTCGCCCATGGAGTCGTGCTCGATGCGGAAGTCCTGCTCGGTGGCCACGCTGCTCTCCCGGTGGGTTGGTCTCGGCTCGGACGGCACCCAGACCCTAGACACCGGTCGCGGGACGCTCTCGGCCCGGCCAGGTCACCGGATGATCACGAGGGGTGGCCGTTCGTGGGACCGGTCCCTACGATCCGCACGCCAGGGTCCGGAACCGAGGAGTCCACCAGATGTCCCAACCCCCCTACCCGCCCAACGACGGCCAGCAGCCCTGGGGCGGTGGCGGTGAGCAGCCCGGGCAGTCCGGGCAGCCCTGGGGCGGCCAGCAGGGTCAGCCGGGCCAGTACGGCCAGCAGCCCTCCTACGGCCAGCCGGGCCAGTACGGCCAGCAGCCCTCCTACGGCCAGCAGTCGCCCTACGGCCAGGACCAGTACGGGCAGCAGAACCAGTACGGCCAGCAGGGGCAGTACGGCCAGCAGGGCCAGTACGGGCAGCCCGGGCAGTACGGCCAGCCGCCCTACGGCCAGCCCCCGAAGAACAACAAGAACACCGTGATCGCGCTGTCCATCGGCGCGGTCGTCGTGGTCGCGGCGGTCGTCGTGGGCCTCGTGCTGTTCCTGAACCGTGGCGACGACGACACCGTCGCCACCCCGACCAGCACCTCGCAGCAGACCTCCACGTCGGCCTCGCGCACGACGTCGTCGGGGGCCTCCTCCAGCTCCTCCGGCGGGGGGTCGGTGCCGGCGGGTGAGTCCCCGTCCGGCCTGGGCGACGACGCGTCCCTCGACCAGCTCGCCGACTCCTGCTACGGCGAGGACTGGGCGGCCTGCGACGACCTCTGGCTGACCTCGGACATCGGCAGCGACTACGAGGAGTACGGCTCGACCTGCGGCCAGCGGACCAGCGAGACGTACGGGGGGTGCGCGGACCTCTACGGCGACGGGTCGTCGAGCAGCTCGAGCGGTGGGTCCGGTGGCGGGTCCGGGGACGTGCCGCCGCCCGGGGCCAGCCCCGACGGTCTCGGTACCGATGCCGCCCTGAACCAGCTGGCGCAGAGCTGCTACGACGGCAACATGAGCGACTGCGACTCGCTGTTCTTCCAGTCCCTGGGCTCCGGCCTGGAGGCCTACAACGACTACGGCGACTCCTGCGCGGGTCGTCAGCCGACCGGCACGGGGACGCCCTGCATCTCCGCCTTCGACTGACCGACCGTGCGTCGGTACCTGCCGACGCACCCGACGACGACGGCCGGGCCCCTCGGGGACCCGGCCGTCGTCGCGCGCGGGATCAGTAGTCGGAGCCGGCGGCGGAGTACTGGTTCAGCTTCTCCAGCGAGTGCAGGCTCTCGATGGCGCGGATGGTGCCCGACCGGGAGCGCATGACCAGCGACTGCGTGGTGCACCCGCCGGCGCGGTACTGCACGCCGCGCAGCAGCTCGCCGTCGGTGATGCCGGTGGCGACGAAGAACACGTCACCGCGGACCAGGTCGTCGATGTCGAGCACCCGGTCGAGGTCGTGGCCGGCGTCGATGGCCTTCTGCTTCTCGTCGTCGTCCTTGGGCATGAGCCGGCCCTGCAGCGCCCCGCCCATGCACTTGAGCGCGCAGGCGGTGATGATGCCCTCGGGTGTGCCGCCGATGCCCAGCAGCAGGTCCACGCCGGTGCCCTCGCGCGCCGCGGCGATGGCGCCGGCGACGTCGCCGTCGGTGATGAACTTGATCCGGGCGCCGGCGTCGCGGACCTCCTGGGCCAGCGCCTCGTGCCGGGGCCGGTCGAGGATGACGACGGTGACGTCGGCCGGCCACGCCTTCTTGGCCTTGGCCACGCGGCGGATGTTCTCCTTCACCGGCAGCCGGATGTCGACCACGTCGGCCGCGATCGGCCCGGTGGCGATCTTGTCCATGTAGAAGACCGCGGACGGGTCGTACATCGCGCCGCGGTCGGCCACCGCGAGCACCGAGACCGCGTTCGGCATGCCCTTGGCCATCAGCGTGGTGCCGTCGACCGGGTCCACCGCGACGTCGCACTCGGCGCCGGTGCCGTCGCCGACCTCCTCGCCGTTGAACAGCATCGGGGCCTCGTCCTTCTCGCCCTCCCCGATGACGACGGTGCCGCGCATGCTCACCGTCTGGATCAGCGCGCGCATGGCGTCGACCGCCGCGCCGTCACCGCCGTTCTTGTCGCCCCGGCCGACCCAGCGGCCGGCCGCCATCGCTCCCGCCTCGGTGACCCGGACGAGCTCCAGCGCGAGGTTCCGGTCGGGGCGGATGCCGGTCGGCGGGGTCTGCTCGTGGAAGGCGGAGTGGTAGGTCGGGGCCGGGCCGTCGGGGACGGGCAGGGACAACGGAGGACCTCCTCGGGGGGCCGCCGGACCGCCGGTGCACCGCCGGTCGACGGGATGGGGGAGCGCTGCTGCGATCCTAGGTCCATGGCCGACACCGCACCTCAGGGTCAGCAGCGCTCCCCGGACGTCGAGCAGCAGATGGTGGCCAGCTCGTCGCAGGAGCGCGCGGCGAAGTTCACCGCGGCGAACATGGTGCGCTCGCTGCTGCCGCTGACGGTGATCGTGCTGGCCCTGGTCGGGCTGGTGGCGCTGCGGCAGAACGGCGTCGACCCGGTCCGCACGGTGGAGACCACGTCGGGCACCCAGCTGGCCGCGGCCCGGGCGGGCTACCAGCTGCTGGTGCCCCAGGGCCTGCCCGACGACTGGCGGGCCACCAGCGTGAACACCGACGCGGGCAACGCCACCGAGGCGGGCGACCCCGTCACGCTGGCCATCGGCTACCTCACCCCCGGTGAGGAGTACGCCGGCTTCGTCATCGGCGACGAGCCCCGGGCCGAGGACCTGGCCCGGGTGCTCGACGGCCGGTCGGGGGACACCCCGGTGCAGATCGGCGGGCGGCAGTGGACGCAGACCACCACCGCCCGCGGCGAGACCGCCTACCTGCTCGAGGACGGCGCCGCGACGGTCGCGGTCACCGGGTCGGCGTCCGACGAGGAGCTGCGCACCCTGGCCGCGTCCGTGCAGCCCTACCAGGCGGGGTAGCGGCTCACCCCTCGTCGGTGGGGGCGGCCCGCTGCAGCCGCTCGCGGGCCTCGTCGAGCCAGTGCTGGCACACCCCGGCCAGTTCCTCGCCGCGCTCCCACAGCGCCAACGACTCCTCCAGCGTGAGCCCACCGCCCTCCAGCTTGCGCACGACGTCGGCCAGCTCCTCGCGGGCCTGCTCGTAGCTCTGCGTCGGGGCCGGCTCCGGGGTGCTCACGGCTGCCCATCCTGCCGGTCCACGCGCACCGGGATGCGGCCGCCGGCCACCCGCACGAGCAGGGCCTGGCCGTCGGCCACCTCCTCGGGTGCGCGCACCAGGGCGCCGTCGGTCGTCTGCACCAGGGCGTAGCCGCGGTCCAGGGTGGCCTGCGGGGAGAGGGAGGCCACCCGCGCCCGGGCGTGCTCCAGGTCGCGGACGGCGAGGTCGACGCGGTGGGTGAGGGTGCGGGTGGCCCGGCTGCGCAGCGCCGCGACCTCGTCGCCGAGCCCGGCCAGCAGCCGCCCGGGCTCGGCCAGCGAGGGCCGGCTGCGCACCGACTCCAGCCAGCGCTCCTGTTGCTCCACCCGGGCGGTGACCAGTGCGCGGGCGCGGGCGCGCAACCCGTCGACGAGGCGCCGCTGCTCCCCGATCTCGGGCACCACCCGGTGGGCGGCGTCGGTGGGGGTGGCGGCCCGGACGTCGGCGGCGTGGTCGACCAGGGTGGTGTCGGTCTCGTGGCCGACACCGGTGACCACCGGGGTCCGGCAGGCCGCGACCGCCCGTACCAGGCCCTCGTCCGAGAAGGGCAGCAGGTCCTCCACCGAACCGCCGCCGCGGGCCAGCACGATGACCTCCACCTCGGGGTCGCGGTCCAGCCGCTGCAGCGCCTCGACGACCTCCTCGGCCGCCGAGGGGCCCTGCACGGTGCAGTGCCGGACGACGAACCGGACGGCGGGCCAGCGGCGCCGCGCGGTGACCAGGACGTCGCGCTCGGCGGCGCTGCCCTTGCCGGTGACCAGCCCGACGACGGCGGGGGCGAAGGGGAGCGGGCGCTTGCGGTGGACGTCGAAGAGGCCCTCGGCGGCCAGCAGAGTGCGGATCCGCTCGATGCGGGCCAGCAGCTCGCCCAGCCCGACGGCGCGGATCTCGGTGGCGCGCAGGGAGAACGACCCGCGGGCGACGTAGTAGTCCGGCCGCGCCCGGACGAGCACCCGGGCCCCCTCGGTCAGCGCCGCACCCGGCCGCTCGGCGACGTCCCGGGGGCAGGTGACCGGCACCGAGAGGTCGGCGGCGGTGTCGCGCAGGGTGAGGAACACCGTCGCCGACCCGCGCCGGGACAGCTGGGCCACCTGGCCCTCGACCCACACCTCGCCGAGGCGGCCGATCCAGTCGGCCACCTTGCGCGCCACGGTGCGAACCGGCCACGGCTGGTCCGGGGAGGACGGTGCGGTCACGGGCCCGAGCCTGCCAGGTGCACCTGCAGGGAGCTCCCAGCCGGCGCCCAGGGGGCCGGGGCAGGGTGCGATGCGTGCGCTGGGTGGTCGTGGGGAAGCTTCTGGGAGCCGTCGTCGTCGCGGGCGTGCTCGTCGCCGCCGTGGCCGGGCCGTGGCTGGTCGGGCTCGACCTGGCCGGCCGCGCCGCCGCCGACAGCCAGGGGCCGGTGTCGAGCAACGCGGTCGAGGAGGTCACCACCGCACCGCTGCCGGGCATCACGCAGGTGCTGGCCGCCGACGGGTCGCTGATCGCCGACTTCTACGACCAGGACCGGGTGCCGGTCACCGCCGCGCAGATCGCGCCGGTCATGGGGACGGCGCTGGTGGACATCGAGGACTCCCGCTTCTACAGCCACGGCGGCGTCGACCCGATCGGCACGCTGCGCGCACTGGTGACCGACGTGTCCAGCGGTGGCGCGGCGCAGGGCGGGTCGACGATCACCCAGCAGCTGGTCAAGCAGACCCTGCTGCAGCGGGCGACCACCAGCCAGGGCCAGCAGGAGGCCACCGCCGACACCCTCGCCCGCAAGCTCACCGAGGCCCGGCTGGCGCTGGCGGTGGACGCCCGGCTGAGCAAGGCCGACGTCCTCACCCGGTACCTGAACACGGTGTACTTCGGCCACGGTGCCTACGGCGTCCAGGCCGCGGCGCGGACCTACTTCTCCGTCGACGCCTCCGCGCTGACCCCGCTGCAGGCCGCCACCCTGGCCGGGCTGGTGCAGAACCCGTCGGCCGACGACCCGATCGCCCACCCCGACGTCGCGCAGGCCCGCCGGGACGTCGTGCTGCACCGGATGCACGACCTCGGTGACCTCTCCGACGCCGACCTGGCCACCGACCTGGCCACCCCGGTGACCACGGTGCCCGGGGGCACCCCGCCGCAGGGGTGCGCGCAGGCCCTGGTGGGCGGCTTCTTCTGCAGCTACGTGCGCGGGTACCTGACCGGCACGCTCGGGCTGACCGACCAGCAGCTCGACGACGGCGGGCTGACCATCCAGACCACCCTGGAGCCGGGGGTGCAGCGGGCCGGGGACGCCGCGGTGGTGCGCACGGTGCCGCAGGACAGCCCGCTGGCCGCGGTCTACGACGTCGTCCAGCCCGGCACCGGGCACGTGCTGGCGATGAGCGTGAACCGCACCTACGGCTGCACCGGCACCGGGTGCACCTCGGTGGACCTGCCGACCGCGGCCGCGCGCGGGTCGGGGTCGACCTACAAGCTGTTCACCGCGGCGTACGCGCTGCAGCACGGCTACACCGCGTCGTTCACCCAGACCACGTCGGACCCCTACACCTCGACGGTCTACAAGAAGAACGGCGGCACGCGTGGGGCGCCCTACGTGGTGCAGAACGCGGGCCACTACCCGGAGACCCTCGACCTGGCCGATGCGCTGGTGGAGTCCTCCAACACCTTCTTCGTGGGGCTGGAGGACCACCTGGGCAGCGTCGCGGGCCCGGTGCGGGAGGCGCAGAAGCTGGGTCTGGCCTCCTTGACCGACCAGGACGCCCAGCAGGTCATCGACGGCGAGGAGGGCTCGTTCACCCTGGGCCCGCTGGCCACCAGCCCGCTGGACCTGGCCGATGCCTACGCGACGGTGTTCTCCGGGGGGACGCAGTGCGACCCGACCCCGGTGACGGCCGTCCTGGCCGCGGACGGGTCCCCGATGACCGGTGCCGACGGCGCCGCGCTGGACACCGGCGACCACTGCACGGCCGGCGCGCTGCCGGCGCCGGTGGCGCACACGCTGGCCCAGGTCATGCGCGGGGACGTGCAGTCCGACATCGGGACGGCCAGCCGCGCCCGCATCGCCGGGCACGACATCGCCGGCAAGACCGGGACGACGCAGGGCAACGTGTCGGTCGCCTTCGTCGGGTCGACGCCCGAGTACACGGCCAGCGTGCTCGTGTTCAACCCGGACGAGAACGTCGACGTCGGTGGGTTCGGCGGCGGGAAGAGCGCGCAGATCTGGCACGACGCGATGGCCCCGGTGCTGGCCGCCGGGCCGACCGCGGCGTTCCCGGCCGCGGACCGTCAGGTGCTGGGCGTCCCCGCCGGCGGGGACTGCCCCTTCACCGAGGGCAACCTGACGCTGGTGTGCTGAACGGGGCCGGTCAGCCCTGCTCGCGGGCCAGCTTCTCCTTGCGGTTGCGCAGCAGAGTCAGGAACGGCGGGCGGGCCTGGTGCGCCTCCTCCCAGGCCAGCAGCTCGTCCACCGTCACCGGCTGGTAGCCGCGGAGGCGGCCGCGCAGCTGGGCGATGGTGAAACCCTCGTACCCGGTCACCGGCGCCTCGGCGGCCACCTCGTGCGCGGCGTCGATGGCCTTCTCCGACGCCGCGATGACCGCGTCGTCCTCGGCGGCGGAGTCGCTCATCCCGACGGCGAGCTCGTCGACGGTCGCGGTGATCTCGTCGGCCTCGGGGTCGTCGGGCAATGCGGCCACGTCGGCGTCGGTGAGCGCGGCACCCCCGAGGTCGGCGGTCAGGCCGGTGGCCAGCAGCTCCTCGGTGGCCAGCGTCTCGTCGGCGAGGTCGTCGTCGCCGATCGCCGCCGCCTCGTCGACGACCAGCACGGGCTCCTCGAACGGCTCGTCGGCCAGGTCGTCGGCTTGGTCGTCGACGGGGCCGTCGGCAGGGGTCCCGTCGTCGACCAGGTAGCCGTCGGGGGCGAAGGCGTCCTCGGGGTCGACCGGGACGCGGTCGAAGGAGGAGGTGCGCGACCCCAGGCCGCCGGTCGCGGTGGGCCGGGCCGGGGGCAGGTCGTCCTCGTCGTCGTCGAAGGTGGCCAGGCCGGGTTCGTCCTCGCCGCGCAGGCCGGTCAGCAGCTCGTCGCCGCGGGCGACCAGCCCGGTGTACTCCTGCTGCACCTTCAGGGCCGTCTGCATGGCCAGCCCGATGGCGCGGACGGGGAGACCGGGGAGGGTCTCGGGCAGCTTGCGGGCCTCGTCCAGCAGCGTGGCGGCCAGCCCGGCGGCGGCGCGGACGGGTTCGGGGATCTCACGGGCCATGGGGGAAGGGTGCCCCAGCGAGCGCTGCGGCGCGCCCGGAGGCCCACGTACCGTGGGCGCCATGCCTGCTGATCAGCGCGGACGTGTCCTGCTCGCCGACCCCCGTGGCTACTGCGCCGGTGTCGACCGCGCGGTGATCGCGGTGGAGAAGGCCCTGGAGATCCACGGCGCCCCGGTCTACGTCCGGAAGCAGATCGTGCACAACAAGCACGTCGTCGCCACCCTCGAGCGCCGTGGCGCGGTCTTCGTCGAGGAGACCGACGAGGTGCCCGAGGGCGCGGTGGTCGTGTTCAGCGCGCACGGGGTGTCCCCGGCCGTGCACGAGCAGGCCGCGGCCCGCCAGCTGCGCACCATCGACGCGACGTGCCCGCTGGTCACCAAGGTGCACAAGGAGGCCAAGCGGTTCGCCGCCGAGGACTACGACATCCTGCTGATCGGCCACCGCGGGCACGAGGAGGTCGAGGGCACGATGGGCGAGGCGCCCGAGCGCACCCAGCTCGTCGACGGCGCCGAGGACGTCGCGAACGTGCAGGTGCGCGACCCGGAGAAGGTCGTGTGGCTGTCCCAGACCACGCTGTCGGTGGACGAGACGCTGGCCACGGTCGACCAGCTCAAGGGCCGGTTCCCGGGTCTGCAGGCCCCGCCCAGCGACGACATCTGCTACGCCACCCAGAACCGCCAGCAGGCGGTCAAGCAGATGGCCGCCGAGTGCGACCTGGTGCTGGTGGTCGGCTCGACCAACTCGTCGAACTCCGTGCGGCTGGTCGAGGTCGCGCTGGAGGCCGGTGCCCGGGCCTCCTACCTGGTCGACTACGCCGCCGAGGTGGACGAGGCCTGGCTCGAGGGCGTCTCGACCGTCGGGGTGACCAGCGGGGCGTCGGTGCCCGAGGTGCTGGTGTCGGAGCTGCTGGACTGGCTGGCCCAGCGCGGCTACCCCGACGTGGAGACGGTGAAGGCGGCCGAGGAGCGGCTGGTCTTCGCCCTGCCGCAGGAGCTCAAGCAGCGCCGGCAGGCCCTCGCGGTCGACACCGCGACGGACGACTGACCGGCCACCGGTCCCGCAGCGGTGCGGGACCGGCCGGCCTCAGCGGCGGGTGACCGCCCGGACCAGGGCGACGACCAGGGCGGCGCCGACGGCGATGGCCATGGCGGGGAAGCCGCGGATGAGCAGCGTGGCGATCGTCGGCAGCGAGAGCGTGGCCGACGGCGCGAGGACGATGTTGACCAGCGCGACACCCACGAACACCAGCGGCGGGGCGACGGCGACGGTGGCCAGGTCGCGCCGGCGGACCAGCAGCCCGGCCGCGACGGTGGACCCGACGAGGGCGATCGTGGTGAGCGTGCCGAGCCCGACCCCGAGGTAGGAGTCGGCGGCCGCGGCGGCGAGGGTCACGAGGAAGACGCCGAGCACGCCGAGGGCGCCGGCCACCCCGCGCTGGGGGGCGGCAGCGCGGCGCGGGGCCTGGCGCTGGCTGCGGCCGGCGTCACGCCGGCCGTCACGGCGGGGGTCGCGGGCCCCGGGGCGCTGGGGCCGGGACGACCCCGAGGAGAGGTCGTCGAAGGACCAGTCGTCCTGCGCCACGGACCGGCTCCGGGGTGCTCCGGCGCGGGGCCTGGGAGCGTCGCCGGGGTAGCTGCGCTCGGGACGCACCGCACCCTCCCGCCTGGATCCGACTGCACTGATCGGTGCGATGGTGCACCTCCTCGCTGCCGACAGCACCCCTGCGGAGCCGCCGTTCGATCACCGCACGGTAACGGTCGAACCTGTCCGGCAGCTGGAGGTGCGCGCGTGCTGGCCGGGCGCGTCGCGCACGACCGGTCTCACCCGGTGCGCAGCTCCGGGTCGGGGGCAGGGTGCAGCTCGCGGACCTGGGCGCTGACCGGGGCCGGGGTGGGCACGGGGGTGGCGGAGACCCCGAGGTCGTCGAAGCGCCGGGCGGTGGTGAGGACCGACCGCTCGTAGCTGCCCACCGTGTCGTTGAACCGGCCCACCGCGGACCCGAGGGCGGCGCCGAGCTTGGTCAGGTGCCCGGACAGGGTGCCCAGCCGGGTGTGCAGCAGGCGGCCGACCTCCAGCACCGCGCCGGCGTCGCGAGCCAGCCGCTCGGTGCGCCAGGAGTAGGCGACGGTGCGCAGCAGGGCGAGCAGGGTGCTGGGGGTGGCGATCACCACGTCGCGGCCGAAGGCGTGCTCGAGCAGGCCGGGCTCGGCCTCCAGCGCCGTGGTGAGGAATCCGTCGGAGGGCACGAAGAGGACGGTGAAGGGTGCGGCGGGGTCGAAGGCGGTGGGGTAGCGGCGGGCGGCCAACGCCTCGACGTGTGCGCGCAGCTGGCGGGCGTGCTCGGCGACGCGGGCGACCCGGACGGTCTCGTCGGTGGCCTGCACGGCCTCGATCCAGCCGGCGAAGGGGACCTTGGCGTCGACCACCACGTGCTTGCCGTCGGCCAGGGTGACCACCAGGTCGGGCCGGACCCCTGCGCCCAGGTCGTTGACCGAGGAGGGCTGCTGCACGAAGTCCGCGTGCTCGAGGAGGCCCGCGACCTCGACCAGCCGGCGCAGCTGCACCTCGCCCCACCGGCCGCGCACGTGCGGGGTGCGCAGCGCGGTGACCAGGGCCGCGGTCTCCTGGCGCAGCAGCGCCGAGGTCTGCCCCACCGTGCCCACCTGCTCGCGCAGCTCGCCGTGCGCGGTGGCCCGGTCGCGCTCGATGCCGGCCAGCAGCCGGTGCAGGTGGTCCAGCGACTCGTGCACCGGCTCCAGGCCGTCGGGCTGCGGGGCGCGGCGCCGGACCACGGCGACGACCCCGAGGGTGACCGCGGTGGCCAGCAGCGCACCGACGAGCAGGCCCAGCAGCAGGGAGGCGGCGTCCATGCCCGGGAGGGTGCCCGAGGGGTCCGACAGAACCGGTCAGGCAGGCGCCGGGGTGGGCACGGGCGCGTGCGCCGCCTCGTGGTCCAGCAGCCAGCGCTTGACCGGCGTCCCCCAGCGGAAGCCGCCGAGCCCGCCGCCGGTGGCCAGCACCCGGTGGCACGGGACGAACAGCGCGGCGGCGTTGCGGGCGCACGCCCCGGCCGCGGCGCGCACCGCGGCCGGGCGGCCGCACCGGGCGGCGAACTCCGCGTAGCTGTCGGGCTGCCCGGCCGGCACGGTGCGCAGCACCTCCCAGGCCTCCTGCAGGAAGGGGCCCGACCGCTGCCGGACCGCCACCCCGTCGATCGCCGCGACGTCGCCGGCGTGGAAGGCGTCGACGACGTCGAGCACGGGCAGCCGCTCCACTGCGGTGACCTCGGCCGGCCGCAGCGAGCGGTGCACCACGGGGAGCAGGTCGCCGATGTCGGCGGTCCAGCCGCTGGCGAGCACCGCGTCGTCCTGCACGAGGACGGTGAAGGGCCCGATCGGGGTCCCGGTGGTTGCGTGCAGCGCGGTCATGGCGAGTCCTCGGGGTGGCGGGTGAACAGGGCGGGGGCGGACATCGCCCACAGGTGCAGCACGGCGTAGGAGCGCCAGGGCCGCCAGCGGGTGGCGGCGTCGGCGTCCGAGCTGCCGAGCGCCGTGAGCGCGCGGCGCAGGGCGAGGTCGCCGGGCAGCCAGACATCGGGGTCACCGAGGCCGCGCAGTGCGACGAGCGCGACGGTCCACGGCCCGATGCCCGGCAGCGCCAGCAGAGCGCGGCCGGCCTCGGCGCGGTCGGCCCCCGGGCCCAGGTCGACGTCCCCGCCGGCCAGCGCCGCGGCGAGGGCGTGCACGGTGGCGCGCCGCTTGCCCGTCAGCCCGACGGCGCCGAGGTCGGCGTCGACGAGCGCCTGCGGCCGGGGGAAGGCGTGGGTGAGCGTGCCGACCGGCTCGGGCAGCGGGGTGCCGGCGGCGGTGAGCACGCGGGCGGTGAAGGTGCGGGCGCCGGCCAGGGAGACGTGCTGGCCCAGCACCGCGCGGACGGCGGCCTCGGCGGCGTCGGGGTGGGTGGGCACCCGCCGCCCGGGCGCGGCACGGACCAGCCGGGTCAGCGCGGGGTCGGCGGCGAGCACGTCGTCCACGGCCGTGGGGTCGGCGTCCAGGTCGAGCAGGTGCCGGCAGCGGGCCACCGCCGTCCCCAGGTCGCGCAGCTCGCCCAGGTGCAGCCGGGCGGTGACCGAGGCGCCGTCGGCACCGGGGGAGAGCCGGACGACGCCGGGGCCGTGGGGGAGGTCGAGGACGCGGGAGAAGGTGGTGCCGTCCCACTCCTCCAGACCGGGGACGGCGTGGCCGCCGAGGAACAGCAGCACCTCCGGCGCGCTGAACGGGGCGCGGGCGGCCAGCCGCAGGGTGAACCAGCCCGACGGGCCGTGCGCGGCCCGCGAGCGGGACCCGCGCAGCCCGGTCGGGGTGGTGGCGAAGACCTCGCGGACGGTGTCGTTGAACTGCCGGACGCTGGCGAACCCGGCGGCGAAGGCGATGTCGGCGACGGGCAGGTCGGTGGTCTCCAGCAGCACCCGGGCGGTCTGCGCACGCTGGGCGCGGGCCAGGGCGAGCGGGCCGACGCCGAGCTCCCCGACCACCAGCCGGTGCAGCTGCCGCTCGCTGTAGCCCAGTGCGGACGCCAGCCCGCGCACGCCGCTGCGCTCGACCTCGCCGTCGGCGACCAGCCGGACGGCGCGGGCCACGACATCGGCCCGGACATCCCACTCCGGCGAGCCGGGGACGGCGTCCGGGCGGCAGCGGCGGCAGGCGCGGAAGCCGGCCGCCTGGGCGCCCGCCGCCGTGGGGTGGAAGGAGACGTTGCCCGGCAGCGGCGTCCGGGCCGGGCAGGAGGGGCGGCAGTAGATGCCCGTGGTGTGCACCGCGGTGAAGAACCAGCCGTCGAAGCGGGCGTCGCGGCTGGCGACGGCGCGGTAGCAGCGCTCGTCGTCCAGTCCGCGTCCTTCGAGCAGCTCGGTCACGGGACCGAGCATGCCAGCGGGGCCGGAGGGGTTCTGGCGGGAATCGGACACGACGGTGGGGCCCCGTACCCTGGCTCCCCGTGAGTCTCACCATCGGGATCGTCGGCCTGCCCAACGTCGGCAAGTCGACCCTGTTCAACGCGCTGACCAAGAACGACGTGCTGGCGGCGAACTACCCGTTCGCCACCATCGAGCCGAACGTGGGCGTCGTCGGCGTCCCCGACACCCGACTGGGTGTGCTGGCGCAGCTGTTCGGCAGCGCGAAGACCATCCCGGCGACGGTGTCCTTCGTCGACATCGCCGGCATCGTGCGGGGCGCCAGCGAGGGGCAGGGGCTGGGCAACAAGTTCCTCGCCAACATCCGCGAGTCCGACGCGATCTGCCAGGTCATCCGGGTGTTCGCCGACCCCGATGTCGTGCACGTCGACGGCAAGGTGTCCCCGAAGGACGACATCGAGACGATCAACACCGAGCTCCTGCTCGCGGACCTGCAGACGCTGGAGAAGGCGGTCCCGCGGCTGGAGAAGGAGATGCGCAAGGACAAGGACCGCAAGGCCCTGTACGACGCCGCGGTCGCCGCGCAGCAGGTGCTGGACGGCGGGCAGACCCTGTTCGCCGCTGGGGTGGACACCGAGCCGCTGCGCGAGCTGGGCCTGATGACCACCAAGCCGTTCCTCTACGTGTTCAACGTCGACTCGGACGAGCTGGGCAACACCGAGCTCCTCGACGAGCTGCGCGCGCTGGTCGCCCCGGCCGAGGCAATCGTGCTCGACGCGCAGACCGAGGCCGAGCTGGCCGAGCTGCCCGACGAGGAGGCCGCCGAGCTGCTGGCCGCCGTCGGGCAGGAGGAGCCGGGCCTGCACCAGCTCGCCCGGGTCGGGTTCGCCACCCTGGGCCTGCAGACCTACCTGACCGCCGGCCCCAAGGAGTCGCGCGCCTGGACCATCCCGGTCGGGGCCACCGCGCCCCAGGCCGCCGGGGTCATCCACACCGACTTCCAGCGCGGCTTCATCAAGGCCGAGGTGGTCTCCTTCGGCGACCTGGTCGCCGCCGGCTCGATGGCCGAGGCCAAGTCCCGCGGCCAGGTGCGCATCGAGGGCAAGGACTACGTGATGGCCGACGGCGACGTGGTCGAGTTCCGCTTCAACGTCTGAGATCCCGCTGCGGGTCGTCGCGTCCGGCCGACCCGTAGCGGGCCCGCAGCACCGGGTCGGCCAACCACCACGGCTCCCCGGTCGGTGCCGCCCGGTCAAGCTCGGCGTCCACCCGCACCGCCTCGCGGCGCTCGACCCGGATCCACTGCAGCACGGTGAGCACCAGGAACGGCAGGTCCAGCACCTCGGCGACCGTCCACAGCAGGCCCCCGGCCGACTGCTGCCCGGCCAGCCACCCGGGCGCGTCGAACCACGGGACCGTCAGGTGCGTCTCCAACCGCAGGACGATCCCCGGCACGGCGTCCAGCAGCAGCTCGACCACACCGACGGCCAGCGCCGCACCGACCGCCAGCGAGCTGCGCGCGTCGTCGCGGTCCACCAGCGGCAGCGCCACCACCGCACCCACGGCGAGCAGCGCGAGGTGCAGCGCCCAGGAGACCGGTTCCGAGGACAGCGCGAGCTGGCCCACCCCGCCGAAGAACAGCAGGCCGCAGACCACGGGCACGTACAGCGGTGACAGCGCCGGGTGCCCCACCAGCCGCAGCACCCGCGGCGTCCGGTGCGTCCCCCGCAGCAGCGCCACCGGCTGGCCCGCGACCAGCAGGACGGGGACGACGAGCAGCAGGAGCAACTCCTGCGCGGTCCACACCCACTCGACCTGCTCACCGCGCACCTGCAGGATCCCCGAGGTCGTCCACGCAGCCAGCAGCACGCCTGCCGCGAACGCCACGTCCCGCAGCACCGGCCACGGCTGCCCGGCGGCCCGCAGCCGCAGGCGGGCCCGGACCACCAGCCCGACGAGGACGGCGAGCGCGGCGGTGGTCAGCCAGTCCGGCCGCCACTGCAGGAGCACCCCCACGGACGCCGATGGTGCCGCCCGCACCTGTGGGACGGCTGGCACCCGCGGCGCGGTCTAGCGTGGGCCCATGTCGCTGACGCTGGGCACCGGACCGCTCGCCCGCCCCCCGCAGGGCCAGCTCAACGTCGACCTGTGGTCGGTCGCCCCGGCCCACGCGCTCTACCTGCACCCGGTGCCCGAGCGGGTCCGCGGGCTGGTCGGCGACCAGGTGGTCGTGGACACGACCGGCGCGCAGCTGCTGCACGAGACCGGTCTGCTGCCACGCTGGTACCTGCCGCTCGCCGACGTCGCCCCCGGCGTCCTCACCCCGAGCGCGACCCGGACCACCTGCCCCTTCAAGGGCGAGGCAAGCTACTGGGACCTGCAGGTCGGGGACCACCGGGTCGCCGACGCCGGCTGGAGCTACCCCGAGCCGATCGAGGGGTGCCCGCCGCTGGCCGGCCTCGTGTCGTTCGAGATGTCGAGCCTGGACACCTGGCTCGTGGAGGACGACGTCGCGCTGGGGCACCCCCGCGACCCGTTCCACCGGGTCGACGCCCGGCGCTCCTCCCGGCACGTCACCGTCCGGGTGGGCGGTGAGGTCGTGGCCGAGACCGGCGCCCCGGTCGCGGTGGTCGAGACCGGTCTGCCGGTGCGCTGGTACGTGCCCGAGGCCGACGTCCGCACCGACGTGCTGACCCCCAGCGACACCAGCACGGTGTGCCCCTACAAGGGCGTGGCCGGCTACGAGCACGTCACCGTCGGCGGACGCCGGTACGACGACGTCGCCTGGCACTACGCCGAGCCGTTCCCCGAGGCGGTGACCTTCGCCGGTCACCGGTCCTTCGACGGGGACGGCGTCGACGTGCAGGTGGAGATGCGTCCCTGAGGTCAGGCGGTCGGCGCCACGAAGACGTCGTCCAGGGTGACCGTGGTCAGGCCGCGCGAGTCGAGGATCTGGCGCAGCTGCGGGAACACCGTGGTCACCGGGGTGAAGTTCAGGTGCCCGATCACGATGTGCTGCGGCAGGAACCACTGGTCGGCGAAGCCGAGCAGCGCCTCCGGGGTGATCAGCGCCGAGTCCGACAACGACCCGTACCAGAGCACCGGGCAGGTGTAGCCGATCTCGGCGGCGGCGGCATCGGTGGCGGGGTTGCGGTACCCGTAGGGCGGGCGGTAGTAGGGCCGCATGTCCACGCCGTAGGTGGCCTGCACGAAGTCGTGGTTGCGCTGCAGCTCCTCCTGGATGCCCGCCGCCGACAGCGACGTCAGGTCCGCGTGGCTCCAGGTGTGGTTGCCCAGCTGGATGCGGCCGTCGGCGACCAGGGGCCGCAGCAGGTCGGCGTTCTCGGTCCACGCCGGCTTGGAGCCGTTGAGGAAGAAGGTCAGCCGGGTGCCGGTGTCCCGGCCGAACTCGGTGTAGGCGCGCACCACCGAGCTGTCGTCGCCGTCGTCGACGGTCCAGGCCAGCAGCGACCCCTCGCCGGGCAGGCCGGTGAGCTTCCCCGGCGGGATGGGCACCCGGGTCAGCTGCGGCGCCGGGAACGTGGGGGACGGCGTCGTGGTGGGGGCGGTGGTGGTCGGCCGCGCGGTGCTGGACGGTGCGGCCTGCGTGGCGGGCGGCGTGCTGCACCCGGCGAGCACCGCGGCACCCCCGGCGAGGGCGGTCGCGAGGAAGCGTCGGCGGTCCACGGCGGTGAGGCTACGTCGGGTGCGGTCGGTGGCCGGGCCTCCGGGGCGGGTGTCGGGCTGCCGATAGCAGCGGCATGACCAGGACGGTGTGCGAGGCCCTGCAGCGTGCGGGGGCGGTGGCCGCGACCCTGTCGGCCGACCCCGGTGGCGACGACCTGTTCACCGCGGCGGGCTGGCTGAGCACCGCGGTCACCGAGGCGCTGGAGGCGCGCGACCTGGCGGTGCTGGCGCCGCTCTGACGGCCGTAGGGTCGGGGCCGTGCCGAACGTGTTCACCGACTACGCGGAGACCCACTGGGTGCCGATCAACGACGACGTGGTGACGGTGCAGACCGTCGACGCGGCCGGCCGGCGGGATACCCACGTGCTCCCGGTCGCCGAAGCGCTGGCCCAGTTCAAGGTCAAGTACCCGTTCGTGGACGACGCCCAGGCCGCGGAGCTCTTCGCCCGCGGCGGTTGACCGTCGCGACCGGCCGGCGCATCATCATGAGCATCATCTGATGCCGCGAGAGGTGCCACGGTGCGGACGACGGTGACGCTGGACGACGACCTGGTGGCCCGGGCGCAGGAGCTCACGGGCACGACCGAGCGGTCCGCGCTGATCCGGGAGTCGCTGGAGCTGCTCGTGCGGATCGAGAGCGGGCGCCGGCTGGCGGCGCTCGGCGGGAGCGACCCGGGCGCGGAGGCCGGTCCGCGCCGGCGCGACCCCAACGCGTGATCCTGGTCGACACGTCGGTCTGGATCGACCACCTGCACGAGAGCGAGCCGGCCCTGGTCGACGCGCTGGCGAGCGACGAGGTCGGCCAACACCCGCTGGTGGTCGAGGAGTTGGCGATGGGGCGGCTCGCCGACCGCGACGCCGTCCTGGTCGAGCTCGAGCGGTTGCGGGCCTTCCCCGTGCTCAGCCACGCGGAGGTCATCCTGCTGACGACGAGCAACCGGCTGGGGGGCCGAGGGCTGAGCGCGGTCGACGCCCACCTGCTGGGCTCGGTCCGCCTGGTCCCCGGCTCGTTGCTGTGGACCCGCGACCGGCGGCTGCGCGATGCCGCGCTCGACCTCGGGCAACCGGTCGTCGACGACTGACGCTCAGTGCGCGGCGGCCTTGCCGCCGCGTCGGGGCACCAGGTGCAGCACGGCCACGATGACCGCGCCCACCACGACGCCGACGACGGCCGACAGCGCGGTGTTGGTCAGCCAGCCCAGCACCCCGCCCAGCGCACCGGTGGCGTCGTGCACGGCCACCTCGACGTGGTGCACCAGGTCGTAGGGCCACGCCCAGCCCAGCTCCTCGGCGCCGACCAGCAGGATGTGCCCGCCGACCCAGAGCATCGCCGCCACGCCCACGGTGGCCAGCGTCGACAGCACGACGGGCATGGCCTTGACCAGCCCGCGGCCCAGCGCGGCGACGCCCCTCGACGGCTTCGCGGCCAGCGCGACCCCGGCGTCGTCCATCTTCACGATCAGCCCGACGACGCCGTACACCAGCGCGGTGATGAGCAGCGCGACGACGACCAGGATGATCGCCCGGGACAGGAACGGCTCGGTGTCGACCTCGTTGAGCGCGATCACCATGATCTCGGCGGACAGGATGAAGTCGGTGCGCACCGCCCCCGAGACGACGGCCTTCTCGTGCTCGGCCGGGTCGGCCACCGTCTCGTCCGCGGCGGCGGTCTCCTCCGGGTGGTGGCCGGAGACCTTCTCCCACAGCTTCTCCGCGCCCTCGTAGCAGAGGTAGGCCCCGCCGCACATGAGGATCGGGGTCAGCAGGAACGGCAGGAACTGAGACAGCAGCAGGATCGCCGGCAGGATGACCAGCAGCTTGTTGCGGATCGACCCCTTGGCGATCCGCCAGATGATCGACAGCTCCCGCTCGGGCTTCAACCCCTGCACGTAGCGCGGGGTGACCGCGGCGTCGTCGACCACGACACCTGCGGCCTTGACCCCGGCCCGGCCGGCGGCGGCGCCGATGTCGTCCAGCGAGGCCGCGGACAGCCGGACCATGGCGGCGACGTCGTCGAACAGGGCGAACAGACCGCTGGCCATCAGGGGGCGCCGCTCAGGAGGGTCACAGCAGCAGGCTAGGACATCTCAGCCCAGCTGGGCCTCCTTCGGCGCGAGCCCGCGAGCGGCCTCCGCGGCCACCTGCTCACGGCTCGCGCCGCCGGCGGCCACCACCACGGCCCCCACCAGGCCCTCGACCAGCGGCGCCGCCGACAGCGTCGTCCGCTCCCGGACGTCGTCGGGCAGGAACTCCAGGGCCGTCTCCGCCGACAGCACCGCGCTGCCCAGGTCCATGAGGACGACGGTGCCCTCGCCGCTGTCGGCGGCCTCGACAGCCGCCGACACCGCCATCGCGTCGGTGCCCAGCCCGCCGTCCTCGGTGCCCGCCGCCACCTCGACCGCCAGCTCGCGGCCGGGCAGCATCTGCCGGGCCAGCTCGACGGCGGCGTCGGCCAGCGCCCGGCTGTGCGAGACGACGACGATGCCGACCGTCACGACAGCCTCACGACAGCGTCTCGGCGGCGGCCTGCAGCAGCAGCGCGGTGGAGGTGGCGCCGGGGTCGGCGTGCCCGGCGCTGCGCTCGCCCAGGTAGCTGGCCCGGCCCTTCCGGGCGACCAGCGGCACGGTGGCGTCGCGGCCCTCGACCGCGGCCTGCGCCGCCTCGGCCACCGACTTCCCGGCGTCGAGGGCGTCGCAGGCCGGGCCCAGCGCGTCGACCATCGTCTTGTCCCCGGGCTCGGCCTTGCCGCGGGCCAGCACGCCCTCGTACCCGGCCCGCAGCGCCGCCGGGAAGGTGTCGGCACCGGCCATCCGCAGGAACAGCGTGCCGTACAACGGTCCGCTCGCCCCGCCGACCTTGGACACCAGGGTGGCGCCGGTCTTCTTCAGCAGCGCCGCGGCGTCGGCCGGCGGGGCCTCCTCCAGGGCGGCGAGCACCGCGGTCATCCCGCGGTCGAGGTTGGCGCCGTGGTCGGCGTCGCCGATGGCGGAGTCCAGGGCGGTCAGCTCGTCCTTGTGCTCGTGCACCAGCTCGGCGAACCGGCGCAGCCAGGCCTGCAGCTCGTCGAGGTTCACGCGCCCCACCGCAGCCCAGGGGTGATGACGGGGGCGTCCCACAGCCGCAGCAGCTCGTCGTCGCACCTCAGCAGGGTGACGGTGGCGCCGGCCATGTCCAGGCTGGTCATGTACGGCCCGACCAGCGAGCGGGCGATGCCCACGCCGGCCTTCTCCAGCAGCGCGGCGACCTCGGCGTACAGGACGTAGAGCTCCAGCAGCGGGGTGGCGCCCAGGCCGTTGACGAAGCAGATGACGCCGTCCCCGCCGGAGAACGACAGGTCGGCGAGGATCGGCTCCACCAGCATCTCGGCGACCTCGCGGGCCGGCGCCAGCGGCACCCGGCGGCGGCCGGGCTCGCCGTGGATGCCGATGCCGATCTCCATCTGGTCCTCGGGCAGGTCGAAGGTCGGCTTGCCCGCGGCCGGCACCGTGCACGAGGTCAGCGCCATGCCCATGCTGCGGCCGGCGTCGTCCACCCGGCGGGCCAGGTCGGCGACCTCGGCGAGCGGGCGGCCCTCCTCGGCCGCGGCACCGACGACCTTCTCCAGCAGCACGGTGGTGCCCACCCCGCGCCGGCCGGCGGTGTAGAGGCTGTCGGTGACCGCGACGTCGTCGTCGACCACGACGGTGACCACCTCGGTGCCGGACTCGGCGGCGACGAGCTCGGCGGCCATCTCGAAGTTCATGACGTCGCCGGTGTAGTTCTTCACGATGTGCAGGACCCCGGCCCCGCCGTCCACGCCCTGGGTGGCGGCGACCATCTGGTCGGGCACGGGGGAGGTGAACACCTCGCCGGCGCAGGCGGCGTCGAGCATGCCGCGACCGACGAACCCGCCGTGCATGGGCTCGTGGCCCGACCCGCCGCCGGAGACCAGGCCGACCTTGCCCTGCCGGGGCCCGTCTCCCCGGAACACCACCCGGTTCTCGTGGTCGACCCGCAGCTCGGGGTGGGCCAGCGCCATCCCGCGCAGGGCGTCGGCGACGACGTCGGCGGGGTCGTTGATCAGCTTCTTCATGCTGCGACGCTAGGACCCTGTGGTCGCCACCACAACGGGTCGCACCCAGCTGTGCCAGGTCCGCGAGGGGTCGCGTCGGCTGACCACCACCGGACCGTCGAGCACGAACCCCAGCGCGGTGTAGAGCCCGACCGCCGGGGCGTTGTCGTCGAACACCCGCGCGACGACCCGGACGGCGCCCTCCTCGCGGCTCCACCGGTCGACGGCGTCCACCAGCAGCCGGCCCACCCCCTGGCCGCGGGCGGTGGGGGAGACCCACATGCCCGACAGCACCGCGTCCTCGCCCTCGCGCGTGCCGCTGACCAGCCCGAGCGGGTGGGACAGGAACCAGGCCGAGCCGGTGACGCGCTCGCGCCACCGGTCGGGGGTGAGGTCGCGCTCGCCGTCCAGGGTGGGGCCGAAGGCGTCCGGGTCCGCGCGCAGGGCACGGAGCCGGACGTCGCGCAGCAGCGCCCAGTCGGCGCCGTCGAGGCGGCGGATCAGGAGCCGGTCACCTCGGCGAAGGCCTCCTCGAGGACGTCGAGGGCCTCGGTGAGCAGGTCGTGCCCGATGACCAGCGGCGGCAGGAAGCGCAGCACGTTGCCGTAGGAACCGGCGGTGAGGACGACGACGCCACGGGCGTGGCAGGCTTTGGCCACCCGGCCGGCGAGTGCGGCGTCGGGCTCGGTGGTGCCCGGGCGGACCAACTCGACGGCGATCATCGCGCCGCGGCCGCGCACGTCGCCGATGACCGGGTGGCGCTCCGCCATCGACCGCAGCCGGGGCAGCATCACCTCGCCGATGGAGCGGGCGGCCCCGACCAGGTCGTCTGCCCGCATGGTCTCGATGGCGCCCAGGGCGGCGGCGCAGGCGACCGGGTTGCCGCCGTAGGTGCCGCCGAGCCCGCCCGGGTGGACGGCGTCCATGATCTCCGCGCGGCCGGTGACCGCGGCCAGCGGCAGCCCGCCGGCCATGCCCTTGGCCGTGGTGACCAGGTCGGGGACGACGCCCTCGGCGTCGACGCCGAACCAGGCGCCGGTGCGGCAGAAGCCGGACTGGATCTCGTCGGCGATGAGCACCACGCCGTTGCTGGTGCACCACTCGCGCAGGGCGGTGAGGAAGCCCGGCGCCGGCTCGATGAAGCCGCCCTCGCCCTGCAGCGGCTCGATCAGCACCGCGGCGGTGTTGCCCGCGCCCACCTGCACCTCGATCTGCGAGATCGCGCGGGCGGCGGCGTCCGGGCCGGACAGCCCGTCGCGGAAGGGGTAGCTCATCGGCACCCGGTACACCTCGCCGGCGAAGGGCCCGAAGCGGTGCTTGTAGGGCATGTTCTTGGCGGTCAGCGCCATCGTGAGGTTGGTGCGGCCGTGGTAGGCGTGGTCGAACACGACGACGGCCTGCCGGCCGGTGGCGTGCCGGGCGATCTTGACGGCGTTCTCGACGGCCTCGGAACCGGAGTTGAACAGCGCGCTCTTCTTGGCGTGGTCACCGGGGGTGAGCTCGGCCAGCGCCTCGCACACGGCCACGTAGCCCTCGTAGGGGGTGACCATGAAGCAGGTGTGGGTGAAGTCCGCGACCTGGGCCTGCACCGCCTCGACCACCCGGGGCGCGGCGTTGCCCACGCTGGTGACCGCGATGCCCGAGCCCAGGTCGATGAGGGTGTTGCCGTCGACGTCCTCGAGGACCCCGCCGCCGGCGCGGGTGATGAACACCGGGAGGGTCGTGCCGACGCCGGCCGAGACGGTGGCGTCCCGCCGGGCCATGAGCTCGACCGACCGGGGGCCGGGGATCTCGGTGACCAGGTGGCGGCGCTGCCGCAGGCCGGTCTGGTCCAGCACGTCGGTCATGGGTGTCTCCTCACAGGCGGTCGGTCACCGCCATGGTGTCACCGATCGGGCCCCGGTGGGGAATCCGTCGTGGAGAACTCCACGAGCGACGGAAAGGGGCGGTCGACCCGGAGGTCGACCGCCCCTTTCCGCGGGGTGGGCCGGCTCAGCTCGCGGGCACCGCGCCGGCGCGCAGGGCGCCGAGCAGGTCGTGGTTGAGCCGGGAGATGGTCTCCATGGAGATGCCCTTCGGGCACACCGCGGAGCACTCGCCGATGTTGGTGCAGCCGCCGAAGTCCTCGGCGTCCTGCTGGGCGATCATCCGGACCACCCGGGAGTCCCGCTCGGGCTGGCCCTGCGGCAGCAGCCCCAGGTGGGTGACCTTGGCGGCGGTGAACAGCATCGCCGAGCCGTTCGGGCACGCCGCGACGCAGGCGCCGCAGCCGATGCAGGTCGCCGCGTCGAAGGCGGCGTCGGCGTCGACCTTGGGGACCGGGGTGGCGTGCGCGTCGGGCGCGGTGCCGGTGGGCGCGGAGATGAACCCGCCGGCGGAGATGATCCGGTCGAAGGCGGACCGGTCGACGACGAGGTCCTTGACGACCGGGAAGCCCCCGGAGCGCCACGGCTCGATGTCGATGGTGTCGCCGTCGGAGAAGGACCGCATGTGCAGCTGGCAGGTGGTGGTCTGCTCGGGGCCGTGCGCGATCCCGTTGATCATCAGCCCGCAGCTGCCGCAGATGCCCTCGCGGCAGTCGTGGTCGAAGGCGATGGGGTCCTCGCCGTCGAGGATGAGCTGCTCGTTGAGCACGTCGAGCATCTCGAGGAACGACATGTCCTCCGACACGTCGGTCAGGTGGTAGTTGGCCATCTTCCCCTTGACCTGGGGGGAGGGCTGGCGCCAGACCCGGAGGGTCAGCTGCATCGTGTCTCAGCTCCCGTTGATCGTTACTTGTAGCTGCGCTGGGCGAGGTGGACGTACTCGTACTCGAGCGCCTCGCGGTGCAGGACCGGCGGCTCGCCCTCGGGCGTCCAGCCCCAGGCGGCGACGTAGGCGAACTCCTCGTCGTTGCGCAGTGCCTCGCCCTCGGGGGTCTGGCTCTCGGCGCGGAAGTGGCCGCCGCAGCTCTCCTCGCGGTGCAGGGCGTCGATGCACATCAGCTCGGCGAGCTCGATGAAGTCGGCGACCCGGGCCGCGTGCTCGAGGTTCTGGTTGAAGGTGTGCGCGTCACCGGCCACCTTCACGTTGGTCCAGAACTCCTTGCGGATCTCGGGGATCCGGTCCAGTGCCTTGCGCAGGCCCTCGGCGGTCCGCTCCATGCCGCAGTAGTCCCAGACCAGCCGGCCCAGCTCGCGGTGGAAGGAGGCCACCGTGCGCGTGCCGTTGATGGACAGGAACTTCTCGACCTGGGCCTTGACGCCCTCCTCGGCCTCGACGATCGCCGGGTGGTCGGCGGGCACCTTCTCGAACGGCGCGGCCGACAGGTAGTCGGTGATCGTGTTCGGCAGCACGAAGTAGCCGTCGGACAGGCCCTGCATGAGCGCGCTGGCGCCCAGGCGGTTGGCGCCGTGGTCGGAGAAGTTGGCCTCACCGATCACGAACAGGCCCGGGATGGTCGACTGCAGGTCGTAGTCGACCCACAGCCCGCCCATCGTGTAGTGCACGGCCGGGTAGATGCGCATCGGCGCGGAGTACGGGTCCTCGCCGGTGATCCGGGCGTACATGTCGAAGAGGTTGCCGTACTTGGCCTCGACCGCCTTGCGGCCCAGCCGCTCGATGGCCTCGGCGAAGTCCAGGTACACACCCAGGCCGCCCGGGCCCACGCCGCGGCCCTCGTCGCAGACGTTCTTGGCCTGCCGGGAAGCGATGTCGCGGGGCACCAGGTTCCCGAAGGCGGGGTACTTGCGCTCCAGGTAGTAGTCGCGCTCGTCCTCGGGGATGTCCTGGGGCGGGCGGGTGTCGCCGCGCTCCTTGGGCACCCACACCCGGCCGTCGTTGCGGAGGGACTCCGACATCAGGGTCAGCTTCGACTGGTAGTCACCGGAGACCGGGATGCAGGTCGGGTGGATCTGGGTGTAGCAGGGGTTGGCGAAGTACGCGCCCCGCTTGTGCGCCCGCCAGATCGCCGAGGTGTTGGAGCCCTTGGCGTTGGTGGACAGGTAGTAGACGTTGGAGTAGCCGCCGGTGCCCAGCACCACGACGTCGGCGATGTGCGTGGACACCTCGCCGGTGACCAGGTCGCGGGCGACGATCCCGCGCGCCTTGCCGTCGACGACGACCAGGTCGAGCATCTCGGTGCGCGAGTGCGTCTCGATGTTGCCGGCGGCGACCTGGCGCTCGAAGGCCTGGTAGGCGCCGATCAGCAGCTGCTGGCCCGTCTGGCCGCGGGCGTAGAAGGTGCGCGACACCTGTGCGCCACCGAAGGAGCGGTTGTCCAGCAGGCCGCCGTACTCGCGGGCGAAGGGCACACCCTGGGCGACGCACTGGTCGATGATCTGGGTGCTGATCTCGGCCAGGCGGTGGACGTTGTCCTCCCGGGACCGGAAGTCCCCGCCCTTGACCGTGTCGTAGAACAGCCGGTGCACGCTGTCGCCGTCGTTGCGGTAGTTCTTCGCGGCGTTGATCCCGCCCTGGGCGGCGATCGAGTGCGCCCGGCGCGGGCTGTCCTGGAACCAGAACGACTTGATCTTGTAGCCGGCCTCGGCCAGGGTGGCCGCCGCGGCGCCGCCGGCCAGGCCGGTGCCCACCACGATGATCGTCATCTTGCGGCGGTTGGCCGGGTTGACCAGCTTGCCGCGGAACTTGCGCTCGCTCCACCGCTCCCCGATGGGGACGTCGGTGGGGGCCTTGGTGTCGGCGATCGGGTCGCCTTCGAGGAACAGCTCCAGTGCCATGTCGGATCTCTCCTGTCTCAGGCCACGATGCCGGTGAGGACGACGAACGGGACCACGAGGTAGCCGCCGATCAGCAGGACGGCGAAGGCCGTGGCGAACACGTTGACCGCGCGCTCGCGGCGCTTGTTGCTCTGCCCCAGGGTCTGCGTCGCGCTCCACACCCCGTGGCGGAGGTGGAAGCCGAGGGTGACCAGCGCGAGGACGTAGAAGAACACGACGACCGGGTTGGACATGCTGGCGATCAGCCGGTCGTAGGGCGTGCCGCCGGTGCCGTCGAGGTTGGCGACGCCCCAGGTGAGGTCGAGCAGGTGGTAGATGATGAACAGCCCGACGATGACCCCGCCCCAGCGCATCGTCCGCGAGGCGTAGCTCTGCTGGACGCGCTTCTTGGTCTGGTAGGCGACCGGGCGGGCCCGCTTGGCCTGGCGCCACAGCGAGACCGCAGCCCACCCGTGGGCGAGCACCGACAGGGTCAGCACGATCTCGATGACGGTCAGCAGGGTGCGCGGCGGCAGCGCCGGCTCACCGACCTGGCGCAGCCACTCCGAGTAGTCGTTGAACGAGGCCGCACCCTGGAAGACGTGCAGGTTCCCGATCATGTGCGCGATCAGGAACAGGACCATGATGATCCCGGTGACCGCCATGACGGCCTTCTTGAAGACCGAGGAGCCGTACCGGCCGGTCTTGGGGTCCCGCTTCGGACCGGGGTTCGCCCCCGCCGACTGCCCTGCCTGCTGCGTCGTCACTGTCGCCACGAGCACACGGTACGACGATGCACAGGTGAGACCCATGTGAACGCCGCGTGACACGTCTCATGGAAGGGCAGCCTTACCCGGGGAACGAACGACCTCCTACCCGTGTTCCCCCGACCGAACCCGAATGGGAGGCAACCATGCCCGGACCCACCCGAGGATTCCTCGGCCGCACCCGCCCCGCCCGTGACCCGAGGCTGCCCCCGGGCCAGTACGACGTGGGCGCCGACTGGCCCGTGCTGACCGCCGAGCCGACGCCGCGGATCAGCCCGGAGACGTGGAGCATCACCGTCGCCGGGAACGTCGAGGTCCCCACCACCTGGGACTGGGACGGCGTGCACGCCCTGCCGCGCAGCGAGTACCGCGGCGACATCCACTGCGTGACCACCTGGTCGAAGTTCGACACCCACTTCGCCGGCGTCTCCCTCGACGCGCTCTGGGACGTCGCCCGCCCGACGCCGGAGGGCCAGTACGTCATGGCCACCTCCAAGTCCGGCTACACGACCAACCTGCCGCTGGAGGACCTCACCGGCGGCAAGGCCTGGCTGGTCTGGGAGTTCGACGGCCGGCCGCTGACCGTCGAGCACGGTGGCCCGGTCCGGTTGCTCGTGCCGCACCTGTACTTCTGGAAGTCCGCCAAGTGGGTGACCAAGCTCGACATCCTGAAGCGGGACCAGCAGGGTTTCTGGGAGCGCAACGGGTACCACGACCGCGGCGACCCGTGGCGCCAGCAGCGCTACCAGGGTGACTAGCCCGCCCGGCCCGTGGACGACGGCGACGGTGTCCGGGGTACGTCGGCCGCTGCCGCGGTCGGTCCAGCTGCGCCTGGACGTCGCCGACCGCGTCGACCACCTGCCCGGCCAGCACTACGTCGTCCGGCTGACCGCCGAGGACGGCTACACCGCGCAGCGGTCCTACTCGGTGGCCTCCCCGCCCTCGGACCCGCTGGTCGAGCTGTTCGTCGAGCGGCTGGACGACGGCGAGGTCTCCACCTACCTGGCCGACGTCGTCGAGCCGGGCGACACCTTCGAGGTGCGCGGACCGATCGGGGGCTGGTTCGCCTGGGACGGCGAGACCCCGGCGCTGCTCGTCGGCGGCGGCACCGGCGTCGTCCCGCTGGTGGCGATGGTCCGGCACGCCCGCGCCACCGGCACCGAGGACCTGCTGCGGGTGGCGGTGTCGGCCCGCACCCTCGCCGAGCTGCCCTACGCCGACGAGCTGCAGGCCGCCGGCGCCGTCATCCTCACCACGCGGGAAGCGCACGGCATCCGGCCGGCCGGGCGGCTGACCGCGGCCGACCTGCTGCCGCTGTGGGAGCCCGGCCAGACCGCGTTCGTCTGCGGCTCCGCGGGGTTCGCCCGGACGGCGTCGGACCTGCTCGTCGACCTGGGCTTCGCGCCGTCCGCCGTCCGGGTGGAGCAGTTCGGCCCCAGCGGCAGCTGAGTCCTCACCCGCGCGCGGCCCGCCGCACCGCACCGGTGTAGCAGGCCAGCGCGACCGCCTGCAGCACCCGGCTGACCGGCCCGCCCAGGCGCGCGGCGCGGGTGGCCAGCCGGGAGAAGGCGACCATCTCGAACACCACGTCCTCGCCGTCCCGGGAGACGACGAAGGACTCCTCGCCGCTCTCGGGGTGGCCGGGCAGCGTGCCGTAGGCGTAGCCCTGCCGGTCACCCCCGGTCACCGACCAGACCACCCGGCAGGGGATCCGCAGGCCCAGCGGCGGCGGACCCGCGGTCATCAGGACGACGGCACCCTCGGTGCTGGCCGGTCCGCTGGCCCGCACCCGCAGGCCGGCGTGCCGCTGCGGCGCCCAGTCGAACACCGCGGCCACCGCGCGGGCGAAGGCGTCGTCCCCGCGGCCGACCACCGACCGGCGCCGGACGACGTGCACCCCCGCCGGCAGGTCCCCGGTCCGGGTGGCGCCGACCTCCGGGTACGTGAAGGGGGCGTCGGTCAGCGCGGCGAGGTCGGGGTGCACCCGCCCAGTGTCCGCATCAGGTCGGCTTGCCCGCGCCCAGCCAGTCGGCGAAGAACCCGGACAGGTCGGTGCCGGCGACTTCGGCGGCCAGCTCGGTGAACTCCGCCGTCGTCACCGCCTGCCCGGCCCGGTCGGTGGTCCACCGCGACAGCAGCTCGTCGAACGCGTCGTCCCCGATCCCCTCCCGCAGCGCCGCCAGGGTGGCCGCGCCCCGGACGTAGACCGCGGTGCTGAACAGCTCGTCGGTGGCCGGGCCCGGGTCGCCGATCGCCTGCTGCCAGAACTCGTCGTCGGCCGACAGGTCGGTGACGGCGGCCAGCTGGTCGGCCACCGTCTCGCCACCCTCGGCCTCCGTCCACGCCCACTCGGCGTAGGTCGCGAAGCCCTCGTTGAGCCATATGTCGGACCAGCGGTCCAGCCGCAGGTCGTCGCCGGTCCACTGGTGGGCCAGCTCGTGCACCACCACCAGCTCGGCGGCCGACGCCGTCCCGAAGAAGTCGCGGGCGTAGATCGGCCGGGTCTGGGTCTCCAGCGCGAACCCCAGCGAGGAGTCGGTGACGATGCCGCCGCACTCGGTGAACGGGTAGGGCGAGCCGAACATGCCGGCGAGGAAGTCCACGACCTCGGGCTGGCGGTCCAGCGCGGCGCGGGCGTTGTCGGCCCGCCGGTCGGTCAGCCCGGTGGCGACGGCGTCCCGGTAGGTGATCCCGTCGACCTCGCGCTCGGTGAGGTCGTAGTCCCCGACGGCCAGGGTGATCAGGTACGGGGCCATCGGTTCGTCGCTGCGCCACACCCAGGTGCGCTCGCCGTCGACCGGCTCGCCCTCCGCGACCAGGGTGCCGTTGGAGACCGCGACCAGGTCCTCCGGCACGGTCACCGAGAGCTGGACGGCGGCTGCGTCGCGCGGGTGGTCGTTGACCGGGAACCAGGTCGCCGCGACGTCGGGCTGCCCGACCACCAGCACGCCGTCGTCGGTGGGCACGACCCCGGAGACCCCGGGCCCGTCGCGCACCGGCTCGGGGACGCCGGAGTACTCCACCTGCACGGTGAACCGGCCGTCCACGACCACCTGGCCGGGGTCGACCAGCAGCTCGTCGCCGTCGCGGGTGGTGGTCACCTCGGTGCCGTCGACCCGCACGGAGGCGACGTCGAGGCCGACGAGGTCCAGGGAGAACCCGCGCAGCGGGGCGCCGGTGATGTCGGCGGTGACCAGCGCGGTGCCGGTGAGCTCGTCGGTGGCCGGGTCGTAGCCGATGTCGAGGTCGTAGCGCTGCACGTCGTAGCCGCCGTTGCCGTCGCCGGGGAAGTAGTCGTCGCCGATGCCGGGGGCGCCCACCACCGGGAACTCGCGGACGGCGGCCTGCCCCGCGCACCCGGCGACCAACAGCAGGGTGCCGGCGAGGAGCGCGGGCAGACGGAGCATGGCTGCACCGTAGGGGGGCGGCGGTAGCCTCGCGGCACTGTGCTCGCCGCCGTCACCGCCACCCGCTACGTCCTCCCGCTGCGCGAGGGCGGCTCGCTGCCCGGCCTGGTCGAGGCCGACGACCTGGGCACCTACGTGGTCAAGTGGCGCTCGGCGGGCCAGGGCGTGCCCGTGCTGGCCGCCGAGGTCGTCTGCGGGGAGCTGGCCCGGGCGCTGGCGCTGCCGGTCCCCGCGCTGGTCACCGTGGACGTCGCGCCCGACCTCGCGACGGGGGAGCCCGACCAGGAGGTGCAGGAGCTGCTGCGGCACTCCGCCGGCACCAACCTCGGCATGGACTACCTGCCCGGGGCGCTGGACTTCTCCGCCCACGCCGCCGACGTCGGCCCCGAGCTCGCCGGCCGGGTGCTGTGGTTCGACGCGCTGGTGGGCAACGTGGACAGGTCCTGGCGCAACCCGAACATGCTGTTCTGGCACGGCCGGCTGCAGCTGATCGACCACGGCGCCGCGCTGACCTTCCACCACCACTGGCCCGGGGCGCCGGCGGCGGTGGCCCGGCCCTACGACGCCGCGCAGCACGCGCTGGTCGAGTCCCACCCCGACGTGGCGGCGGCCGACGCCGCGCTGGGTCCGCTGGTGACCCGTCCGCTGCTGGAGCGGGTGCTGGGCCTGGTGCCCGACGCCTGGCTGCGCGGGCCCGAGGAGGAGCCGGCCGACGCCACCCGGGAGCGTTACGTCGCCCAGCTGCTGGCCCGCCTGGACGCCCGCCCGGCCTGGCTGCCCCCGCTGGTGCAGGCTGCGGCCGAGGGGTCCCGCGGCCGGGCGCCCGCGCCGCGCGGGCAGAACCGGCCCGGCTGGCTGGGCCCGCCGCCCCCGCCGGGGGTCTCGCAGCGGTGAACACCTACGAGTACGCGGTGCTGCGGGTGGTCCCGCGCGTCGACCGCGGCGAGCAGTTCAACGCGGGCGTGCTGGTCTACTGCCGGCAGCGGGACTACCTGGGCTCCCGGGTGCACCTGGACACCGACCGGCTGCGGGCGCTGGACCCCGCGGCCGACCCGGTGGCCATCGCGTGGGCGCTGCAGGCCGCCGCCGACGTCTGCGCCGCGGTGCCCGGCGCCGGGGCGGCCGGCCGCGAGGTGCTCGGCTCCCGGTTCCGCTGGCTGACCGCGCCGCGCTCGACCGTCGTCCAGCCCGGCCCGGTGCACACCGGGCTGACCGCCGACCCCGACGCCGAGGCCGACCGCCTGCTCGACCTGCTGGTGCTGCCGCTGTAGTCGGCGGCTCAGTGGCGGCCCCCGCAGCACTGGTGGGGGGAACGGATCTCCACCGGTCGCCAACGGCCCGGGCCGGCCGGGTCCACCAGCAGCTCCACGCCGTCGGGGTGGCGGACCGGCCGGAGGTAGCCGTCGACGGTGTCGACCACGTCCTCGGGGTGGGCCGGCGCGCCGATGCCGACCACCCGGTCCACGGGCGTCGACGCCACCAGCTCGGCGACGGTGAGCTGCACGGGCACCGCGTCGCTGCCGGGGAAGCGGACCACCCGCCCGTCGACGGGAGGCCCACCGGCCGGCCGGGCCGTGCCGCCGAACGCAGCGGCGAACTGCGCGGCGGGGAGCGCAGGGCCGTCGTCCAGCTGCCAGCCGGCGATCAGCACCGGTGCCGGGCCGCGGCGGTCGACGTGCGTCTGCACCCACACCGCACAGCGACCCGACCCCGCCAGCACCGCGTCGAGGGCGGCCAGCAGATGGGCGTCCTCGGCCTGCGCCGGGACGCCCACCCACCAGTGGTCGGCGCTGGTCACACCACGTCGACGAAGACCGGGTTCGCGTAGAACCAGAGGTCGGCGAACGGGTCCTCCTGCCCGGCCACGTCCATCCGCGGGTTGATCCCGTCCAGCTGCTTGCCGTCGCTGCCGCGCAGCCGCAGGTAGAACGACTGCTGCACGTCGCGGAAGGTGTGCTCCAGCCGCACCCGCCGGCCGGGGGGCCGGGTGGTGTCGAAGGTCTGCACGACCCGGGTCTGCGGCGCGGAGAGCGTGTCGCGGTCGGCGGCGGCACCGGTCACCGGCCCGCTGATCAGGTCCACCTTCGCCAGCTGGGGCACCTGACCGCTGGAGTTGGGGCCGCCGGCGCGGTCGATGGTGATCTCGACCGTGACGTCCCCTCCCCGGGCCACGAAGGTCCGGCCGCCGAGGGTGACCCCGCGCCCATCGCCGTCCCCGCGGGTGGCCCGCACCCGGACGTCGAGGCCGTCGATCAGCCGACCGTGCACGGCCACCACCTGGCCGGACTGCAGCCCCCGCATGACGTCGACGTAGTCCTTCGACCGGGCCGCGACCAGCGTCGAGGAGTACTGGCCGGGCCAGAAGTCGCCGTAGGAGGTGATGGGGGCGCCGGTGTCGACCGGGGCGCCGCGGCTGCCGGTGGCGTCGTAGCTCTGGGTGCCGGGGGCGAAGGTGTCCCGCCAGACCTGGTGCGAGTCGGAGGTGGAGGTGATCCACCAGGGCTTGCCCTCGGCCAGCAGGGAGTCCCACACCCCGCCGACCTTGGCCGTCATCCAGTCGAACCCGCCGTAGGTGCGGTACGGGTTCTCCGTCGCGGAGGGGGCGTAGCCGGGGAAGCTGTCGGCGGTGGGCGCGAAGTCGTAGTACCCGCGGGCCCTGCCGGGCCCGCCGGCCGACAGCGGGATGCCGGCCGCCTGGTGCCCGGGGGCGCCCTCCATGCCGACGGCGACCTGCGGTGCGGCGTCGCGCCAGGCCCGCAGTTCGTGCGGGCTGTCGATGCCGCGCCGCGCCGGGTGGTTGGCGAACATGAGCGCGATGTCGGCCCGGCCGCTGCGCACCTGCTGGTCCAGGTACTGCAGGGCCTGCACGGCGAAGCGCTCGCCGGCACCGTTCGTCGCGCCGGGGATGGTCCCGTTCGCGGCCAGGACCGCGCCGTCGTAGGCGAGCTCGAAGGCCTTGAGGATGTCGACGGTGTTGCGGCCGGGGGGCAGGAAGACCGTGGCGTGCTCGGCGCCGGGGATGTTCCACTCCAGGCCCTGGTAGACCAGCACGTCCCGGTAGGCGTTGCGCGAGGCCTCGATGTTCGGCGTCACCTGGTCGATGGAGAACTTCTGGTGCGCCACGCTGCCGTGGTCGGTGATGACCACCCAGGACAGGCCGTACTCCCGGCCCTTGGCCACCTGCTGCTCGACGGTGTACTGGGCGTCGGGGGAGTACTGGGTGTGGATGTGGTGGTCGCCGGCGTAGAAGCGCGCGCCGCCGGACCACGGGTTGACCGGCTGCGGGCGCGCCCCGGGTCGCCCGGGAGTGCCTCCGGGCGCGGCCGCGGCCAGGCCGGTGCCCAGCACGCCGGCGCCGGCGGTGGCCCCGGCGACGAGGGCGGCGCGGGTCAGGAACTGCCGGCGCGACACCGACAGCGGGTCGTCGGCGTGCTCGTCGCGCCAGCTGACCTCCACCGGTCCTTGGTCGTGGGTGTGCTGGTGCCCGTGGTCGTGGCCCATCCCGTTCGGTCCTCCCGGATCGCCTGCGTGCTCGACCACCCGACCCTGGACGAGCAGGGCGAGGGGGAGGGGGCAGGTGCACGACGCCCGGGTGAACAGCCGGCAGCGGACCGGTCGGTCAGCCGGCGTCGGCGTCCTCGGCGAGGACGTCGACCCGGCGGGCCAGCTCGAGGTCGAGGTCGGTGACCCCGCCCGCGGAGTGGGTGACCACCGAGACCCGCACGCAGCTGTAGCGGATGTCGAGGTCGGGGTGGTGGTCCATCTCCTCGGCCACGTCGGCGATCCGGTCGACCAGCTCGACGGCGGCCCGGAAGGACCCGGTCTCCACCCGGCGGTAGATGCCCTGGGTGTCGCCGTCCCAGTGGGTCAGCTCGGCCACCGCGGTGGCCACCTGGTCGGCCGACAGTGCCTCCGGTCGTGTCATGCGAGCAGCCTGCAGCACGACCCTCAGGTGTGCAGGCCGCACTCCACCTTGTTCCGCCCGGCCCAGCGCCCGGCGCGCGGGTCCTCGCCGGGGGCGACCGGGCGGGTGCACGGCGCGCAGCCGATCGAGGCGTACCCGACCTCGACCAGCGGGTTGACCGGCACCTGGTGCTCGGCGGTGTACCGGTCGACGTCGTCGGCGCTCCAGGCGGCCAGCGGGTTGACCTTGACCATGCCGCGCGTGGCGTCCCAGTCCACGACCCTGGTGCCGCGGCGGGTCTCGGCCTCGTCCCGGCGCACGCCCGAGCCCCAGGCGGAGAACCCGGCGAGGGCGCGGGCCAGGGGCTGCACCTTGCGCATCGCGCAGCACAGGTCGGGGTCGCGGTCGTGCAGCTGCGGGCCGAACTCGGCGTCCTGCTCGGCGACGGTCTGCTCGGGCTGCACCGACAGCACCCGGATGTCGGTGACCGAGGCGATCCAGTCGCGGGTGCCGAGGGTCTCGGCGAAGTGGTAGCCGGTGTCGAGGAAGACGACCTGGACGCCGGGGTGCGCGCGGCCGGCGAGGTGGGCGAGCAGGCCGTCGGCCATGGAGGAGGTCAGCGCGAAGGAGTCACCGAAGGTCTCCCCGGCCCACCGCAGGACGGCGAGCGCCTGCGCTCGAGGGTCGGCGATGTCCTCGAAGCGGGCATCGGCCTCGGCGGCCAGCTCGGGCGTCGGCTCGACCAGGGATGTCGTCACGGCTGCTCCACTCCTGTTCCCGTCGTCCGCAGGGCGAAGGTCCGCAGGCACGACCCGCAGTGCCATTCTCCCTCGGTCTCGCGCGGCCGCAGGGTCTCCTCGCCGCAGTACGGGCAGTGGAACGGCGGGAGCTGCCGGACCCTTCCCTCGCCGCTCAGCGCAGCCACTCCTCGTCGGCGCGGGCGGCGTAGCCGGCGAAGGTCTCGCCCTCGGTGCGGTGCTCGAGGTAGCCGCGCAGCACCCGCTCGACGTAGTCGGCGGTCTCGGTGGCGGCGACCTTGTGCCCGCGCAGCTTGCGGCCGATGGAGGACTCGAACCCGAGGTGGCCGCCCAGGTGCACCTGGAAGCCCTCCTCCCCGCCCACGACCATCCCCTTCAGGCCGATGTCGGCGGTCTGGAAGCGGGCGCAGGAGTTGGGGCAGCCGTTGACGTTGATGGTCAGCGGGGTGTCGAACTCCGGCAGTCGGCGCTCGAGCTCGGCGGTGAGCTCCTTGGCCCGGCCCTTGGTCTCGACGATGGCCAGCTTGCAGAACTCGATGCCGGTGCAGGCCATGGTCTGCCGGCGGAAGACGCTCGGGCGGACCAGCAGGTCGTGCTCGGCGAGCGCCGCGACGGCGTCCTCGACCTGGTCGTCCGGGACGTCGAGGACGACCAGCTTCTGGTCGGCGGTGGTCCGGATGCGGCCCCGCCCGTACCGCTCGGCGATGTCGGCCACGGTCGCCAGCAGCTCGCCGCCGATCCGGCCGGTGTGCAGCGCGAAGCCCAGCGCGTTGGTGCCGTCGACCTGCGCCATGACGCCGACGTGGTCGCGCTGGTCGGTGGCCGGCCGCTCGGGGGCCGGGCCGTCGGGCAGGGTGTGGTGCAGGTACTCGTCCTGCAGCACCTGGCGGAACTTCTCCGGCCCCCAGTCGGCCATCAGGAACTTGATCCGGGCGTGGGTGCGCGAGCGCCGGTAGCCGTAGTCGCGGAAGACGCCGCAGACCCCGGCCCACACGTCGGCGACCTGGTCGGGCCGGACGAACACGCCCAGGCGCTCGGCGAACCGGGGATTGGTCGAGAGCCCGCCGCCGACCCACAGGTCGTAGCCGGCCTCGCCGGCGGCGTCGCGGACACCGACGAAGGCGACGTCGTTGATCTCGTGGTTGGTGCAGTGGTGCGCGCAGCCGGAGATCGAGGACTTGAACTTGCGCGGCAGGTTGGAGAACTCCCGGTCGCCGAGGTACCGGTTCACGACCTCGGCGACGGCGGGGGTGGCGTCCAGCACCTCGTCGTCGAGCACCCCGGCCAGCGGGCAGCCGAGGATGACGCGGGGGGTGTCGCCGCACGCCTCCGTCGTCGACAGGCCCACGGCCTCCAGCCGCTCCCAGATCTCGGGGACGTCCTCGATGCGGATCCAGTGCAGCTGCACGTTCTGCCGGTCGGTGACGTCGGCGACCCCGCGGCCGAACTCGGTGGAGATGCCGGCGACGACCCGCAGCTGCTGCGCCGACAGCTGCCCGCCGTCGATGCGCACGCGCAGCATGAAGTAGGCGTCCTCGAGCTCCTCGGGCTCCAGCACGGCGGTCTTCCCGCCGGGGATGCCCTGGGCGCGCTGGGTGTAGAGGCCCATCCAGCGCATCCGGCCGCGCAGGTCGCCGGGGTCGATGCCGTCGAAGCCGGTGCGGGCGTAGACGTCGAGGATCCGCTGGCGGACGTCGAGGCCGTCGGAGTCCTTCTTCATCCGCTCGTTGGGGTTGAGCGGCTCGCGGTAGCCGAGGGCCCACTGGCCCTGCCCCTTCTGGGCCGTGCGGCTGGGGCGGGTGGGGGAGGACACGGGCGGGCTCCTTCGCGCAGGTGCGCGGTGTGCTGCGGGGGACTGGGAGGCGAGGCTCAGAACCAGCGGCGACAGGCGGCGCTCACGACGCGGCCCAGGTCGACGTGCAGGCGCGCGACCAGGGGCGTGCCGCGGTCAGTCACGCCCGCGAGTCTCCCACACCGGCCATCGCCGCCCGGACCTGCGCGACGGTGTCGGGCAGCCCCACGACCGAGGTGTCGATGCGCAGCTCGGCCCGCACCGGCTCCTCGTAGGGGTCGCTCACACCGGTGAAGGTGGGGATCTCCCCGGCCCGCGCCCGGGCGTAGAGCCCCTTGACGTCGCGGGCCTCGCAGACCTCCAGCGGCGTGCTCAGGTGCACCAGCACGAACCGGCCGTGCGCCTCCACCAGCGCCCGGGCCTCCTCGCGGGCCTGCTCGAAGGGGGCGATGGCGGCGATCACCGCCGTCCCGCCGTGCCTGACCACCTCGCCGGCGACCCAGCCGATCCGCCGGATGTTGAGGTCGCGGTCGGCCCGGCTGAACCCGAGCTCGCTGGACAGGTGGGTGCGCACCACGTCGCCGTCCAGCACGGTGACCGGCGTGCCCTCGGCCTCGAGCTCGGCGACCAGGGCGTCGGTGACGGTGGACTTCCCGGCTCCCGACAGCCCGGTCAGCAGGACGGCGACTCCGCTCATGGCGGGGAAGTCAATCAGTCGACCGGGACGGCCCCGAACGAGCGCCAGGCGCTCTCGACCTCGGCCAGCTCGGCCACCGCGGCGGGCAGCTGCCCCGCGACGACGTCGGCGAGGGTGACCTGCTCCAGCACCCGGCGGTAGGAGTCGCGGGCGGCCACCCAGACGCTGGTCAGCTCCTGGGCGACGCCGGGGTAGGTGGCGTCCTCCGGGCGCTGGCCGTGCACCTCGGCGAGGAAGCCCTGCTCCACCCGCATGACCCGGGCGATGGACACCTCCGACGGCGGCAGCGCCAGCCGGTAGCCGCCGTCCCGGCCGCGCTGGCTGGTCACCAGCCGGGCGTGCTGCAGGTCGCCGAGGATGGCCTGCAGGAACCGGGACGGGATGCCCTGGGCCTGCGCGATGCGGTCGCAGGTGAGCGACTCCGGGCTCGCGGCGGCCAGTTCCAGGGCGGCCCGTACCGCGTAGTCGACCCGGGCGGAGATGCGCACGACGGCCATCCTGCCCGGTCTGGGAAGCTCGGGTGGTGTTCCAGCTGCGATTCACCACGCTGGTGGAGGCGCCGCTGACGGTGGCCCACGACGTGGCCCGTGCCCTCGGCCGGCCCTGGCCGTGGCCGCTGACCGAGGTCTGCTCGCAGCGCCCCGTCGCCGACGAGTTCCACGGGTCGGGCGGGCTGCTGGCCCGCGTGCGGCACACCCGGCGGTTCACCCCGACCGGCGCCGGCACGCTGGTCGACGAGCAGGAGGAGTGGGACAACCGGGTGCCCGGCCCCCTCGGCCGGCTGCTGGACCAGACCGTCGTCCGCCGCCGGGTGCTGGCCGCGATGCAGGCCCACCTGGACCTCTACGCCGCGGCCGCGCAGCGCCGGGCGCAGGACGTCGTGCAGGTCGTCGGTGCCGCCCTGGTGGACGGCGACCGGGTGCTGGTGGCCCGCCGCGGCTCCGGGTCGCTGGCCGGGCGGTGGGAGTTCCCCGGCGGGAAGGTCGAGCGCGGGGAGCCCGAGCTCGACGCGCTGGTCCGGGAGTGCCAGGAGGAGCTGTCGGTGGACATCGCCCCGCAGGGCTTCCTCGGCGAGGTGCCGCTGCCCGGCGTGGTGGCCGGCGGCTCGCCCGGTGCCTCCACGCTTCGGGTGTGGTGGGGCCGGGTCACCGGCGGCGAGCTGGTCGCCCACGAGCACTCCGAGGTGCGCTGGGTGACCGCCGGCGAGCTGGAGGACCTGGACTGGATCCCCGCCGACCGGCCGCTCCTGCCCGCCGTCCGGGCGCTGCTCGGGCGGCTGTGAGCGTCAGCCGGTCGCGTTCCCGGTGATGTTCCACGACACCAGGGACAGCGCCGGGACGGCGACCCGGTGGGTGCCCCACGCCGTGGAGGTCAGCGTTCGCGGCACCGCCTGCACCTGCGACCCGACGGTCACCGCCCCGGGGGCGAGGGCCTCCAGGTAGGACTGGGTGAACCGCAGCGTGGAGACCGGGCGCACGACCCGGCCGTCCTCGACCAGCCAGACGCCGTTGCGGGTCAGGCCGGTCCACACCGAGCGCTTCTGGTCCAGCACGCGGGTGTACCAGACGTCGGTGACCAGCAGGCCGCGCTCCAGCCGGCCGACCAGGTCGTCGACGGTGCCGCCGCCCCCGGCCGCGAGCACGGCGTCGGTGGCCACCGGGCCCCAGGTCGCCGATGCCGGTCCGCCGTGCCCGGTGGAGGCGCCGCCGGTGGCCGCCGCGGTCCGCCGGTCGGACGTCACCCCGACCGGGACGCCGGCCCGGACCAGCTCGACCGGGCGCTTGGGCGTCCCCTCCGTGTCGAAGGGCAGCCCGAACCCGGCCGGGTCGGCCAGCGACACCGCGGGGTCGAACTGCTGCTCGCCCCGCCGCAGCCCACCGGTGCCGTCGAGGACGGCCTTGGCGTGGAACTGGCCGGTCAGCAGGCCCGCGACCACGTCGGCCACGGCGGTGGGCTCGAGCACCACCGGCCAGCGGCCCGGGTCGACGGGGGAGGGGTCGGTGCCGGCCCGCGCCTTGGCCGCCGCCCGGGCGCCCAACGCGGCGCAGTCCAGCTCGCCGACCGCCGCGGTGACCTGACGGGCCACGCCGTCCGCGCCGGGCAGCCGGGCGA
>NZ_JAMXRZ010000027.1 GCF_024124375.1 Klenkia sp. PcliD-1-E
CGGCGGCCCGGCGCTCCCGCTGGGCGGCGGCGCGGGTCACCATCAGGTAGCCGACGACGGCGAGGTCGAGCAGCACCTGCGGGGCCCACAGCCACGAGCGGTAGGCCAGCGCCCCGACCAGCGCCAGCGCCGCGAGGGCGACGATGCCGGCCAAGGTGCGACGGCGGACGGCGTGGACGTCGACGACCAGCTCACCGGTGCGGTACAGCTGCTCGCGGTCGATCGCCACCCGCTCGGTGTCGGCGTGCACGACCGGGTCGACGACCCGTCGCCGACGCAGGGTGCGTCCCGTGTCGACGGCACCCGCCCGGGCCGGTGCCGCGTCGCCGCGGGTGACCACCATGGGCACCAGCACGACGAACCACAGCACGACCAGAGCGGCCAGCAGAACACCCGATCCCATCGCGAACCACCCCGCATCCGTCCTTGGAGCCCGAGTGCGCGACGCCGATCCCTGGCGTCACACGAGTCACACGGGTCACTCGAGTCAGCACGTTAGGGCGCGCCGTCCCCACGTCGGGGGAGGCGCACCGGGACACGACCGTGTCGTGTCGCGCGTCCACGGCGTGTCGCGCCACCGGCGTGTCGCTCAGGCGGCGGAGCGGAGCAGGTGCGCGACGACCCCGCCGGGGTGGTCACCGGCGAGCAGCGCGTAACCCCGGTGGTCGCGCCAGTCGCCGTCGATGTCGAGGTACGAGCGGAACAACCCCTCCTCACGGAAACCCAACCGCTCTACCAATCGGCAGCTGCGACCGTTCTCGGGACGTACGTCGGCCTGGACCCTGTGCAGCCCCGCCGGCCCGAAGGCGTGGTCGCACGCCAGCGCGACCGCCAGGGAGGCGATGCCCCGCCCTGCGGCGGCCCGGTCGATCCAGTAGCCGACGTGGGTGGAGCGCAGCGCGCCGCGCACCACGTTGTCCAGGGTCACCTGGCCGACCAGCCGGTCGCGGTGCCGGACGGCGAAGGGCAGGGACAGACCCGCCTGCGCCCGGCGCAGCGCCGCACGCCGCATGCCGCGGTAGACGGCCGGGGTGTGCCGCGCCGCCCAGGACGCCGGCGCGGTGGGCTCCCAGGGCGCCAGCCACGCCTCGTTCTCCAGCCGGAGCCGGGACCACTCCGCGGCGTCGGAGCGGCGCAACGGGTGCAGCAGCACCTCGCCGTGGGCCAGCTGCGCCGGCCAGCCCGGGTGCAGCGCCGGGTCGGTCCAGAAGGAGGTCAGCTCAGCCGCCGAGCAGCATGGGCATGACGGTGACCAGCCCGCCGGGCGCGACCTCGGTGACGTCCTCGTCGACGACGACCAGGCAGTTGGACCGGGCCGTGCGCGCCAGCGCGGCGTCCTGCCCGTCGTCGACCGGCTCGACCACGTACCCGCCGTCGGGGTGCCGCATGACCTGGCCGTGCAGGTACTGCCGGTACCCCAGGGGGGACAGCAGCTGCTGGGCCGACACGGCCTGCACGGTACGGCGGAACAGCTGCCGCTTGCCGAGCATCAGCCGGATGGCCGGGCGGACGAACACCTCGAAGGCGACCAGCGCGGCCGCCGGCTCGCCGGGGACGCAGATGACGGGGACGCCGTCGCGGCCCAGCCGGCCGAAGGCCTGCACCGGCCCGGGGTGCATCGCGACCTGGGCGAAGGTGACCTCGCCCAGCTGGGCGAGGGCCTCCTGCACCAGGTCGAACCCGCCGCCGGCGAAGGTCCCGGAGATCAGCACGACGTCGCTGCGCAGCAACTGGCTCTCCAGCAGCTCGACCAGCTTGCGCCGGTCGCGGGGCAGGATGCCGCCGCGGTAGGCCTCGGCACCGGCGTCGCGGGCGGCGGCCGCCAGCGCGTAGCTGTTGACGTCGACGACCTGCCCCGGGCCGGGCTGGGTGCCGACGTCGACCAGCTCGCTGCCGGCGCACAGCACGGTCACCCGGGGGCGGGGGTGCACCAGCACGCGGTCGCGGCCGACCGCGGCCAGCAGGCTGATCTGCGCCGGGCCGATGGGGGTGTTCGGGGAGACCGCGGTGTCGCCGACGGCGACGTCCTCGCCGGTGCGCCGGACGTAGGTGCCCGGGGCGAGTTCGGCGTGCACGCCCACGTGCGCGGCCCCGCCGTCGGTCCAGACCGTGGGGACGACGACGTCGGCGCCGGTGGGCAGCATCGCGCCGGCGGCGACCTTGTGCGCCAGGCCCGGGCCGATGGCCGAGGGCTCGGCGGGCCCGGCCAGGCTCTCCCCCACCACGGCCAGGCCGACCGGGTCCTCGGGGCTGGCGCCGGCGGTGTCGACCGAGCGGGCGGCGTATCCGTCGAGGGCGGCCTGCTCGAAGGCGGGCAGGTCGCGGGTGCTGACCACGTGCTCGGCGCAGAGCAGGCCCTGCGCGTCGAGGACGGCGAGCTGGATGGGGTCGGGCGTGGGCGCGGCGGCCAGGATGAGGTCCAGGTGCTGCTCGACGGTGCGGACCACCGGCTCGGCGACGGCCCAGCTGTCGGTGCGCGGCTCGGCGGCGTCCACCCCGGGCAGCTGGTCGCGGTCGACCTGCACGGTGGCGTGCGTGCCGCCGATCGCCTGCGTGCCCGCGACGGCGGCCCCCGACCCGGTCGCGGTGCCGGTCGCGAGGTCGAGCTGGGTGGTCTCCCGGGCACCCCGGAACCAGCCCCGCGTCCTGTCCTCGGTCAACCCCGCCACCGTCACCACCGCCGTCCCGGTCCTCGGACGACCCGGATCGGGCGCCCGACCAGGAATGGTGCCCGCTCGGGGGCGCCGGTCAGGCCTGCGACGCGCCCTCCGGCGGAAGGTCACCGACGAAACTGCGCAGCCACGGCCGCAACGCGGGGCCCAGGTCCTCGCGCTCGACGGCCAGCCGGACGACGGCCTTGAGGTAGTCGAGCTTGTCGCCGGTGTCGTAGCGGCGGCCGGAGAAGACCACGCCGTGCACCGGGACGCCCTGCTCCAGCAGCGCCAGGATGGCGTCGGTCAGCTGGATCTCCCCGCCGCGGCCGGGCGGGGTGCTCCGGATGGCCTCGAAGATCTCCGGCGCCAGCACGTACCGGCCGATGATGGCCAGGCTGGAGGGCGCCTCCTCCTTCTTCGGCTTCTCGACCATGCCGGTGATCGCCACGACGGTGTCGCCCTCGCCGGCGCCGTTCTGCGGGGCGTCCTCGACCGCGACGCAGCCGTACTTGTCGATGTTCTCCGCACCGACGTCGAGCAGCGCGACGACGCACCCGCCGTGCTCGGCCTGCACGGCGAGCATCTGCTCGAGCAGCAGGTCACGGGCGTCGATGAGGTCGTCGCCGAGCAGGACGGCGAAGGGCTCGTCGCCGACGAAGGAGGCCGCCTGCAGCACCGCGTGGCCCAGGCCCTTGGCCTCGCCCTGCCGGACGAAGTGCACCTGGGCGACGTCGGTGGACTTGGCGACGGCGTCGATGCGCGCCTGGTCGCCCTTCTTCTCCAGCGCCGCCTCGAGCTCGGGGGTGCGGTCGAAGAAGTCCTCGATGGCGGCCTTGCCGCGGCCGGTGACCATGAGCACCTCGGCCAGCCCCGCCCGGGCGGACTCCTCGACGATGTACTGCAGCGCCGGCCGGTCGACCACCGGCAGCAGCTCCTTGGGCACCGCCTTGGTGGCGGGCAGGAAGCGCGTGCCCATCCCGGCGACGGGGATGACGGCCTTGCGCGCGGGACGGCGGTTCGTCGGGCTCGGCATGGCGAGGACCCTAGCTAGCCTGCCCCCGTGGCCGACTCCCCCCAGGTGGTGAGCGCGAAGGTGGCCCTGCGCGGACGGCTGCTGGCCGCCCGCGCCGCGCGCTCCCCCGCCGACCGGACGGCGGCCGCGCGGGCGGTGGTCGCGCACCTGCGGCCGCACCTGCGCGGCGCGGTGGCCGGCTACGTGCCGACCGCCGAGGAGCCCGGGCACGGCGCACTGGTGGACGCGCTCGGACGGGAGGCGCTGCTGCCGGTGGTCCCGCCGTCGGGGCGGGTGCTGGCGTGGGCCCGGGGTACGGAGCTGGCCCCGGGCCGGTTCGGGTTGCTGGAGCCGGTGGGGACCCGGCTGCCCCCGGGGACGCTGGCCGAGGCCGCGGTGGTCGTCGTCCCGGCGCTCGCGGTCGGCCTCGACGGCGGCCGGCTGGGCCGCGGCGCCGGCTTCTACGACCGGGCGCTGGCCCACGCCGCGCCCGACGCCGTCCTGGTGGGCGTGGTGTTCGACGAGGAGCTGCTGCCGTCGGTGCCGGTGGACGACCACGACGTCCGCCTGCACGCGGTCGTCACCCCGTCGGCCGGCTGGCGCGACCTGGGGGTGGCCCGACGTCCCTGACGGTCGCCGGCCGTTGCCCCAGTCGGCCACCGTGCAGGGCGTCCGGCCACCCCGACGGACAGGGTGGGATCACTTCCCACCCCTCAGCCGCCGCCGAGGAGGGGGACGTCGGAGACCAGGTGGATGTGCGCGGCCATCGCGGCGGCCGCGGCGTCGGGGTCCCCGGCCCGGATGGCCTCGGCGATCGCGCGGTGGCCCTCCAGCGAGCGGTGCGGCCGGCCCTCCTGGGACAGCGACTCGATGCGGGAGTCCCGGATGCGGTCGGCGATCTCGGCCATGAACCGGGCGAGCAGCGGCGAGTGCCCGGCGGCGGTCACCGCGGCGTGGAACTCCTCGTCGCCGGCCACCCCGCGGCCACCCCGCTCGACGTCGGCGGCCATGCCGGCCAGCGCCGCGTCGATCGCGGCCAGGTCGTCGTCGGTGCGCCGGTGCGCGGCGAGCGCGGCCAGCCGCACCTCCAGCGCCTCGCGCGCCTCGATGACCGCGCCCAGGTCCTCGCGGCGGGCGTCGAGGGCGGCGAGCACGGAGTCCGGCCGCGGCGCGGTGAGCAGGACGGTGCCGTCCCCGTGCCGGACGGCGACCACCCCGGTCACCTCCAGCGCGACCAGCGCCTGGGCCAGCGTCGCCCGGCTGACCCCCAGCGACGCGGCCAGCTCGCGCTCGGCCGGCAGCCGGTCGCCAGGGCCCAGCCCCGAGGACGCCGCCCAGGTGAGCAGCTGGTGCACCACCTGCTCGTAGAGCCGGTTGCGGCGCAGCGGACCCGGACCCACCGGCACCTCCTCGACAGGACGTCGTGACGGGTGCCACACTAGCCCGCGGCTCACTGGCCTAGCCACTGAGCCAGCGGCACCGAGGTGCCGCCCGAGACCGGTACGAGCACGATCCGAGCACAGCCGGCCCACAGCCGGCCCCGACGACGTGGGGGAGACCGTGTCACCCGAGATCATCTCGATCCTGGCGCTGGTGGCGATCTTCGCGATCGCCACCTTCCTGCCCATCAACATGGGCGCGCTGGCCTTCGTGGCCGCCTTCCTCGTCGGCACCCTCGCCGTCGGGATGACCACCGACGACATCCTCGCCGGCTTCCCCGGCGAGCTGGTGCTGACGCTGATCGGCGTCACCTACCTGTTCGCCATCGCGCAGAACAACGGCACCGTCGACCTGCTGGTGCGCGGTGCGGTCCGGCTCGTGGCCGGCCGCGTGGCGCTCATCCCCTGGATCATGTTCGCCGTCACCGGCGTGCTCACCGCCATCGGCGCTCTCGGCCCGGCGGCGGTGGCGATCATCGCGCCGATCGCGCTCGGCTTCGCCGCCCGGTACCGGATCAGCCCGCTGCTGATGGGCATGATGGTCATCCACGGCGCCCAGGCCGGCGGGTTCTCCCCCATCAGCGTCTACGGCGTGACGGTCAACAGCATCGTGGCCGCCAACGACCTGCCGGGCAGCCCGCTCGCGGTCTTCCTCGGCAGCCTGTTCTTCAACCTGGCCATCGGCGTCGTGCTCTTCCTGGTCCTGGGCGGCCGCGGGCTGGCCGGCCGACGGGTGGGCGACGAGCCCGAGGTCGTCCCCGACGGCGACACCGACGCCGAGGTCAGCGGGCACGGCACCGGCGCGGGCTCCACCGTGGACGTCGAGGAGCGCACCGGGGTCACCGCCGAGCAAGTGCTCACCCTGGTGGGCCTCGCCGTCCTCGTCGTCCTGGCGCTGGTGTTCGACCTGGACATCGGCTTCGTCTCGATCACCATCGCCACCGTGCTGGCGCTGTTCTCCGCCGCCCGGCACAAGGGCGCGGTCATGCAGATCAGCTGGTCCACCGTGCTGCTCATCGCCGGCGTGCTCAGCTACGTGTTCGTGCTGCAGGAGGCCGGCACCATCGACTACGTCGGCGAGGGCGTGACCGCGATCGGCATCCCGCTGGTCGTCGCGCTGCTGCTGGCCTACATCGGCGGCATCGTGTCGGCCTTCGCCAGCTCCACGGCGATCATCGGCGTCGCCATCTCCCTCGCCGTGCCGTTCCTGCTCGCCGGCGAGATCGGGGCGGTGGGCGTCGTCGTGGCGCTCTCGGTCGCCTCGACCATCGTCGACGTCAGCCCGTTCTCCACCAACGGCGCCCTGGTGCTCGCCAACGCCCAGGACGTCGACCGCGACCGCTTCTACAAGCAGATCCTCGGCTACTCCGGCATCGTCGTGCTGGTCGGTCCGCTCCTGGCCTGGCTGGTCTTCGTCGTCCCCGGGTGGCTCTAGATGACCGGAGGAACCATGACCGCAGGACCCCTGGACGGCGTGCTCGTCGTCGACCTCACCCGCGCGCTGGCCGGCCCGCACGCCGGGATGATGCTCGGCGACCTCGGCGCCCGGGTGATCAAGGTGGAGAACCCCGGCAGCGGGGACGACACCCGCGGCTGGGGCCCGCCGTTCGTCGACCCGCCCCAGGGGGACAGGGAGTCCACCTACTTCCTGTCCACGAACAAGAACAAGGAGTCGATCACCCTCGACCTCAAGTCCGCCGAGGACAAGGCCGTCCTGACCGAGCTGATCAGGCGCGCCGACGTGCTGCTGGAGAACTTCCGGCCCGGCACCCTGGCCCGCCTGGGCTTCGGCACCGACGTCCTGGCCGAGCTGAACCCGCGGCTGGTCACCCTGGCCATCAGCGGGTTCGGCCACGACGGCCCCGAGGGCGGCCGCGCCGGCTACGACCAGATCGCCCAGGGCGAGGCCGGCCTGATGTCGCTGACCGGTTCCGGGCCCGACGACCCGCAGCGGGTCGGCGTCCCCATCGGGGACCTGCTGGCCGGCATGTACGGCGCCTACGGCGTGCTCGCCGCGCTGCTCGAGCGCGAGCGGACCGGGAAGGGCCAGGTCGTGCGGACGTCGCTGCTGGCCGCCGTCGTCGGCGTGCACGCCTTCCAGGGCACCGCGTGGACCGTGGGCGGGAAGGTCGGCCACGCGCAGGGCAACCACCACCCCTCGATCGCCCCCTACGGCCTGTTCCGGTGCGCCGACGGCGGCTCGGTGCAGCTGTCCTGCGGGTCGGAGTCGCTGTGGCGCAGGCTCTGCGCCGAGTTCGACCTGGCACCGGAGGGCCTGGACACCAACGCCGACCGGGTGGCCCGGCGCGGCGACGTCATCGAGCTGCTGGAGACCGCGTTCGCGCGGATCGATGCCGGGACGCTGCTCGCCCGGCTGTCCGCCGCCGGCGTCCCGGCCGGGAAGGTGCGCACGGTCGACGAGGTCTACGCCTGGGACCAGACGCTGTCCCAGGGCCTGCTCGTCGACGTGGACCACCAGACCCTCGGGACGGTCCAGCTCCCCGGCCCGCCGCTGCGGTTCTTCGCGCCGTCGGCCGACGGCGAGACCGAGACGACCCGCCGGGAGCACGCCGCTCCCCCGGTGCTCGGTGCCGACGGCGACGCCATCCGGGCGTGGTTGCGGTCGTGAGCACCCGGATGGACGCCCGCACCCTGCGGGACCTCGTGCTGGACGCGGACTCGTGGATCTCCTGGGACACCCCGATCGGCCCCCGCGACGTCGACGCGCAGTACGCCGCCGAGCTGGCCGCCGCGCAGGAGAGGTCGCGGCAGGACGAGGCGATCGTGACCGGGGAGGGCCTGCTGCGCGGGCGGCGCGTCGCCGTCGTCGCCGGGGAGTTCGGCTTCCTCGCCGGGTCGATCGGGGTGGCCACCGCCGAGCGGCTGATCCAGGCCATCGAGCGGGCCACCGACGAGGGCCTGCCCCTGCTGGCCGCACCGGTCTCCGGTGGCACCCGGATGCAGGAGGGCACCGTCGCCTTCCTGCAGATGGTCGGCATCACCCAGGCCATCACCCGGCACAAGGACGCGGGCCTCCCCTACCTGGTGTACCTGCGGCACCCCACCTTCGGCGGCGTGCTCGCCTCGTGGGGGTCGTTGGGCCACGTGACCATCGCCGAGCCCGGCGCCTCCATCGGCTTCCTCGGCCCGCGGGTCTACGAGCAGCTGTACGGGGAGCGGTTCCCCGAGGGCGTGCAGACCGCCGAGCACCTGCACGAGCGGGGCGTGATCGACGCCGTCGTGCCGCACGAGCAGGTCGCCGACGTCGCCGACCGGGCGCTGCGGGTGCTCGCGGCCCGGTCCACGTGGCACCGCGACGCCCAGGTCGCCGGGCCGGTGGACGGCGACGGGACCGACGCCGACGACCCCGAGGACGGCCGCACCGCCTGGGACGTCGTCACCGCCTCCCGGCGCACCGACCGGCCCGGCGTCCGGCGGTTGCTGCGGGCCGCGGCCACCGACGTCGTCGCGCTCAACGGCACCGGCGCCGGCGAGGCCGACCCGGGCCTGCTGCTCGCGCTGGCCCGCTTCGGCGGGGCGCCCTGCGTGGTGCTCGGCCAGGACCGGCGCGGCCAGTCCCTGACCGCCCCGCTCGGCCCGGCCGCGCTGCGGGAAGCCCGCCGCGGCATGCGGCTGGCCGCCGAGCTCCGGCTGCCCCTGGTCACGCTCATCGACACCCCGGGAGCGGCGCTGTCCAAGGAGGCCGAGGAGGGCGGGCTGGCCGGGGAGATCGCCCGGTGCCTGGCCGACCTGGTGGTGCTGCGCGCGCCCACCATCGCCGTCCTGCTCGGCCAGGGCACCGGCGGCGGCGCGCTCGCCCTGGTGCCCGCCGACCGGGTGCTCGCCGCGGCCAACGGCTGGCTGGGCCCGTTGCCCCCGGAGGGCGCCTCGGCGATCGTGCACCGGGACGTCGACCACGCCGACGTGATGGCCGCGCAGCAGGGCGTGCGGGCCACCGACCTGTGGCGCGCCGGCATCGTCGACCGGGTGGTGCCCGAGCGCCCCGACGCCGCCGACGAGCCGCAGGAGTTCTGCCAGCGGCTGGGCCGGGTGCTGGCCGAGGAGCTGGCCGGGCTGCTCGGCCGCGACGACGTCGAGCGGATGCGCAGCCGCACCGCGCGCTGGCGCCACCTGGGCCGCCGCGCCCGCTGACCCCCCGCCCGCCGACGCCCGCCCGCCCGCCCGGCGTGGATCAGCTCCGACGACCAGCGTGCATCCTCAACCACCGACGTCGACGGTCGAGGACACACGGTGGTCGTCCCACCTGATCCACGCCGCGGGGACGGCGGTCGGGATGTCGGGCAGGATGCGCGCGTGGCCGACCGACCCGGGGTGCGACGCGTGCGCGCCGACCGCGCCGCCGACCCACCCCCCGCCGACGTCTGGCCGATGACCGTGCCCGCGGTCGCGCAGCTGTGGGCGGAGGGCCTGGACCTGGCGCCGGGGACCACCGTGCTGGTGGGCGAGAACGCGTCGGGCAAGTCCACGCTGGTCGAGGTGCTGGCGGCCGCCCTGGGTCTCAACCCGCAGGGCGGGTCCAGCGGGTCGCGGATGGCGGTCCGCCGGACCGAGCCCGAGGCCCTCCCGCTGGTCGTCGAGCGCTCCCCGGGTGCACCCCGCTGGTCCTACCTGCTGCGGGACGAGACCCTGCACGGCCTCTACTCCTACCTGGAGGACAACCGGGACCCCTTCGCGCCGCCCCGCGAGCCCTCGTTCCACGCCTTCAGCCACGGCGAGGCGTTCCTGTCGATCTTCGAGGACCGGCTGCGCGGGCCGGGGGTCTACCTGCTCGACGAGCCGGACGCCGCGCTGTCCTTCGCCGGGCAGCTGCGGCTGGTGGCCGGACTGCTGCAGCTGGCGGACCAGGGCGCCCAGCTCGTCGTCGCCACCCACTCACCTCTCGTCGCGGCCCTCCCCGGCGCACGGATCCTGGAGGTCGGCCCGTGGGGCCTGCGCCCCACCCGGTGGGACGAGCTGGAGCTGACCGCGAACTGGCGGCAGTTCCTGGACCACCCGGAGGCCTTCCTGCGCCACCTGCGCTGACGGTCAGCGCATGCGCAGCGTCGCGTCGGGGTCCAGGCCGTCGAGGACGGCGGCCAGGGCGCCGTGCAACGCGGCCGCCTGCTCGTCGGTGAGCACGTCGAACAGCGCCTGCCGGACGGCGGCCACGTGCCCCGGCGCCACCGAGCGGACGACGTCCCACCCGTCCTCGAGCAGCACGCACACGTTGCCCCGGCCGTCCTCGGCGGCCCGCTCCCGGCGCACCCAGCCGCGCTCCTCGAGCCGGGCGACGGTGTGCGAGAGCCGGCTCTGGGACTGGTTGGACGTCCGGGCCAGCTCGCTCATCCGCAACCGCCTGCCGGGTGCCTCGGAGAGCATGGCGAGCACGACGTAGGCGGCGTGCGTCAGGCCCGCGTCGCGCTGCAGCTGGGCGTCCAGGGTGCGCGGCAGGAGCTCGCTGACCGACAGCCACAGCCGCCACGTCCGCTGCTGCTGGTCGGTCAGCCACGGCGATGCCACGACCGGGACGGTAAGGGGTGTCTCGTGGACGGCGCACCCGCGGTGGCGCATGATTGGCAGTCGCCGGGTCCGAGTGCCAGCCCGGTTCGCACCGACGGAGGAGCCCAGCACCGTGCCCACGTACCAGTACGCCTGCACCAACCCCGAGACCAAGCACCAGTTCGAGGTGGTCCAGTCGTTCACCGACCCGGCGGTCGAGACCTGCCCGGAGTGCGGGGCGCCGGTGCGCAAGGTCTACGGCTCGGTCGGCGTGGTGTTCAAGGGCTCGGGCTTCTACCGCACCGACAGCCGCGACTCCGGGAAGAAGGCCTCGTCGAGCTCGTCGACGTCGGCCAAGGAGTCCTCCGGCAGCGGCGGGTCCACCGGGGAGAGCTCGTCCTCGTCCTCGACGAGCAGCACCTCGACCTCGAGCTCGTCCTCCAGCTCCTCGAGCAGCACGCCGTCGAGCTGACGTAGCAGACGGCGGACGCACACGCCGGTCGCCGTCCACACCCGGGACGCCCGTCCACAGCTCCACCGCGGCCGGACCGCCGCCGCCCGGGCGGCCCGACGATCGGGTGGTGCCCCTCCCTCCGCTGCGCCGCCCCCGGCACCTCGCGCACACCGTCCGCCGGGTGGCCGCCGGGCTGCTGGCCCTGCTGGCCCTGGCGCTGGCCCTCCGGCCGGCCCCGTCGGCACCCGGCGCGCCGCCCACCGAGCGCGTCGTGGTCGCCGGCGCCGACCTGGCCGCGGGACGGTCGGTCTCCCCCGGCGACCTGGTGGTGGTCGACTGGCCGGCCGACCTGGTGCCCGACGGTGCGGCACGCGACCCGGCGGACCTCGCCGGCGCCCTGCTGGCCGCACCGCTGCGGCGGGGCGAACCGTTCACCGACGCCCGGCTGGTCGGGCCGGGTCTGTGGGCACGGGTCCCACCCGGTCAGGTGGCCGCGCCGGTGCGGCTGGCCGACCTCGCCGTCGCCGCCCTGCTCCGCGCAGGGGACCGGGTCGACGTGCTGGCCACGAGCGAGGACGGCACCACCCGGGTCGTCGCCGGGGACGCGCTGGTGCTGGCCGCACCGCCCGAGGGACCCGACCCCGGCCTGCTCGTGCTGGCCGTGGCGGAGACCACCGCGGCGGAGCTCGCAACCGCGGCCACGCAGGCCACCCTCAGCGCTACCCTCGGCCCGCCCTGACCATGGGTGACCGTCGAGCGACCGGAGGATGGACATGATCAAGGGCTTCAAGGACTTCCTGCTCCGCGGGAACGTCGTCGACCTCGCGGTCGCGGTCGTGATCGGCGCCGCATTCACCGCCGTCGTCACCTCGTTCACCACGTCGTTCCTGGAGCCGCTGATCGGGCTCGTCGGCGGTGGCGGAGAGCTCGGCGGGAGCTTCGTCGTCGACGGCCAGGAGTTCACCTGGGCCGCCTTCGTCAACCAGGTGATCACGTTCGTGCTCACCGCAGCGGTCGTCTACTTCGTGGTGGTGCTGCCCATGAAGAAGCTCGTCGAGCGGCGCCAGCGGGGTGAGGAGGCCGGCCCGGCCGCACCCACCCAGGTCGAGCTGCTCGTCGAGATCCGCGACCTGCTCCGCGCCCAGCAGGGCCAGGGCCCCGGCCACGACCCGTCGGGGCCCGGCACCACCAGCCTGCCCGGCCAGCTCTAGTCGCTGCCCCAGTGCGGCGGCCGGTCGGCGAGGTAGCGCTCGTCCTCGTCGGCCGGCTGCCGGTCACCCCACCCGGTGTCGGCGCCGGGCACCGGTTCCGCGGTCGGCTCGGGGCCGGCGGGGGCGCCCGTCCCCGGTGAGGTGGCACGGCGCCGTGGTCGCACCGACGGCGGCGCGGTGGGCTTGCGGTACCCACCGGCGCGGCCCGGCGGGTCCAGGTCGGGGTCCCTGCTCATCCTGCCGACGGTAGCCCCGCGGATCAGCCGACCGGCTGGCCCAGCCCGTCGAGCACCTCGGCCCCGGGCAGGCCCGCCAGCACCGACCCCGGCACCGCGAGCTTGCTACCCCGGGTGCCCGACCCGACCACCAGCAGCTCCCCCGCCGCCACCGCGGCGTCCACGAGCACCGGCCAGGACGGCGGCAGGCCCACCGGGGTGATGCCGCCGTAGGCCATGCCGCTCTCGGCGACCGCAACGTCCTGCGGGGCGAAGGAGGCCTTGCGGGCACCGAGGTGCCGCCGCACCAGCCCGTTGACGTCGGTGCGGGTGGTGGCCAGCACCAGGCAGGCGGCCAGCGTGGTCTCCCCGCCGCGGCGGGCGGCGACCACCACGCAGTTGGCCGAGGCCGCCGACGGCACCCGGTACGCCTCGCCGAACGCGGCGGTGTCGGCGAGGTCGTCGTCGATCTCGGCCACCCACGCCGGGCCGGTCAGGGACGCGAGCGCGGCCGCCACCGGGGCGGCGAGCAGGTCGGGGCGGTCGGCGGCGGGGACCCAGGCGAGCGTGCCCAGCTGCGGTGCGGTCATCCCCCGATCGTGCCCCAGCCGATCGGCGCGGACCCGGGCAGGATGTCGGCGTGATCGGTCAGCTGCACTCCTACGTCATCGACGCACCCGACGCCCACCGCCTGGCCTGCTTCTACGCGGAGCTGCTCGGGATGCAGGTGCAGGGCACCCCCGGCGACGACTGGGTCGTCGTCACCGGGCAGGGCTACCGGCTGGCCTTCCAGCAGGCCCCGGACCTGCAGCCGCCGGACTGGCCCGACCCGGCCCGACCGCAGCAGGCCCACCTCGACGTCCGGGTGGCCGACATCGACGTCGCGGAACCCGCGGCCCTGGCCCTGGGCGCGCGCCGGCTACCCGGCGGCGGGGGCGACTTCCGGGTCTACGCCGACCCGGTCGGCCACCCGTTCTGCCTCGTCTGGGACGCACCGCTGTGACCGCCCCGGACCTGGGCACCCCGGCGAGCGCCTTCGTCGCCGCCAGCGGGTTCACCCCCGAGGAGATGACCGGCACGAAGGTCACCGGCACGCTCGACCTGGGCCCGGACCAGCACACCCCGTGGGGCGTGGTGCACGGCGGCGTCTACTGCACCGCCGTGGAGTCCGCGGCCAGCATCGGCGCCAGCCTGGCCGTCGCCGACCGCGGCCAGTTCGCGGTCGGCGTCAACAACTCCACCGACTTCCTGCGGCCGGTCACCTCGGGCCGGCTGCAGGTGCTCGCCGAGCCGGTGCAGCAGGGCCGCACCCTGCAGCTGTGGCTGGTCACCCTCACCCGCGCGGACGACGGCAAGGTCGTCGCCCGCGGCCAGGTGCGGCTGCAGAACGTGCCGCTGCCGGGCTGACCCCGTTCTGTCGTACCCGGGTGCCACGCTCTGCCCCACCCGACAGCACCGGAGGCACCCGTGACCCTCGACCGTGAGCGCGACGACCTGCTGGGCACCCTCGCCGAGCACCGGTTCTTCCTGCGCCGCACCGCCGACGGGCTGACCGACGAGCAGGCCCGGCTGCGCACCGGCGCCAGCGAGCTGACCGTCGGCGGCACCATCAAGCACTGCGTCGCCCAGGAACGCATCTGGACCGACTTCCTGGTCCGCGGGGCCGCGGCGCACGACCTGCCCGACGGCGCCTTCGAGGCCCAGTTCGTGCTCGGCCCGGACGAGACACTGGCCGGGGTGCTCGCCGAGCTCGACGAGGTCGCGGCCGCCACCGAGGAGCTGGTGCGCTCCCTCGACGACCTCGACACCGACATCGCGCTGCCCACCGCGCCCTGGTTCCCGCCCGGCGCCCGGTGGTCGCGCCGCAAGGTGCTCGTGCACCTGCTCGCCGAGATCGCCCAGCACTCCGGCCACGCCGACGTCGTCCGCGAGGGCATCGACGGCGCCAAGACGATGGGGTGAGTCAGGCGGCGGGGTCCAGCACCACCCGGAACAGGGCGCGCGGGTCCTGCATGGTGGCCGGTGGCCGCACGGCCGACCGGGGCACGACCCGGTCGAAGCGGGCCGGACGGCGGTGCGGCAGCAGGTCCCGGCCGGCGTAGGCGTAGTCGCCGGTGACCTCGCCCAGCAGCAGCCCCGACCCTCCGCCCACCGGCACCGCCACGGCGTCCCCGGGCTGCACCTCGTGCAGGAGGGCGGCCAGCTGGCGCAGGTCCTTGGCCGGCCGCTTCCCGGTCAGCTCGTGCGCCAGGGCCCGCAGCGCGGGCAGCTCCAGCCCCGTCGCGTCGACGTCCACCCACGACTGGGTGCCCAGCCCCACGACCCCGGTGGCGAGCGCGGCCCCGAGCTCCGGGTGCGCGCGGGGCCGCACGACCCAGACCGGCACGCCCGAGGGCGGCGGGGTGGGCGGCACGTCGTCGGCGGCCGGCCAGACGTAGTCCAGGTCGTCGGGGTCACCGGCGAACAGGGTCGCGTAGGTGGCCGGTTCCTTGCCCAGCAGCTTCGACCGGTGCGACAGGTGCAGGGCCTCGTCACCGAGCCAGCTCGGCAGCTGCCCGGCGGCACCGAGCTCGGCCTGGGTGCCCACCCCGGGCGCGAACTCCTCGATCTGCGCGGCGGTGGAGTCGGCGAAGCCGCGGGCCACCCACTCGGCGGCCATGTCCAGGCCGTAGCGGACCAGCGCCGGGGTGCGGCCTCGCCACATCACCACCGCGGGGTGCGTCGTCCAGCCGTAGTCGGGCAGCTCCAGCGCGCGCAGGATCTGCAGGGTCTCGACCCGCTGCTTGCCCAGCCGCGGGGCGTCCAGGAGGCGGGCGCTGCCGGCGAAGTCGGCGACGGGGAGGAAGGTCTGCACCGGGTCCAGTCTGGGTCAGCCGCGCTCGTCCAGCGCGGCGAGCGCGGACTCCCAGCGGTCCCGGCGTTCGTCGTCGCTCTGCTCCCACCACGCCGTGCCGCGCTCCCCGAGGCCGGTCTTGGCCAGCTGCACCCGGGCGCGGGCCGCGGCCACGGCGTCGTCGTCGCCCCTGGCCGCACGCACCCCGCTGCGCCCGACGCCGAGGTGGTGCAGCAGCCGCTCCCGGACGTCGTCGGGCAGCTGCGGGTCCTGTGCCCGCCAGCGCCGGCCGTCGACCACGAGCCAGCGGCCGTCCTCGGTGCGCTCCACCTCCCGGCGGGTCACCGGGCCAGCCGGTCGGCCAAGGCGGGCAGCACCGATCCCAGCGGGGCGTCGACGCGGACGTCGGCCTTGTCGTCCCCGCGGGTGGGCCCGCAGTTGACGATCGCGACCGGGATGCCCTCCTTCTCCGCGCGCAGCACGAACCGGTAGCCGCTCATCACGGTCAACGACGACCCGAGCACCACCAGGGAGCGGGCCGAGCAGACGGCCGCGTAGGCCGCGGCGACCCGGTCGGGCGGGACGGTCTCGCCGAAGAAGACCACGTCGGGCTTGAGCGGACCGCCACCGCAGGCCAGGCAGTCGACCATGACGAAGCCGTCCAGGGCCTCCTCGGGCAGCTCGACGTCGCCGTCGGGGTTGACCTCGTCGTCGACCGGCTCGGGCCGGAAACCAGGGTTGACCTCGCGCAGCCGCAGGTCCAGCTCGGCGCGGGGGGCGACGTCCCCGCACTGCAGGCACACGGTGCGGTCCAGCCCGCCGTGCAGCTCCAGCACGTCGGTGGCCCCGCCGGCCTGGTGCAGCCCGTCGACGTTCTGCGTGATGATCCCGCCGACCAGGCCGGCGTCCTGCAGCGCGGCGACGGCGCGGTGCCCGGCGTTGGGCCGCGCCCCGGCGATCTGCCGCCAGCCCACGAAGCTGCGCGCCCAGTACCGGTGCCGACCGCGGGGGTCGCGGGTGAAGGTCTGCCAGGTCATCGGGGTGTGCCGGCGCAGCGACCCGGTGGCCCCGCGGTAGTCGGGGATGCCGGAGTCGGTCGAGAGCCCGGCCCCGGACAGCACGACGGCGTTGCCGTTGCCGACCAGGCGGGCCAGGTCGTCCAGGTCGGGGACGACGGTGAGCGGTGCGGTCACCCCGCCCATGGTCCCCGTTTCAGCGCAGCTCTGCCTCGAGCCGCTCGAGGATGCCCGTGTAGGAGCGGGCCAGGCCCTTGGGCGCGAAGGTGCGCTCGAAGAACCCGCCGATGCCCGAGGCGCCGTCCCAGGTGGTGCGCACCCGCACCGTCGAGGCGCCCGCGTCGGCCGGGTGCACGGTCCAGGTGGTGACCATGGAGGAGTTCTGGTCCCGCTCCACCAGGCCCTCGGGACCGTCGGTCACCGCGACGAGCTGGTCGCGCACCCGCTTGGACGTGGCGGCGAAGCGCCAGTGCACCCGGGTGCCGTCGCCCTGGCCGCCGGACACGACCCGCCAGTCGCTGAACTGCGGGCCGGCGATCCGCTGCCGGGTGCCGGCGTAGTCGGCGAGGGCTGCCCGGACCCGGTCGGCGGGGGCGGCGACGACGTGCTCTGCGGTGGCGACGACCTGGCTCATGCCCCCCAGTCTGCCCGCCCCGCGCCGACCGGCCTTCCCGGCACCGATCAGCTCCGACGACCAGCGTGCGTCCTCCGCCGTCGACACCGGTGGCGGAGGATGCACGCCGGTGGCGGAGGACCGTCTCCGCGGAGACGCCCGCGCGCTACTGCAGGTCCTCGACGGTCATGGCCGAGGGGTCGAAGGCGCGGTGCTCGACCAGGACCATCCAGTTGCCGGAGTTGTCGCGCATCAGCGCCTCGACGCCGTAGGGCCGCTCGGCCGGGGGCTGGATGAACGTGACGCCCTTGGCCGACAGCTCCTCGTAGGTCCTCCGGCAGTCCTCGACCGCCAGCCCGATGCCGGGCAGCCCACCCTCGGCCTGCGCGCGCTGCATGGCCGCGACGAGGTCGTCGGACAGCGGCTTGCCCGGCGTGGTCAGGTGCACCGACAGCTCGGGCTGGCTGGGGTGCCGGACGGTGCACCAGCGGAAGTCCTCGGCCAGCTGGATGTCCTCCTGCTCCTCGAAGCCCAGCACGTCGGTGTAGAACGCCTTGGCCTCGGAGATGTCGGTCACCCACACGCTGACCAGCGAGATGTTCGAGATCGTCATGCCGAGGACGCTAGGGGCCGCCGCCCCCCGGGTGCTTCTCCCCGCTTGCGGTCATGCCGCGCATGAACACCCAGCAGCCGGGGACGTGCGGCGCGCCGGTCGCCGCCCACCGCCGCTGGTAGGCGCTCGGGGTCTCCCCCACCAGCTCCCGGAACCGGCTGGAGAAGGACCCGAGGCTGGAGAAGCCCACCAGGTGGCAGACCTCGGTGACGGTGAGGTTCGTCGTCCGCAGCAGGTCCTGGGCGCGCTCGACCCGGCGGCGCGAGAGGTGCGCGGCCGGGGAGACGCCGTAGGTGGCGGTGAACAGCCGCTGGAAGTGCCACGGGCTCAGCGCCGCGACCGCGGCCAGCTGGGCGAGGGTCAGCGGCTGGTCGTAGTGCCGGTCGGCGTGGTCGCGGGCCCGGCGCAGGTGCACCAGCACGTCGTCGTGCGCCCGGGTCATCCGTCCCCCTTCCCCCGCGTGATCATGGGTTTCGTGCCCGCCGACGCGCCGTGCCCCGCGTGTCGACCGGCCACAACTCCATGATCAACCGGGCGCGACGGCGGTGAGCGCGTGGCGGGCGATCTGTAGTTCCTCGTTCGTGGGCACCACCAGCACCGGCACCGGGCCGTCGTCCGGGCTGACCAGCCGCGCCACCCGCTCCCCCGCCCCGTTGCGCGCGGGGTCGACGGCCAGCCCGAGGTGGCCCAGGCCGCCGACCACCCGGGCCCGCACCTCGGGGCTGTTCTCCCCCACCCCGGCGGTGAAGACCAGCGCGTCCAGGCCGCCGAGGTGCGCCAAGTAGGCGCCGACGTAGCCCCGGACGCGGTGGGCGTAGACGTCGAGGGCGAGCTCGGCCTGCGCGTCCCCGCCGCCGGCCGCGGCCAGCACGTCGCGCAGGTCGCCGGAGCCGGTGAGCCCGGCCAGGCCGCTGCGCCGGTTGAGCAGCGTGTCGACCTCGTCGACGGTCATCCCGGAGCGCAGCAGGTGCAGCACGGCACCGGGGTCGAGGTCACCGCCGCGGGTGCCCATGACCAGGCCCTTGAGCGGGGTCAGCCCCATCGAGGTGGCCACCGACCGACCACCCGACACCGCGCACGCCGACGCACCGTTGCCCAGGTGCAGCACCACGAACCGGCCGGCGTGGCCGAGGAAGCGGGCCGCCTCCTGCGACACGTACTCGTGCGAGGTGCCGTGGAAGCCGTACCGCCGGATGCCCCGGTCCGCGGCGAGCCCGGCGTCGATGGCGTAGGTCGCGGCCTCGGGCGGGATGGTCGCGTGGAAGGCGGTGTCGAAGACCGCGACCTGCGGCACGCCGGGGAACGTCGCCCGGGCGGCCCGGATGCCGAGCAGGCCGGGCGGGTTGTGCAGCGGCGCCAGGGCCGCGAGCTCCTCGACGGCGGCCTCCACCGCGTCGTCGACCACCACCGGTGCGCTGAACCGGGCACCGCCGTGGACCACCCGGTGGCCGACCACGTCCGGCGCGAGGTCCGCACCGGAGGAGGTGCAGGTGGCCAGCATCAGCGCCAGCGCCGCGCGGTGGTCGGGGACGTCGGCGTCCACGATGACCTCTCCGCCCGGGCCGCGGTGCGTGATCCTGCCGGCCCCGCCGATCCGCTCGACCAGGCCCGAGGCCACCACCTGCTCGGCGTGGTCGAGCAGCTGGTACTTCAGCGACGAGGACCCGCTGTTGACCACCAGGACCGTGGTCACCGGCCGGCCGCCTGCACCGCCGTGATGGCGACGGTGTTGACGATGTCGCGGACGGTGGCCCCCCGGGACAGGTCGTTGACCGGGGCGTTCAGTCCCTGCAGCACCGGCCCGATGGCCACCGCGCCGGCCGAGCGCTGCACCGCCTTGTAGGTGTTGTTGCCGGTGTTCAGGTCGGGGAACACGAACACCGTGGCCCGCCCGGCCACCGACGAGCCCGGCATCTTGGCCGCGCCCACCTCGGGGTCGGCGGCGGCGTCGTACTGCATCGGGCCGTCGACGACGAGCTCCGGGGCGCGCTCCCGGACCAGCCGGGTGGCCTCGCGCACCTTGTCCACGTCGGCACCCGACCCCGACGTCCCCGTGGAGTAGGACAGCATCGCCACCCGCGGCTCGATGCCGAACTCGGCCGCCGTGGCCGCCGAGGAGATCGCGATGTCGGCCAGCTGCGCGGCGTCGGGCAGCGGGTTGACCGCGCAGTCGCCGTAGACCAGCACCCGGTCGGCCAGCGCCATGAGGAAGACGCTGGACACCACCGACACCCCGGGCCGGGTGCGGATGACCTCGAAGGCCGGCCGGATGGTGTGCGCGGTGGTGTGCGCGGCGCCGGAGACCATGCCGCCGACCAGGCCGAGGTGGACCATGAGCGTGCCGAAGTACGACACGTCGGGGACGACGTCGTAGGCCGCCTCGACGGTCATCCCGCGGTGGGCGCGCAGCGCGGCGTACTCCTGGGCGAACCGGGTGCGCAGCTGCTCGTCGAAGGGGTCCACCACCTGCGCGGCGGCGATGTCCAGACCCAGCTCGGAGGCCCGGCCGCGCACCTTCGCCTCCTCGCCCAGGATGGTCAGCCGGGCGATCCGCCGGGCCAGCACCGTGGACGCCGCGCGCAGCACCCGGTCGTCGTCCCCCTCGGGCAGCACGACGTGCTGGTCGGCGGCCCGCGCCCGCTCGGTGAGCAGGTGCTCGAACATCAGCGGGGTGACGACGGTCGAGGGGCCGACGTCCAGGCCGTCGAGCAGCTGGCGGGTGTCGACCGCCTCGTCGAACAGCGCGATCGACCGTTCGGCCTTGCGCGGGGAGTCCGAGGCGATGAGGCCGCGGGTGCGGATGACCCGGGCGGTGGTGTCGAAGGTGCCCAGCTGCGTGCGCACGATCGGCAGCGAGCTGCCCAGGCCGGCGATCAGCTGCAGCACCGGGTCGGGCAGGTCGATGCCGCCGTTGAGCAGGATGCCGGTCGGCGAGGGGTAGGTGCCGGCCGCGTGCGCGGTCATCACGGCCAGGACGACGTCCGGCCGGTCGCCGGGGACGACGACGACCGAGCCCTCCAGCAGCCGCGGCAGCACGTTGACCATCGACATCGCCGCCACCACGACGCCCATCGCCTCGCGGTCCATCAGCGCGGGGTCCCCGGCCACCAGCTCGCCGTCGACGGCCGCCGCGACCGAGGCGAAGGTCGGCGCGATGAGCACCGGTTCCTCGGGGATCGCCCACACCGGCCGGTCGGTGACGGCCTGCACCGCGGCCACGCCCTCGGTCAGCCGGTCGGGGTCGGCGCGGTTGAGCACGACGGCGACCACCCCGGCGTGCTCGGCGGCCAGCTCCCGCAGCGCCGGCTCGGCGACCGCGGCCAGGACCTCGGGCGCGCGGGCGGGTGCCTGGCCCAGCTGCTCGGCGCCGGCCGGGTCCCGGCCGCCCAGCACCAGGACGACGGGGGTGCCGAGGTTGGCCGCGATCCGGGCGTTGAAGGACAGCTCGGTCGGCGAGGAGACGTCGGTGAAGTCCGAGCCGACGACCACCACGGCGTCGCAGCGGGCCTCCACCGCCTTGTACCGCTCGACGATCCGCGCCAGCGCGGCGTCGCCGTCGGCGTGCACGTCGTCGTAGGTGACGCCGACGGCCTCGGCGAACCCCACCCCGGCGGTGGTCCGGGCCAGCAGGGTGGAAAGCACCGGGTCGGTGGCCCCGCGGGCGATCGGCCGGAAGACCCCGACCCGGCCGACCTCGCGGGTCAGGGTGTGCAGCAGGCCCAGGGCGACGACGGACTTCCCGGAGTGGCCCTCGACGGAGGCGACGTACACGCTGCGGGCCACGGGGCTCCTCGGCTGGCTGGGCTCGTGGCAGGCGGCGCCGTCGAGCTGCGGGTCGCTGTCCTCGGGGACGCTAGCCGACCGAGGCCTCAGCCGCCCTCGGGGCGGACCAGGCCCGTCTCGTAGGCCAGCACCGCGGCCTGGGTGCGGTCACGCAGCCCGGTCTTGCCCAGGATCCGGCCGACGTGGGTCTTCACGGTCAGCTCCGAGAGCACCAGCTCCGCGGCGACCTCGGCGTTGGACCAGCCACGGGCGACCAGCGCCAGCACCTCCCGCTCCCGGTCGGTGAGCGGGTCCAGCCGGGCGTCGCGGGCAGCGGGGTCGGGCAACCGCCCGGCGAAGGTCTCCAGCAGCCGGCGGGTCACCCGCGGGGACACCACCGCGTCCCCGGCCACGACCGTGCGGATCGCGGCGAGCAGGTCGGCCGGCTGGGTGTTCTTCAGCAGGAACCCGCTGGCCCCGGCCCGCAGCGCGGCGAAGGCGTGCTCGTCCAGGTCGAACGTGGTCAGCACCAGCACCCGGCTGGGCAGGCCGGCGGCGACGATCTGCGCCGTGGCCGCGACGCCGTCCAGCACCGGCATCCGCACGTCCATCACCACGACGTCGGGCGTCAGCTCGCGAGCCAGGGCGACGGCCTCCGCGCCGTCGGAGGCCTGTCCGACCACCTCGAGGTCGGGCTGGCTGTCCAGCACCATGCCGAACCCGACCCGCACCAGCGGCTCGTCGTCGACCAGCAGCACCGTGGTCATGCCGGCACCTCCACCAGCGGCAGCACGCCGCGCACCCGCCAGCCGCCGTCCGCGGGACCGGTCTCCACGGTGCCGCCCCAGGCCCCGAACCGCTCCCGCATGCCGACCAGGCCGTGCCCGGGCGGCCGGTCGGGGTCGCGGGGGCGGGCGCCGCGACCGTCGTCGGTGACCTCCACCCGCAGCCGGTCGGCCGACCACTCGAGCGCGACCCGCGCGGACCGGGCACCGTCGGCGTGGGTGAGGGTGTTGGTCAGCGCCTCCTGGACCAGCCGGTGCACGGCCAGCTGCGCGGTGGCCGGCAGCGGCGAGGGCGTGCCGCCGACGGTGAGGGTGACGGCCAGGCCGGCGGCGCGGACCTGCTCGAGGAGGCCGTCGAGCTGGGCCAGCCCGGGCGCCGGGGCCTCGCCGTCCACGTCGTCCCCGCGCAGCACGCCCAGCAGCCGGTGCATCTCGGTGATCGCCTCCCGGCCGGTGGCCGCGACCTGGGCCATCGCGGCACGGGCCCGCTCGGGGGCGGTGTCGATGGCGAAGCCGGCGCCGTCGGCCAGCGCGGTCATGACCGAGACGTTGTGCGCCACGACGTCGTGCACCTCGCGGGCGATCCGGGTGCGCTCCTCGGCGACGGCGGCGCGGGCCCCGGCGTCCCGTTCCCGCTCGGCCCGGAGCGCCCGGTCCTCCAGCGCCTGCACCAGCGAGCGGCGGGTGCGCCGGTTGCGGCCGACCACGACGGCCACGACGGTTGCGGCGGTGAGCGGGACGACGGCCTGGCCGCCGGGCCGGCCGAGCAGGCCCAGCACCGCCAGGGTCACCGGTACCAGGGCGACGACGGCGGACGCCGCCACCACCTCGCGCACCGGCCGGCGGTCGGCCACCCACGCCAGCAGCCACCACGCGACCACCCCGGCGGGGAGCAGCCGCTGCGGGTCCAGGCCGTGCCCGGCCCACCACGCGGCCAGCAGGACGACGGCGACGACCAGCGCGGGGAACGGCGCGCGGTGGCGGGCCAGCGCGGTGGCGCACAGCAGACAGGAGACCACGACGGCGCCGGCGGTGAGCCCGCCGAGCCGGACCAGCGGCCCCAGCGAGAGCACCGTCAGCACCACCACCGGGGCGACCAGGCGCACGCGGGCCGACGTCGTCATGCCGGTCATCGTCCCTGCCCGGTTCCGTGCACGGTCGGTCGGCGGGGGAAGACCCATGCGCGCAGGGCGAGGTACCGCACCGCCCCCACCCCGCCGGTGACCAGGCCGACCAGGGCCAGGTCGAGGACGGCGCCGGTGGTGCCGAGGACGCCGTGCAGGCCGGCCAGCGCCACCGACGTGGCCACCAGGCCGGCGGCGCCCAGGGCGCCGGCCTCCCACTGGGCGGTGAACCAGTCGACCCGGTGGCCGCTGCGGAAGGTCAGCCTGCGGTGCAGCTCGTTCGCGACCGCGGTGGAGACCACCGAGCCGACCAGGTTGGCCAGCACGCTGCCGGCGTCCCACAGGGTCAGGTAGGTGACCGCGTAGACGGCGCTGGAGACGACCCCGACCAGGACGAAGCGGACGAACTGCACCTCGGTGGCGCCCCGCCACCCCCTCGTCGCGGTCATCGGCTCAGGCGTCGCGGGTGCGCAGCCGCCACACCGCGGCGACCAGGCCGACCGCGACGTAGCCGAGCAGCACGGCGAACCCGGTCCAGGGGGCGAACTGCTCGGCGGTGGTGGTCGGCCGCAGCAGGCTGCCGCCCGCGGAGCTGGGCAGCCAGCGCACCACGTCCGGTCCCCAGTCGGCCGGGAGCAGCCCGCCGAGCACCGGCAGCAGGAAGACCAGGCCGAACAGCGTGGCCACCGCACCGGCCGTGGAGCGCAGCAGCCAGCCCAGCGCGGAGCCGAGCAGGGTGATCGCGGTGAGGTAGAGCGCCGTCCCCAGGACCACCCGCAGGACGCCGTCCTCACCCAGGCCCGGCATGCCGTCGACGACGGCGGAGCCGACGGCGTAGGAGACCAGCGAGCCGACCGTGGCCGTGACCAGCACGACCGCCCCGAGGACGGCGGCCTTGGCGGCGACCACGGGCCAGCGGCGCGGGGTGGCGGCGAAGGTGCTGCGGATCGTGCCCGAGGTGTACTCGCCGGTGACCAGCAGCACGCCGAGCACGCCGAGGGCGAGCTGGGCCAGGTTGTAACCGGCCAGCGCCAGGGTCAGCGGCTGGGCGAAGTCGACCCCGGGCGGGCCGCCGCCGCGGCCGCTGGGGCCGCCGGTGTCGGCGGTGCTGGTGAACAGCAGGCCGAGCAGCACCATGCCGACCAGCGAGCCGCCCAGCACGTACCAGGTGGAGCGCAGCGAGCGGGCCTTGACCCACTCCCCGCGCAGGAGACCGGTGGTGCCCGCGCTGCGTGCAGGGGTGTCGAGGGTGGTCGTCATGCCGGCTGCTCCTCGGTGCGGTACTCGCGCTCGTCGGCGGTGAGCGCCATGAACGCCTCCTCGAGGGAGGCCTGGACGGGGGTGAGCTCGTGCAGCGCGATGCCCGACTGCGCGGCCCGGTCCCCGATGACCTCCGGCCCGACGCCGCGGACCAGCAGCACACCGCTCTCGGCGGACTCCACGACGACGTCGGGTCCGGCCAGCAGCCCGGCGAGCTCGGCGGCCCGCGGGCTGCGCACCCGGACGCCGTCCCCGCCGGCCCGGCGGATGAACTCCTCGGTCGGGACGTCGGCGACCAGCCGGCCGCGGCCCATGACGACCAGGTGGTCGGCGGTCACCGCCATCTCGGCCATCAGGTGGGAGGAGAAGAAGACGGTGCGGCCCTCGGCGGCCAGCCGCCGGGCCAGCGTGCGGATCCACAGCACGCCGTCGGGGTCCAGGCCGTTGACCGGCTCGTCGAGGACGACGGTGGCCGGGTCGCCGAGCAGCGCGGTGGCCACCCCGAGCCGCTGGCCCATGCCGAGGGAGAACCCGCCGACCCGCTTGCCGGCGACGGGGGTCAGCCCGGCGAGCTCCAGCACCGCGTCCACGCGTGCCCGCGGCAGGCCGGCGGTGGCGGCGAGGGCCTGCAGGTGCGCGCGGGCGGTGCGGCCCGGGTGCAGCGCCCGGGCCTCCAGCAGCGCACCGACCTGGCGCAGCGGGTCCCGGTGCTCGGCGTAGGGCCTGCCGTTGACCAGGGCGGTGCCGGCGGTCGGCCGGTCCAGGCCGAGCACCATCCGCATCGTCGTGGACTTCCCGGCGCCGTTGGGGCCCAGGAACCCGGTGACCACGCCCGGCCGGACGGTCACCGTGACGTCGTCGACGGCGAGGCGCTCGCCGTAGCGCTTGGTCAACCCGCGCAGTTCGATCATGCCGACCAGCCTGCTGCGCGCCGGGCCCGCCGTCGTCACCCCCGCGGCGTCACCTGGGTGCCGGCCGCCTACTCCTGCAGGCGTAGGTGCGCCGCCGGGTCCTCCCCCGGGTGGAGGCGGAATGGGACCTCGGGCCGATGTGCACGGGCCTCGCCGTCGACAGGATCGAGACCATGGACAACGGGACGGACGGGGCGGAGATCGCCCGGGTGCTGCGCCAGCTCCGGCTGGCGGTCTTCCGCGGCGACGTCGTGGTCGACGGCGCACGGCTGGAGGCCTGGCCGCCGGGGGCGCGGCTGGCGCTGGACCAGTGCGCCCGGCGGGCCGCGGCACGCGGGCACCGGTTCGAGGTGCTGGCCACCGCCTGAGGTGCCCCCGGCAGGATTCGAACCTGCGGCCTGCGGTTTAGGAAACCGTCGCTCTATCCCCTGAGCTACGGGGGCCCGGGTGCGCGCCGAGACTATCGGGCGCGTCGCGGCCGGCCGGGAACCCCCGGAGGAGCAGGATCGTGGTGCAGGGCAGGAGCGGAATCGGAACGGAGCGGTTACCGTGTCTGACCGGAGTCGAGCAGTCACGGCTCCGCACCCCGGCAGCGGAGCCGGGTAGGAGGTGGGATGAGCAGCACGCAGCAGGTGCAGGTGGAGGACGCCCCGTCCCGCGGGCGGTTCGAGATCAGCGTCGACGGCCAGGTCGTCGGCATGGCGAGCTACCACGTCGACGACGGCGTGATGACGCTCCCGCACACCGAGGTCTCCCCCGCCGTGGCCGGCCGGGGCCTGGGCACGGTCCTCGTGGCCGCGGTCCTGGCCAGCGCCCGCCAGCGCGGCCTCTCCGTGCTGCCCTACTGCTCCTTCGTCCGGCACTACCTGCAACAGCACCCGGCCGACCAGGACCTGGTTCGCCCCGACGACCGGCCGCACTTCGGCCTCCCGCTCACCGCGCGCTGACCCCGCACGGTCCGTAGGTTCGGGCGGTGCCGACCGCCATCCACTGGTTCCGCCGTGACCTGCGCCTGGGGGACAACCCCGCGCTGCTCGCCGCCCGCGACGCCGGCGACGTGCTACCCCTGTTCGTGCTAGACCCCGCCATCTGGGAGAAGTCCGGCGACCCCCGCAGGCACTTCCTCGCCGGGTGCCTGGCCGAGCTGCACGAGGCCACCGACGGACGGCTCGTCGTCCGGCACGGCAGGCCCCAGGACGTCGTCCCGTCGCTGGCCCGCGAGGTCGGCGCGGAGACGGTGCACGTCGCCGGGGACACCGGGCCCTACGGCCGCGAGCGCGACACCGCGGTGGAGAAGGCGCTGGGCGACGGCGCGGAGCTGGTGCGCACCGGCTCCCCGTACGCGGTGGCGCCCGGCACGATCACCAAGGACGACGGCACCCCGTTGAAGGTGTTCACCCCGCTCTCCCGGCGCTGGCGCGAGCACGGCTGGCACGACCCGGCGTTGCGCCCCCGCAAGGTGAGCTGGGCGCGCGCGGACTCCGACGACCTGCCCGAGGCACCCGACCTCGGCGACACCGAGGTGCTCGAGCCCGGCGAGTCGGCCGCGCGCACGCGCTGGAAGGCCTTCCTCGACGACCGCATCGAGGACTACGACGACGAGCGCGACCGGCCCGACCTGGACTCCACCAGCCGCATGTCGGCGCACCTGCACTTCGGCACCGTGCACCCGCGCACCCTGCTCAAGGACATCGCCGACTCCGGGAAGAAGGGCCCGGGGGTGGAGACCTACACGACCGAGCTGTGCTGGCGGGACTTCTACGCCGACGTGCTCTGGCACCGCCCCGAGACCGCCCGCGAGTACTACAACGACGAGCTCAAGGGCATGACCTACTCGACGGGGAAGCAGGCCGACGAGGACTTCGAGGCCTGGGCCGCCGGCCGCACCGGCTTCCCCGCCGTCGACGCCGCCATGCGTCAGCTGCTCGCCGAGGGCTGGATGCACAACCGGATGCGGATGATCACCGCCAGCTTCCTGGTCAAGGACCTGCACCAGGAGTGGACCCGCGGCGCGCGGTACTTCATGCAGCACCTCGTCGACGGCGACCTGGCCAGCAACAACCACGGCTGGCAGTGGGTCGCCGGCACCGGCACCGACGCCGCGCCCTACTTCCGGGTGTTCAACCCGGTCACCCAGGGCCAGAAGTTCGACCCGGACGGCGACTACGTGCGCCGCTGGGTCCCGGAGCTGCGCGACATCGAGGGCAAGGCCGTGCACGAGCCGTGGAAGGGTGACCTGCCCGACGGGTACCCGGAGCGGATCGTGGACCACAAGCACGAGCGCGAGGTGGCGTTGGACCGCTACGCGAAGGCGCGCGGGCGGTAGCCGTCCCGGTCGGCGTCCCGCGCGGCGATGTCGGCATCGGTGCAGAACCCGCGGCCGCTGCGCTTGAAGCACAGCAGGCCGAGGAGCCGGCCGTCGTCGTCGACCACCGCGGTGCGCCGCCGGCCCTCGGCCCGCAGCCGGGCGGCCACGACCGCCACCGGCTCGGACGGCGGGACGGTGCGCCCGTGCAGGCGGCCCAGCGCGGCCACCGGTGCCCGGTCCGGCCCGGTCAGGTCGACGCGCTCGACGACGGCGACCAGCTGGGCGCCGTCGACGACCAGCAGCGCGTGCACGTGGTCGTCGGCGAAGAACGCCCGGGCCTGGCCGATGGTCGTGCCGGTGCCGCACGTCTTCGGGACGCGCACCATCGCCTCGCCGGCGGTGCGGGCCGACGAGCCCCCCGCGCACGGATCCCCGGTGGTCACCGCCCCAGCGTGCACCAGGGTGCGCGGGCCCGCTCAGCCGCGGCTGCGGATCCACTCCGGCAGGGTGCCCGAGTCCAGCACCCGCTCCCGCAGCGGCGTCACCAGCTCGACCAACCGGTGCAGTCGCTGCTCGCCCAGGTGCACCCAGCCCTCGGTCGCGAGCAGATCGGTGACGGTCTCCACGTCGTCGCGCAGGTCGCGGCCGGCCTGGGTCAGCCCGTCGTCGTCGACCAGGCCGCGCCGCCGCAGTCGCTGCACCCCGGCGTCCCACTCATCGTCGGTCCACCCGCGCGTGGTGCGCACGAACTCCACCGACCCCGACGCGAGGCCGCCGGTGACCAGGGCCTCCACCGGGTCCAGGCCGGACGTCTGCAGGGCGGCGACGTGCCCGTCGCCGCGGTGCTCGCGCAGCAGCAGGCCGGCGTGCCACAGCTGCAGCAGCGGGTCCTCGGGCCACTCGACCGCCGACCACGCGGCGTAGATCGGCCGGCCGGCCCGGGTGAGCCCCGCGCAGGCCTCCCGGGCCAGGTCCACCGCCTCGGCGACGTCCGGCTCGCCGAGGACCTCGTGCAGCCGCGCCGCGACCCCTTCGCGACGGGCGGTGGCCCACTCCTCGGGTGCTGCGGCATCCCACACCGCGGGGACGGCGGCGTGCACCAGCCGCGGGGCGAAGACGTAATACGTCGCCTCCACGAGCTCGGGCCGGCACGGGCCGAACGCCGACGCCCGGGCAGCGAAGTACCCGGCCCGGGTGGCGGGCACCCCGAAGCGGTCGTAGGCGGCGTTCACCTCGGGGGCGAAGAAGCCGGTGACGTGGAGGGTCTCCAGGGTCCCCCAGGCGCGGCGGGCCAGGGCAGGGGTCACGGTCATGCGGCGATCCTGCACCCGGGGCAGGATCAGCGGGTGATCGCCGGTGCCTGAGGGCCACACCCTGTTCCGCCTGGCCCGTGAGCAGCACGCGAGGTTCGCCGGTCGCGAGGTGCACGTGACCAGCCCGCAGGGCCGGTTCGCCGCCGAGGCCGAGCTCGTCGACGGCCGGGTGCTGGACGAGGTGACCTCCTACGGCAAGCACCTGTTCGCCGTCTTCGGCCCCGACGTGGTGCACGTGCACCTGGGCCTCTACGGGAAGTACACGACCGGCACCGGCCCGCCGCCCGAGCCCCGCGGTGCCCTGCGGATGCGCTGGGAGGGGCCCGGCGAGGACGGCGAGGGCGTGTGGACCGACCTGCGCGGTCCCACCGCCTGCGAGCTGATCACCGACGGCGAGGTGCGGCTGGTCCTGGACCGGCTCGGCCCCGACCCGCTCCGGAGGTCCGACCCGGGCAGGGCCTGGGCCCGGATCAGCCGGTCCCGGCAGGCGATCGGGGCGCTGCTGATGGACCAGTCGGTGCTCGCCGGCGTCGGCAACGTCTACCGGGCCGAGGTGCTGTTCCGGCACCGCATCTCGCCCTTCCGGCCCGGGCGGGCGGTCACCGAGGCCGAGTGGGAGGCCGTGTGGGCCGACCTCGTCGTGCTGCTGCGCGCGGGCGTGCGGGCCGGTCGGATCGTCACCACCCGGCCCGAGGACCGCACCCGCAAGCGGGGGGCGGCGTCCCGGGCCGACGCGCACTACGTCTACCGGCGCACCGGGCTGCCGTGCCGGTGGTGCGGCACCCCGGTGCGCACCGAGGAGATGGTGGGCAGGAACCTGTTCTGGTGCCCGACCTGCCAGGCCGTCTGACCATCCGGGTCGACGACCTCACCGACCCACGGGTGCGCGAGCTGGTCGCGCTGCACGTGGGGTCCATGCGCGCGGAGTCCCCGCCCGGCACCTCCTACGCGCTGGACCTCACCGGGCTGACCGGCCCGGGCACGACGGTCTGGACGGCGTGGGACGGCGAGTCCCTGGCCGGGATGGTGGCGCTGTCGGCGGCGGGTGAGCTGAAGTCGATGCGCACCCACCCGGGCCACCTGCGCCGCGGGGTGGCCGCCGCTCTGCTGGAGCACGCGCTGGCCGCCGCGCGGGAGCGGGGGCTGGACCGGGTGGTGCTGGAGACCGGCACCGGACCGCCCTTCGCCCCCGCCCTCGCGCTCTACCGGAGTGCCGGGTTCACCGACCGCGGCCCGTTCGGGGACTACGCGGCCGGCCCGGACAACCAGTTCCTAGAGCTGCGGCTCAGCTGAGGGCGCCCTTGGCGTCGTCCCCGGCCGGCACGGCCTGCAGCACGTGCACCTTCAGCGGCTCGGCCAGGTCGTCCTTGACCGACTCGCTGAGCCGGTTGAACGTCTCGCCGGCGCCGTGCGCCTCCAGGGCGTCGCCGTCGGACCAGCGCTCGACCATGACGAGCACGCCGCCGCCCTCGTGCAGCGCGTAGAGCTCGCAGCCGGTCTCCTCGTGCACGGCGGGGATGGCCTGCACGAATGCCTCGCGGACGGCGTCCAGACGGTCGGGCTTGGGCGTGATGGTGGCGACGACGGTGACGGTCATGGGTCGGGACTGCCCCGCGCCGAGGGGGTTCACCCCTGGTGCACCGGCCGCGCGTCGGGCATCGTGCGCGCATGGACCGACCGTTGCGGGTGGCCGTCGTCGGCGCCGGTCCGGCCGGCATCTACGCCGCCGAGGCGCTGGCCGACCAGGACGACGTCCCGGTGGCCGTGGACCTGCTGGACCGGCTGCCCGTCCCGTTCGGGCTGGTGCGGCACGGCATCGCGCCGGACCACCTCAAGATGCGGGCGCTGGCCGACACGCTGCGGCACACCCTCGACCACCCGTCGGTGCGGTTCGTCGGGGACGTCGAGCTGGGCCAGGACCTGTCGGTCGAGGACCTGCGCGCGCACGCCGACGCGGTGGTGTTCACCCACGGCGCCTCGGGGGCGCGGCGGCTCGGCGTCGAGGGCGAGGACCTGCCCGGCAGCCTCGCCGCCACCGACGTCGTGGCCTGGTACACCGGCCACCCGGACGCCGACCGGGCGCGGGTCGAGCAGGCGGTGGCCCGGGCCCGGGACGTCGTCGTGGTCGGCGTGGGCAACGTCGCGCTGGACGTCGCCCGGGTGCTGGCCCGCTGCCCGACCGAGCTCGAGGCCACCGACATGCCCCAGCACGTGCTCGACGCCCTGGCCGCCGCACCGGTCGAGCGGATCACGCTGCTGGGCCGGCGGGGCCCGGCGCAGGCCTCCTTCACCACCCAGGAGCTGCGCGAGCTGGGTCACCTGTCCGCCGCGGTCGCGCTGACCGACACCGACGGGCTGGACGAGGAGTCCGACGTCCGGGCGGTGGCCCGCAACCTCGCGACCCTGCGGGAGTTCGCCGAGCACGTGCCCGAGCCGGGCAAGGCCACCGTGCGGCTGCGGTTCTTCACCCGGCCGGTGCGGCTGACCGGCACCGACCGGGTCACCGGGGTGGTCGTCGAGCGCGTGTCGGTGGACCCGGCCGACCGGCTGGCCGGCACCCGCGACACCGAGGAGCTGCCCGCCGACCTGGTGGTCGCCGCGGTCGGCTACACCGGGCTCGACCTGCCCGGCCTGCCGGTGTCCGGAGGTGTGGTCCCCAACGAGGGCGGCCGGGTCCTGCGGGACGGCGTGGTCAGCCCCGGCGAGTACGTGGCGGGCTGGATCAAGCGCGGACCCACCGGCGTCGTCGGCACCAACAAGCACGACGCCCGGGAGACGGTGGCCGCGCTGCTGGCCGACGCCCCCGGCCTCCCGCGCGTCGAGGGGCCCGACCTGGTCGAGACGCTGCGGGCGCGGGGGTGCCGGCCGGTGCTGCTGGAGAACTGGCGGGCCATCGACGACGCCGAGCACGCCCTGGGGGCCACGAAGGGCCGCGCGCGGACGACGATCCACGAGCGCGAGGCCCTCCGCGCCGCCGCCTGGGCCCAGCGTTGACCAGGGAGGTTGATCCACCTCCGTCCTCCTCCGCCAGATCCGGTGCAGGAGGACGGACCCTCGCACAGGACGTTGCCGCCTCGGCCGATCCGGAGCCCATGCCGGTGACGGCGGTGGCGCTGATCGCCGCGGCGGTCCTGCACGCCCTCACCTGTCTGCTGCTCACCACCTCGCTGCCCCGCTACGTGCCCGTGCTCTTCGACGAGTCGCTGGAGCCCGCCGTGGCCGCCCCCCGCTCGGTCGCCACCGCGCTGGCCCTGGGCTCCGGGATCGTCGTCGCCGGCGCGGCTGCCCTCGTCGCCGCACGGTCCCGACGACCCCTCCGCGCCGACCGGGTGCGGCACCTGGGCGCGGTGAGCGTGCTGTTGCTGACCTTCGAGGCCGCCGCGGTGTACGGAGCGCTGGGCGGCGCCGAGGTCGCGTCGTGGACCGGTGCGGACGCCGCCTCCTACGCCTCGGCCAGCATCGCGGTCGAGGGTTTCCAGCGCGCGGGCGGACGGTTGCCCACGACCGCGCTGGTGGTCGCCGCGGTGTACCTGGCCTACCTGGTCACCTGGGCCGTCGTCGTCCGCCGTGGGCGCCGGGTCGGCGTGGATCAACCCAGCTGATCGACGTCCGTCCTGGCTCACCGGCGTCGGTGAGCCAGGACGGAGTTGGATCAACCAGGCTGATCCACGCCGGGCGCCGAGGGGTCAGCCGGAGTTGCGCAGGGCCGTGGCCACGCCGTTGATCGTCAGCTGGATGCACCGGCGCACCAGTTCGTCGTCGTCCCCCTCGCGGCGGCGGCGCAGCATCTCCACCTGCAGGTGGTGCAGCGGCTCCAGGTAGGGGAACCGGTTGCGGATCGACCGGGCCAGCGACGGGTTGTCGGCCAGCAGGTGGTCGTCGCCGGTGATGGCCAGCAGGACGGCGACGGTGCGCTCGTGCTCGGCGGTGATGACGTCGAACACCCGGTGCCGCAGGTCCTCGTCGGGCACCAGCTCGGCGTAGCGGGCGGCCAGCTCCAGGTCGGTCTTGGCCAGCACCATGCCCATGTTCGACAGCACCGTCCGGAAGAAGGGCCAGCGGGCGTGCAGGTCCTGCAGCCGGGCCAGGCGGGCCGGGTCGTCGCCGATCCACCCGTGCAGCGCCGTCCCGGTGCCGAACCAGCCCGGCAGCATGATCCGGGCCTGCGACCAGCTGAACACCCACGGGATGGCCCGCAGGTCGGTGATCTTGTCCCCGGGCTTGCGCGAGGGCGGCCGGGAGCCGATGTTCAGCTCGGCCAGCTCCCGGATCGGGGTGGCCGCGCGGAACCACTCCACGAACCCCGGGGTGTCGTGCACCAGCGCGCGGTAGGCGGCCTCGGCCCGGCCGGCCAGGTCGTCGAAGAGCGCGTACACCTCCTCGGCGTCCTCGCCCAGGCCCTCCAGCGACAGCAGCGAGCTCTCCAGCACCGCCGCCACCAGCGCCTCCAGGTTGCGGCGGGCCAGGTCGGGCTCGGCGTACTTGGCGGCGATGACCTCGCCCTGCTCGGTGATCCGCAGCTGCCCGGCCACCGACCCCGGCGGCTGCGCCCGGATCGCCTCGTAGGAGGGCCCGCCGCCGCGGCCGACGGTGCCGCCGCGGCCGTGGAAGAGCCGCAGCTCGACGCCGGCCTCGCGGGCCACGTCCACCAGCGCCAGCTCGGCCCGGTACAGCGCCCAGTTGGCGGCGAGGTAGCCACCGTCCTTGTTGCTGTCGGAGTAGCCGAGCATGACCTCCTGCGTGCCGCCCCGCCCGTCCACCATCGACCGGTAGACCGGCTCGGCGAGCATCGCGGCGAGGGTCTCCCCGCCGCCCTGCAGGTCCCCGATGGTCTCGAAGAGCGGCGCGACCATGATCGGCGACGCCGGGAGGCCGTCGTCCCCGAGCGTGACCAGGCCGACCTCCTTGAGCAGGACGGCGACCTCCAGCACGTCCGACACCGACTCGCACATGCTGATCACGTAGTTCGGGATCGCCCGCGGGCCCAGCCGGCGCACCTGCTCGGCGGCCGCGGCCAGCAGGTCCAGCTCGCCGCGGGCGAGCTCGGACAGCTGCGCGTCCGGCGCCACGAGGGGACGGCGCAGCCGCAGCTCCCGGGTCAGCAGCTCGCGCCGGGCGGTCTCGTCGAGCTCGGCGTAGTCGGTGCAGACCCCGGCCCAGGCGAGCAGCTCGGCCAGCACCTCCTCGTGCACCGAGGAGTTCTGCCGCATGTCCAGCCCCGACAGGTGGAAGCCGAACACCTCGACGGCGTCGCGCAGCCGGCGCAGCCGGTCGTCGGCCAGCGCGCCGGCGCCGTGCGTGCGCAGCGAGTCGGCCACCACGTCGAGGTCGGCGATCAGCTCGGCGGGCTCGGCGTAGGGCTCGAGCTCGACGTCGGGCAGCGGGCCGGGGACGTGCCCGACGACCGACAGCGCGGTGGCCGCCAGCCGCCGGTAGATCCCGCGCATCGCCCGCCGGTAGGGCTCGTCGGCGCGGAACGGGGAGTCGTCGCGGGCGGCGTCGGCCAGCGCCTCGAGCTCGGCGGTCGGGGCGACCAGACGCTCGGACATCGACAGCTCCTCGGCCAGCACCACGAGCTCGGCGAGGTGGTGGCCCAGTGCGGTCTCCGCGGCCCGGGTGGTGGCCAGCCGGACGGCGTCGGCGGTGACGAAGGGGTTGCCGTCGCGGTCCCCGCCGATCCAGGACCCGGTGCGCAGCATCGGGGTGGGCAGCAGGTCGGCGTCGGGCCACCGCTGGTGCAGCGCGGCGCGCAGGTCGGCGTTGATCTGCGGGACGACGGCGAACAGCGACAGGTCGTAGTACCGCAGCGCCTCGTCGATCTCGTCCTCCAGGCGCAACCGCGACAGCCGCAGCAGCGCGGTCTGCCAGAGGGTGAGCACCTCGCGCCACAGGTGCGCCGACCACTGCGCCTCGTCGGGGGCGGCCTCCCGGGTGCGGATCAGCTGGGCGACCTCCCGCTGCACCCGGGACACCGTCCGGCGGCGCACCTCGGTGGGGTGCGCGGTGACCACCGGGACGACCAGGGCGCCGTCCAGCTCGCGGGCGACGTCGGCCGGGTCGAGGCCCGCCGAGTCCAGCAGCTCGAAGCTGGCCGCCAGGGTGCCCTTCTGCGGCGGCGACCCCTCCCGGCGGTGGTGCCGGCGGCGGCGCTCGTGGTGCACGTCCTCGGCCAGGTTGGCCAGCAGCGAGAAGTGGCTGAACGCTCGGATGACGTGGTTGGCGCTGCGCACGTCCAGCCCGGCCAGCATCTGCGCCAGGCCGCTGCGGTCGACCTCCGAGCGGCGGATGCGGAAGGCCTCGAGGCGGGCGGCCTCGACCAGGTCGAACACCTCCTCGCCCGCCTGCTCGCGCACCACCTCGCCCAGCACCCGGCCCAGCAGCCGGATGTCCTCGCGCAGGGGTGCCTCGTCGGCCCGGTCCTCCGGGTCGTCGGGGCGGAGGTCGGCGACGTCGACGGTTGCTTCGGACACGGGCGCATTCTCACCGGCCCGTGTGACGCCCCCGTGACGAGGGGAGGATCGGACGATGCTGACGCTCACCGCCACCCCCGTCCGCGACGTCGAGCCGGCCGTGCACGGCGAGGGCCCGAGGTGGGACGCCGTCCGCCAGGAGCTGCTCTGGGTCGACATCACCCGCGGGCTGGTGCTCCGCGCGACGGTCGCCGGTGACGAGGTCCACCAGGTCGCCGCGCACCGCGGCGGCGGGACGGTCGGGTTCGTCGTCCCGGCCGCGGACGGGGGCTGGTTGCTCGGCGCGGACGGCGGGTTCACCCACCTGTCGACCGACGGCGCGGCCTCCGTGCTGGTCGAGGTGCCCGGCGAGGGCCCGGCAGCGGGCACCCGGATGAACGACGGCGCCGCGGACCCGGTGGGCCGGCTGTTCGGCGGCACGATGGCCTTCGACGAGGCGCCCGGTGCGGGGTCGTTGCACCGGGTGGACCTCGACGGCTCGGTGCACGTCGTGCTGCGGGACCTGACCATCAGCAACGGCATCGAGTGGAGCGGCGACGGCGGCACGGTCTACCTGGCCGACTCCGGCGCGGCGACCGTGCGGGCCTACGCCTACGACCTGACCACCGGCGTGCTCGGGGACAGCCGGGTGGTGGTCGACCTGACCGGGTCCGGCGGGGCCCCCGACGGGCTCACCGTGGACGCGGAGGACGCCCTGTGGGTGGCGGTGTGGGGCGCCGGGCAGGTGCGCCGCTACTCCCCCGCCGGAGACCTGCTGGCCGTCGTCGAGGTGCCCACGCCGAACACCTCCAGCTGCGACTTCGCCGGCCCCGACCTGGACCTGCTGGTCATCAGCACCTCGACGGAGGGCCTGTCCGACCCCGACGAGCACGCCGGCCGGCTGTTCACCGTGCGGCCCGGGGTGACCGGGCGGGCCGCGGCGGTCTACCGCGGCCCGCTGACCGGTCTGCGACCCGTGTAGGGGGTCAGCTCCCGAAGGCCTCGCGCCAGGCCGGCATGAGCTCCCGCTGCGTCCACTCGAGGTAGGGCTGCTGCTGGTCGCCGCCGATCTGCACCAGCGCGAGGTGGGTGAAGCCGGCGTCGGCGTAGGCCTTCGCCGCCTCGACGACGGCGTCCACGTCGTCCCCGCAGGGGATGGACTCCTCGACGTCGGACTCGCGGACGAACGCGCTGGCCGCCTCGAAGCCCGCCGTCCCCGGCAGGTCGGCGTTGACCTTCCAGCCCAGGCCGAACCAGCGGAAGAGCTCGTGCGCGCGGGTGACCGCGGCGGCCTTGTCCGTGCCGTAGCTGATCGGCATCTGCCCGACCCGGCTCTTGCCGGCCCCGCCCGCGGCGTCGAACATCTCGCCCAGCTCGGCCTTCGGCTCGGTGCCGATCATCACGTCGGCGTACTCGCCGGCCAGCTCGCAGGACTGCTTCCCCGACACCGCGATGCCGATCGGCACGCCGCCCTCGGGCAGGTCCCAGATCTTGGCTCCGTCGGCGTCGAAGTAGTCGCCGTGGAAGGTGGTGTAGCCGTCGCCGGCCAGCAGCTCCTTGATCAGCTGCACCGCCTCGGCGAACATCTCGTGCCGCACCGCGACCGGCGGCCAGCCCTCCCCGACCACGTGCTCGTTGAGGTTCTCCCCGGCGCCCAGGCCCAGGGTGAACCGGCCGTCGGCGAGGATCTGCAGGGTGGCGGCCTGCTGGGCGACCACGGCCGGCCGGTACCGGATGATCGGGCAGGTCACGTAGGTCATCAGGTCGATGCGGCTGGTCGCCTGCGCGGCTGCGCCGAGGGTCACCCAGGCGTTGGGCGCGTGGCCCATGGAGTCCAGCCACGGGAAGAAGTGGTCGCTGCTGACCGCGAAGTCGAAACCGACCTCCTCGGCCCCGACCACGTGCGAGACCAGCTCCTTGGGGCCGGCCTGCTCCGTCATCATCGTGTAGCCCAGCTGCATGCTCATGCCGCCCGCGCTACCCCCGCCGAGGGGATCCCCAACCGCCCCAGGTCAGGCGCGCTCGGCGCGCAGGGCCTCCCGCAGCTTGGTCTTGCCGCCGGTGCGCAGCAGGGCGCCGGCGTAGACCCGGCCCCCGATCCGCACGACGACGGCGATCGCGACCGCCATGATCGCCACGGCCAGCAGCACCTGCCACAGCGGGACGTCGCCGGCGGCCATCCGCACCGGCATCACCAGCGGCGTCAGGCCCGGGACGAACGACGTCACGGTGGCCAGCGTCGACCCCGGGTCCTGGCCGGCCTGGATGGAGATGAAGAAGCCGACGACGAGCAGCAGCGTGGTCGGGGTGAGCACGCTGCCGAGGTCCTCCTGCCGGCTGACCAGCGACGCCGCCGCGGCGAACACCGAGGCGTAGAAGGCGTAGCCGACCAGGAACCAGCCGATGACGACCAGGACGGTGCCGATCAGCTGGCCGGGGACGCTGACCACGTCCAGCGCCAGGGCCCCGGTCACCCCGACGACGGCGATGAGCACCATCTGCGCCAGGCCCAGCACGCCCAGGCCGAGGATCTTCCCGGCCAGCAGCTGCCACGGCTTCATGGTCGACAGCAGCAGCTCCACCACCCGGGAGGACTTCTCCTCCACCACGCCCTGCGCGACGAACTGGCCGAAGAGGATGAGCAGGCCGTAGAGCACCACCACGCCGACCAGGGCCACCACGACGGCGGGGCCGTTGTCCTCGGAGGGGTCCAGCTCGGTGACCGACACGTTCGGTGCGGGCTGCAGGTCCACGCCCTGTGCGGCCAGCTGCGCGCCGACCGACAGCGCACCGACCGCGGAGCGCACGATGTCCTCCACGCCGCCCGAGGACTCCACCAGCAGCTGCGGGGAGTCCCCGGTGGGGTCGAGGACGGCGCCGTCCACGTCGCCGTCGGTGAGCGCCTGCCGGGCGGCGGCCTCGTCGGGCAGGTCGCGGACGGTGACCGCCGTGCCCGAGGCCTCGCCGGCCTGCTGCAGCGCGGTCTGCACCGAGGGGTTGCCGCCGACGACGCCGATGGTGGTCGTCGACCCCCGCCCGCCCGCGACGAGCTGGAAGATCATCACGCCCACCACGAGCAGCACGATGACCAGCGAGCTGATGATGAAGCCCTTGTCCCGCACCCGGGTGGTGATCTCCCGGCGGGCCACCAGCCGGACCTGACCCGCCGCGCTCACGCCGCCACCGCCCCGCGGAACAGCTCCACCAGGCTGGGTTCCCGCCAGGCGAAGTGGGTCACCCGGCCGGTCGCCACGGCCGCGGCGAGCACCGCCTGGTCGTCGGCGGACCGGTCGAGCTCCAGCACGGTGTCCCCCCGCTGCTCGCTCAGCACCCGCACACCCGGGACGGCGGAGGCCCACCCGGGGCCGGCGTCGGGCACGACCACCCGCAGCTGCCGGCCACCCTCACGGGCCCGCAGCTCGGGGACGGTGCCGCTGGCCACGATCCGGCCGCGGGCCAGGATGCCGACGGCGTCGCACAGCCGCTCGACCAGGTCGAGCTGGTGGCTGGAGAACACCACGGGGACGCCGGCCCGGCACCGCTCCAGCAGGGCCTCGGCGAGGGAGTCCACGCCCACCGGGTCCAGGCCGGAGAAGGGCTCGTCGAGGATCAGCACCTCAGGCCCGCTGACGAGCGCGGCGGCGAGCTGCACGCGCTGCTGGTTGCCCAGCGACAGCTTCTCCACCCGCTCGCCGCGCTTGTCCGCCAGCCCCAGCCGCTCGGTCCACTCCTGCACCGCGCGGTCGGCGTCGGCGGACGAGGCGCCGTGCAGCCGGGCGAAGTAGGTCAGCTGGTCGGCGACCTTCATCTTCGGGTAGAGGCCGCGCTCCTCGGGCATGTAGCCGATCCGCTGGCGGCTGGCGTCGTCGAGCGCCGTCCCGCGCCAGCGGACCTCCCCGGCGTCGGCGCGGGCCAGGCCCATCGCGATGCGCATGGTCGTGGTCTTGCCGGCGCCGTTCGAGCCGCAGAACCCGAACATCTGCCCGGGCGCGACGGCGAAGCTGACCCCCTCGAGCACCCGGTTCTCGCCGTAGGTCTTGACCAGTCCGTCGAACTCGAGCACGCGCCCTCCCGGCGGTCGTGAACACCGCTCAGGACCGTATCGGTTCCCCGGCCCACCGGGACGAGGCGGTCAGGCCACCCCGGCCTCGGCCAGCAGCTCGACGGCAGCCCGGAGGGAGGAGAGCGCGTCGACCGGCGCGGCCCGCCTCGGCTGGACGGGCCGGGTGGCCCCGCCCAGCGCCGGGGGCAGGTCCCGGGCGATCTCCTCCGGGCCGGCGCCGCGGTCGCGGCCGGCGGCGCACCCGGCCAGCAGCTGGACGGCCAGCCGGACCGACCGGTGCGGGACGTCGGGGTCGACGAGCAGCAGCACACCCCCGGC
>NZ_JAMXRZ010000028.1 GCF_024124375.1 Klenkia sp. PcliD-1-E
CGCCGCCGCGGTCACCGCCGAGGAGGCCGCGCAGGCCGGGGAGGTGGTCGCGGCGGCCCGGACGGCGCTGCGGGAGCGGGTCGGGCCGGGCACCGCCGTCCTCGCCCCGGCCACCAGCACCACCGCACCCCCGGTGGAGGCACCGGCGGCGGAGAAGGCGGCGCTGCGCGGGGCGACCCTGCGGCTGACCTACCTGGCCGGGCTCGGCGGCCTGCCCTCGGCGGTGGCCCCGGCCGGGCTGGTCGGTGGCCACCCGGCCGGGGTGGCGCTGCTCGGTGCGCCGGGTGCGGACACCGCATTGACCGGCCTGCTGGCCGGGTGGGACCGCGCCCTGTAGCTCAGACCTCGATCCGGGCGCCCATCACGACGGTGCGGTCCTTGGGCAGCTCGAAGGAGCGGGCGGCGTCGGTGGTCAGGTGCGAGGTGGCGGTGAACACCGCGCGCCGCCACCGCGGCAGCTCCCCGGGCCGGTGGTGGCCGGGGGAGCGGTGCACGTCGATGGTGGACAGGAACCACGACGCCCCGTCGAGGTCGACGTCGAGCTCGGCGTCGGCCAGCGCCCGCGCCAGGGCCTTGGGCACGTCGGTGCGCTGCCGGTAGCCGAAGTGCAGGGTCACCAGCACGACCGACCCGTCGCTGCCCTCGGGCACGGTGACGGTGCCGATCTCCTCGTCGACCACCCACGGGCTCAGCGCGGTGGTCAGCGAGACCACCAGCACCCGCTCGTGCAGGGCGTGCAGGTGCTCGACCGTCGAGCGCATCGCCAGCGGGGCCGGCGGCTCGGCGCCCTTGACCGACCGGTTGAGGTAGACCGCCGTCCCCGGCACCCGGACCACCGGTGAGCCGGGCGCGCAGGCGTCGGTGAGCAGGTCGTCCAGCGGGCCCTCCTGCTCGTGCCGGCGCCGGGTCACCAGCAGCCGGCCGCGGAACCACGTGGTCATCACGGTGAACAGCCCGACACCGATCACCAGCGGCACCCAGGCGCCGTGGGCCAGCTTGGTCAGGTTGGCGGCCAGGAAGCCCAGCATGACCAGCCCGACGAGGCCTGCCCCGGTCAGCACCGCCGGCCGCGGCCAGCCCCACCGGTGCACCGCGACGACCGACGTCAGCACGATCGTCACCAGCACCGTGCAGGTCACCGCCATGCCGTAGGCGAAGGCGAGCGCCGCCGAGCTGCGGAAGGACACCACCAGCAGGACGACGGCGACCATCAGCCCGTAGTTGACGTAGGGCACGTAGACCTGCCCGATGGTGTGCGCCGAGGTGTGCACGATCCGCAGCCGCGGCAGGTAGCCCAGCTGCACGGCCTGCCGGACGACGGAGAACGCGCCGGTGATCACCGCCTGGGAGGCGATGACCGTGGCCACGGTGGCCAGCACGACCAGCGGGACGAGCGCCCAGCCGGGGACCACCCGGAAGAACGGCGCGGTGATCGGGCCGTCGGGGGAGAGGTCGCCGATGACCAGCGCGCCCTGCCCGTAGTAGGACAGCATGCAGGCCGGGTAGACCAGGAAGAGCCAGGCGCGGGTGATCGGGGCCCGGCCGAAGTGGCCGAGGTCGGCGTAGAGGGCCTCGGCCCCGGTGATGACCAGCACCACCGCGGCCAGGGCGAAGAACGCGGTGCCGGGCCGCTCGAGGAAGAAGCCGATCGCGTAGGTGGGCGAGAGCGCGCGCAGCACGCCGGGCTCGGCGACCACCCGGGCCAGCCCGGACAGCCCGATGACCAGGAACCACAGCACCATCACCGGCCCGAAGGCGGCACCCACCCGGGCGGTGCCGAACCGCTGGACGGCGAAGAGGGCCACCACGATGACCAGCACGACCGGGACGACGAACCCACCCAGCGCGGGGTCGACGACCGCGACGCCCTCGACGGCGGACAGCACCGAGATGGCCGGGGTGATCATGCTGTCGGCGAGGAACAGCGCGGCCCCGGCGATGCCGGCCAGCGCCAGCCGGCGGACGACCACCGCGGGCAGCTTCCGCCCGTCCCGGCCGCGGCGCCCGACCAGGGTGATCAGCGACATGATGCCGCCCTCGCCGTGGTTGTCGGCGTGCAGCACCACCCCGACGTAGAGCCCGGTGACCACGGTCGTCGCGGCCCAGAAGATCAGCGACAGCAGGCCGAGCAGGTTGGGCTCGGTCAGCGGCACCGGGTGCGGGTCGTCGGGACTGAAGAGGGTCTGCAGCGTGTAGATCGGGCTGGTGCCGATGTCACCGAAGACGACGCCGAGGGCGCCGAGGGTGAGCGCGGCCCGGGTGGGGGTCCCGCTCGGGCGCACCCGGCCCCGTCCGGTGGGCCCCTCGTGCGTCGGCACGGGGGCGGTCTGCTCGGTCACGAGGCGACAGTGAACCTCCTGGACCTGTGCTGCGCGCCGGGGCTCGCCCTAGTTGGGGAAGCGGCGCCGGCTGGGGGAGGGACGGCGGGGTTCGGGCTCGAGCCTGCGCAGGTAGCCGGCCTGCACCCAGGTGTCGATCACCGCCGGCCCCAGACCCTGCGGCACGGTGTAGGCCACCCGGCCCCACCACCGGCCGTCTCCGTCTCGCCCCCAGCCGAGCAGGATGGCCGGCCAGGCGTCGTCCAGCTGGCCGGGCATGCCGGTCACCCAGCAGTGCTGCGCCGGCCGGACGGGCGCCGAGACGCCCTCCGGCGGCTCGCCCGTCCGACCCGCCACCCCGACAGCATGCCACGGTTGTCGAACACGTGTTCGACGACGGGCTACGCGTCGATGGGCACCCCGGTCCGGGACAGCGACAGGTCCCACACGCGGGCGGCCGCGGCCGGGTCGGTGAGCGTGCGGTAGAGGTCCTGCCGGGCCGGTGGTCCACCCACGTGGCCCGGTCCGGAGGGCCCGAAGAACGCGCCACCGGCGTCGCGGGCGGTGGCCGCGAGCAGCGCGGGCTCGGCGGCGCTCTCGACGGTGCCGACCAGCAGGCCACGGGCGGACAGGAACCGGATCACCCGGCGTGCGGCGGTGTCGGAGCTGCGGCCGACCTCGGGCCGGGCGGCCAGCAGGTTGCTGGGGGCCACGCCGGGGTGGGACAGCGCGCTGGTGATGCCCCAGCCGGCGGCGGTGCTCCGGCGCTGCAGCTCCAGGCCGAACAGGCCGAGGGCGATCTTGGAGGAGCGGTAGGCGCGCATGCCGTCGTAGGAGCGCTGCGAGTCCGGGTCGTCGACCTGCACGGTGCCGCGGGCGGCGGCGATGCTGAGCTGGGACACCACCCGGGCCCGGCCGGCGACCAGCAGCGGCAGCAGGTGGCCGACCAGGGCGACGTGGCCGAGGTGGTTGGTCCCCCACTGCAGTTCGTGGCCGTCGGCGGTGGTCTGCCGCGCGGGCGGCGTCATCACCCCGGCGTTGTTGACCAGCAGGTGCACCGGCCGGTCCTCGGCGCGCAGGGCGTCGCCGAGGGCGGCGACCGAGGCGAGCGAGGACAGGTCGAGCTCGCGCAGCGAGACGTCGGCGCCGGGGACGGCGGCGCGGACCGCGGCAAGGGTGGCCTCCCCCTTGGCGGGGTTGCGCACCGGCAGCACCACCTCGGCGCCGGCCGAGGCCAGCCGGGTGGCGATGACCCGGCCCATGCCGTCGCTGGCGCCGGTGACGACGGCGCGGCGGCCGGTGAGGTCGGGGAGGGGGACGAGCTGGGGGGTGCGGGCCACGGTGTGCTCCTCGGGTCGGTGTGCCGACCACGCTGCCCCGGCCGGCCGGCGCGCACCACGACCTGCCGAACCTGGGACCCGCAGGCCCAGGCTGGGCCCTGGATCGGTGCCGACCCGCCGGGCAGGATCACGGCGTGGACATCGACCGGGCCGGGCTGGCCGACTTCCTGCGCCGCTGCCGGGAGTCCCTGCAGCCCGAGGACGTCGGCCTGCCGCGTGGGCCCCGGCGCCGGACGGCGGGTCTGCGCCGCGAGGAGGTGGCCGCGCTGGCGCACATGTCGCCGGACTACTACTCGCGGCTGGAGCGGGAGCGCGGACCGCAGCCGTCGGGGTCGATGGTCGCCGCCATCGCGCAGGGCCTGCACCTGACGTTGGACCAGCGCGACCACCTGTTCCGGCTGGCCGGCCACCAGCCACCGCCGCGCGGCGCGGAGGGCCTGCACGTCGGCCCCGGCACGCTGCGCATCCTGGACCGGCTCGACGACACCCCGGCCGAGGTGGTCACCGAGCTGGGGGAGACGCTGCGGCAGACCCGCCTGGGCGTCGCGCTCCTCGGGGACGCCGCGCAGCGCACCGGGCCGGCCCGCAGCCTGGGGTACCGCTGGTTCACCGACCCGGAGGTGCGGCGGCGCTACCACCCCGACGACCACGCGTACCTGTCCCGGCTGTGGGCCTCGGGCCTGCGCGGGGTGGTGTCGGTGCGGGGGCCGCGGTCGCGGGCCGCGGCGCTCGCCGAGGATCTGCTGGGCCGCAGCGAGGAGTTCCGCCGGGTGTGGGAGCTGCACGAGGTCGGCCTGCGCCCGCAGGAGCACAAGCGGTTCGTGCACCCCGAGGTCGGTCTGCTCGAGCTGCAGTGCCAGACCCTGCGGGACACCGAGCAGGGCCATCTCCTGCTCGTCTACACCGCCGCCCCCGGCAGCGGGACCGCGGAGAAGCTGCAGCTGCTGTCGGTGGTGGCCGCGCGGGCTCTGTAAAGCCTTCGTCAAGAAGGGGTCCCAGGGGCTCGGGGTGTGGTCGCGGTCATACCTAGCGTGTGCGCACCGACACCAACGGAGGTGCCCCATGGCGACGACGTCCCCCGCAGCGCAGCCCGCGCCGCTGTCCGCCCCGTCCACCCGCAGAGCGGTCTACAACACGATCCGGGGGTCGCTGGGCAACCTCGTCGAGTGGTACGACGTCTACATCTACACGGTCTTCGCGACCTACCTGCAGGCCAACTTCTTCGCCGCCGGCGAGCCCAACGCCGGCATCTACACGCTGGCCATCTTCGCGGTCACCTTCGTCATGCGGCCGGTGGGCTCGTGGTTCTTCGGCCGCTACGCCGACCGGCACGGCCGCCGTCCGGCCCTGGTGTTCAGCATCTCCCTGATGGCCGGCGCGTCGCTGGTCATCGCGGTCACCCCGACGGCGGAGACGATCGGCGCCGGCGCCGTCGTCCTGCTGGTGCTCTGCCGGCTGGTGCAGGGCTTCGCCACCGGCGGTGAGTACGGGACGTCGGCCACCTACATGTCCGAGGCGGCGACCCAGGGCCGGCGCGGGTTCTTCTCCTCCTTCCAGTACGTCACCCTGGTCGGCGGCCACGTGCTCGCCCAGGCCACGCTGCTCGTCCAGCAGGCCGTCCTCACCGACGAGCAGATCAACGCCTACGGCTGGCGCATCGCGTTCTTCATCGGCGCGGTGAGCGCCGTGGTCGTCCTCTTCCTGCGCCGCAGCATGGACGAGACCCTCCAGTCCGACGGCACCAAGAAGTCCGGCTCGATGGTGGAGCTGTTCACCGCCTACCCCAAGCAGCTGCTGGTCTGCTTCCTGGTCACCCTCGGCGGCACCATCGCCTTCTACACCTACAGCGTCAACGGCCCCCGCATCATCAAGGGCGTCTACGCCGAGGACGGCATGACCGGCACCTGGATCAACTTCATCGCGCTGGTCCTGCTCATGCTCATGCAGCCCGTCGGCGGGTGGCTGTCCGACCGGGTCGGCCGCCGGCCGCTGCTGATCGGCTTCGGCATCGCCGGGGTGCTGTGGACCTACACCTTCCTCACCCTGCTGCCCACGGTGTCCAGCCCGGTCGCGTCCTTCCTGCTCATCACCGGGACCTACGTCGTCCTCACCGGCTACACCTCGATCAACGCCGTGGTGAAGGCCGAGCTGTTCCCCTCCCACGTCCGGGCGCTCGGCGTCGGCCTGGGCTACGCGCTGGCCAACTCGATGTTCGGCGGCACCGCCCCGGTCATCTACGAGGCGGCCACCGAGAACGACGCGCAGTCGGCCTTCGCGGTCTACGTGACCATCGCGATCGCGGTCTCCCTGGTGGTCTACGTGTTCGTCCTGCAGCGGATGCGGAACTTCCTGGACACCGAGGTCGTGCGTACTCCGGAGCCCGCTCGGGTCTGACCCGCAGCTGACCAGGACCGCGTACCGGGCCGTGGCGGACGCCGCGGCCCGGTACCGTGCGCGCGGACGGAGGGGTGCGGGGTGCGGGTGCTGCTGGTCGAGGACGACGCCGGTGTCGCCGAGGCGCTGACCCAGGGCCTCCGGGGGAGCGGGTGGACGGTGCGGCACGCCGCGACCGGTCGCGACGCGCTGGCCGCGCTGGACGACGACCCGGCCGTCGACCTGGTGCTGCTGGACATGGGGCTGCCCGACCACGACGGACTGTGGGTGTGCGCCCGGATCCGCGAGCGCAGCGGCGTGGCCGTCGTCGCGCTCACCGCCCGGCGGGCCGAGGCCTCGGTGGTCGCGGCGCTGCGGGCCGGTGTCGACGACTACGTGGTCAAGCCCTACAGCCTGGCGGTGCTGCAGGCTCGGATGGAGGCCGTCACGCGGCGCAGCGGCGGCCGCCCGGCGCCGGCGCCGGCCTTGGACGCCGGGTTCTCCCTCGACGTCGAGGCCCGGCGGGTGCGCACCGCCGACGGCGAGGTGGCCCTGACGGCCAAGGAGGCCGAGCTGCTGGCCGCGCTCCTGCGGCACGCCGGCCGGCCGGTCACCCGGGCCGCGCTGATGGAGGAGGTCTGGGACACCACCTGGATCGGTGCCTCGCGGACCCTCGACGTCCACGTCGGCACGCTGCGGGCCAAGCTCGGCGCCGACGTGGTGGAGACCGTCCGCGGGGTGGGCTACCGGCTGGTGCCGCGGGGTGAGCGGTGAGGCGCCGGCTGCTGGTGCTCGCGCTGCTGACCACGGCCGGGCTGCTGGCCGCGCTCGTCGTCCCGCTGCTGGTGAACCACGCCGAGGGCCGGGCCGACGACCTGCACCAGGAGCGGCTGTCGGCCGCGACCCGGTTCGCCACGCTCGCGGCCGCCGACGACCCGGACGTGCTGACCCCGGACCTGCAGCGCTACCGCGAGGTCACCGGGGTGCAGGCCTGGCTGGTGGGCACCGACGGGTCGCTGCTGGCCTCCTCCGGCACCGCACTGCCCGGCGGCGCCGTGGTCGAGGCGTCGCTGCGGGCCGCGCTGGACGGCGTGCCCTCGGCCCCGCCGTCGGCGATCTGGCCCTGGGACACCGGCCCGCTGGTGGTGGCCACCCCGGTGGGCCGGGACGCGCAGGTGCTCGGCGCGGTCCTGCTGGTCGAGGACACCGGCTGGGTCCGCGACGAGGTGGCCGTCCGCATCGCGGTCGCGGCGCTGGCCAGCCTGGTGCTGCTGGGCCTGCTCGGCTGGCTGGTGGCCAGCCCGCTGGTCGGCTGGATCGCCCGGCCGCTGCACGACCTGGACGACCAGGTCCGCGAGGTCGGTGCCGGCCGGCCCGCGCGGGCCCGCGTCGAGGGCCCACCGGAGCTGCGCCGGCTGGCCGAGTCCTTCAACACCATGTCCGCGCAGGTGGAGCGGTCCCAGCAGCAGCAGCGCGACCTGGTCGCCGACGTCTCCCACCAGCTGGCCAACCCGCTGACCGCGCTGCGGCTGCGGCTGGAGTCCCTGGCCGCCGACCGGCCGGCCGAGGTGGGCCCGGTGCTGGCCGAGACCGACCGGATGGCGCGGATCCTCGACGGGCTGGTCGAGGTCAGCCGCACCGGGGCCGCCGACCGCGAGCCGGTCGCCCAGGACGTCGTCGCCCGGGTGCGCGAGCGGGTGCAGCTGTGGGAGCCGCTGTTCGCCGGCCGGCTGACCCTGCAGCTGCCCGGCCACGCGGTGCCGGCGGTGCTGGAGCGCGACCTGGTGGAGACCCTGGTCGACGCGCTGCTGGACAACGCGGTCAAGTACGCCCCGGACGCCGCCGTCGAGGTGGCGCTGACGGCCTCGGACGTGGGCTGCGTGCTCGCCGTCCGCGACCACGGGCCTGGGGTGACGCCCGCGGAGGCGGCCGAGCTGGGCCGCCGGTTCCACCGGCTGGCCCGGCACGCCGACGTCGACGGCACCGGCCTGGGGCTGGCGATCGTGGCCGGCCGGGTGCAGGACGCCGGGGGGACGACGACCGTGCAGGCGGCCGGGCCCGGGTTGCGGGTGGCGGTCAGCCTCCCCGCCGGTCGTGGTCACGGAACCACCGCAGCGCCCCAGGGTGCAGCGGTACCGGCTGGGTGAACATGCCGGCGGCGACCGTGGGCTGGCGGACGTCGGGCACCCGGGCGCGGATGGCGTCCTGCCGGTCGAACACCACGCTGCACACGCCGTAGGCGGCCGCCTCCGACAGCTCCGGCGCCGCGAGCAGGTAGGTCTTGACCGCGACCGTCCGCACCGCCTCGGGCAGCCCGTAGGGCCCGGCGGGCAGCGGTCCGGCGACGTACTGCGGGCCGTGGGCCTCGACCAGCGGGCCCACCAGGTCACCGAGGTCCAGGGCGCGCAGGGGCAGCTGGGCCGCGAGCTGCACCAGGGCCGGCACGGGGAAGCCGCTGACGTAGGCCAGCGCGTCCACCGCGCCGGTGCGCAGCAGCTCCGCGCCGTCGGCCAGCGGTCCGCCCTCCAGCTCCACCTGGCCGCCGACGCCCACCGCCGCCAGGCACCGGTCGACCACCACCCGCCCGCCCGAGCCGGTCCCGCCGTCGGCCAGCCGCCGGCCCGCGAGGTCGGCGAGGGTGGCGACGGGGGAGTCCCGGGGGACGACCACCTGCAGGAAGCTGTCGTAGAGCCGGGCCAGCCCGGTCGGGTCCAGCGGCGCGGTGAAGGGGTCGGCGCCGGCCAGCGCCAGCAGCGCGGTGTCACCCAGGGAGAAGGCGACGTCGGCCCGGCCGTCGGCCAGCGCCAGGTCGTTGTCCACCGACCCGGTGGTGGTCAGCACGTCGGCGGCGACCCCGGGCATGAGCAGGCCGGCCTCGGCCGCCAGCGCCGAGCCGTAGCGCTCGAACACCGCGCCGGGGGAACCGGTGGCGATCCGCAGCCGGCCGGTGGCGCCGTCGGCCGGGCCGGAGGACGAGCACCCCGGCAGCACGGCCGCGGCCCCGACGGCCAGCAGCCCACCCAGGAACCGACGCCGGCTGTGCACGTCCCCGAGCCTAGGGACGCGCACCGCTCTACGGTGGGGTCCTCATGCCCGAAGGTGACACGATCTACCGGCTCGCCCGCCGGATGCAGCCGCTGGTGGGCACCCAGGTCGAGAGCAGCGACTTCCGCGTCCCCCGGTTCGCCACCGCCGACCTCACCGGCGCCCGCGTCCTGTCGCTGGTGCCGCGGGGCAAGCACATGCTCACCCGCTTCGACCACGCCGGGCGGGCGGTCACGCTGCACACCCACCTGGAGATGGACGGCGAGTGGAGCATCGTCGGCCACGGCAAGCTGCTGCCACGCCGGCTGATGGGCGACGCCCGGCTGGTGCTGGCCACCAGCGGTCCCACCGCCATCGGGCTGCGGCTGCCGGTGGTCGAGCTGCTGCCCACCGAGGCCGAGCACACCGTCGTCGGCCACCTGGGCCCCGACCTGCTCGACGACACCCGGCCGGCCACGGAGGTCATCGCGCAGGCCACGGCCAACCTGCAGGCCCGGCCCGACCGGCCGCTGGTGTCGGCGCTGCTGGACCAGCGGCTGGTGCTCGGCCTGGGCAACGTGTGGGTCAACGAGCTGGCGTTCCTGCGCGGCCACCTGCCCTTCACCCCGGTCGGCCAGGTCGACGTGGAGCCGCTGGTCAAGCTGGCGGTGCGGGCCATGCGCTTCGCCGTCCAGCCCGGTGGCCCCGGTCGGGTGACCACCGGCAACACCCGGCCCGGGGAGCGGTACTACGTCTACGGCCGCACCGGCGAGCCCTGCCGCCGCTGCGGGACCAGACTGGAGTTCAGCCCGGAGATCCCGAACGAGCCGGGGGTGCGGCACACCTGGTGGTGCCCGCGCTGCCAGACCTGAGCCGTCACCCGAGCACGGGCGCGGCCGTCGTCCGCAGCTGGTCCAGCACCACCCGCACGGCCGGCTGCGCCGCCGAGGGGCGCCGGAGCGCGGCCACCACCCGGCGGACGGACGGCGGGTCCAGCGGCCGGGTGAGGACGTCGAAGCGGGTGTCGACGGCGAGGGAGGGCAGCAGCGCCACCGACCGGCCGGCCTCCACGTGCTGCAGCGCGACCAGGTAGTTCTGCAGCCGGCAGACCACGTGCGGCTCGAACCCGGCGTCCCGGCAGCGGCGGGTGACCAGCTCGGACATGTAGGAGCCGGGGACGTCCAGCGTCCACCGCTCCCCGGCGCAGGACGCGAGGTCCAGCCGCTCGGCGGCCGCGGCGGGGTGGCCCGGCGGCAGCACCGCGACGACCTCGTCGGTGCCCAGCGGCAGCAGGTCCACCGCGGGGCCGAGCTCGGTGCCGGCCAGGTCGGTGGTGGTGACGATGACGTCGACGTCCCCACGCCGCAGCGCCGGCATGCTCTCGTGCGGCTCCAGCTCGAGCACGACCACCTCGACGGCGGGGTGCGCGGCGGCCACCGCCTCGGCGGCCGGGACGGCGAGGGCGTGCACCGCGCTCTGGAACACCGCCAGCTGCACGGTGCCCGACGGTGCGTCCCGGTCGCCGGCCGACAGCTGCTCCAGGCGGTGCAGCACGTCGCGGGACCGGGCGGCGAGCAGCTGCCCGGCCGGGGTGAGCCGCACCCGCCGGCCCTCCCGCTCCAGCAGGTCGGTGCCGGTCTCGCGCTCCAGCACGGCCAGCTGCTGGCTCACCGCCGACGGGCTCAGGTGGGCCCGGCCGGCGACCGCGCGCACGGTGCCGAGCTCCTGCAGGTCGACCAGCAGCTTCAGCCGCCACGGGTTGAGCACGGCGCCAGTGTGCGGCAGGACTGCACAGCAGCGTCGGGAACACGTGCTGGACCTGCGCAGTGCGGGTGGCCACGCTGGTCGGCATGGACCTCGAGCGCCACCTGATCCGGTACCTGGGCACGGGCAGCTTCACCCCGGAGGTGATCGCCTCGGCACAGGGCAGCTACGTGACCACGGAGTCCGGCCGGCGTCTGCTCGACTTCACCTCCGGCCAGATGAGCGCGATCCTCGGCCACTCCCACCCCGACGTGGTGGCCACCGTGCGCGACCAGGTCGGCCGGCTGGACCACCTGTTCAGCGGCATGCTGAGCCGCCCGGTGCTGGAGCTGGCGGAGCGGCTGGCCGCCTCGCTGCCCGACCCGCTGACCCAGGTGCTGCTGCTCACCACGGGCGCGGAGTCCAACGAGGCCGCGCTGCGGCTGGCGAAGCTGGTCACCGGTGGGCACGAGGTGGTCGCGTTCTCCGGTTCCTGGCACGGCATGACCGGCGCCGCCGCCGGCGCGACCTACAGCGCCGGCCGCACGGGCTACGGCCCCGCCGCACCGGGCAACTTCGCCATCCCGACGCCGAACTCCTACCGGCCCGACGTCGTCGACGCCGACGGTCAGCTGGACTGGGCCCGGCAGCTGGACCTGGCGTTCGCGATGGTCGACGCGCAGTCCACCGGCGCGCTGGCGGCCTGCATCGTGGAACCGATCCTGAGCTCGGGCGGGATCATCGAGCCACCGCCGGGATACCTGGCCGCACTGCAGCGCAAGTGCCGGGAACGGGGGATGCTGCTGGTCCTCGACGAGGCGCAGACCGGGCTGTGCCGCACCGGCACCTGGTACGCCTTCGAGCGCGACGGCGTCGTCCCCGACATCATCACGCTGTCCAAGACCCTCGGCGCCGGGCTGCCGCTGGCCGCCGTCGTCACCAGCGCGGAGATCGAGGCCGCCGCGCACGAGCGCGGCTTCCTGTTCCTGACCACGCACGCCTCCGACCCGCTGGTCGCAGCGGTGGGGACGACGGTGCTCGACGTGCTGGAGCGCGACCGGCTCGACGTCCGGGCCGCCGAGCTCGGTGCCCGGCTGGGGGCGGGGCTGCGGGCACTGGCCGACGAGCACGAGGTGGTGGGCGACGTCCGCGGGCGTGGCCTGCTGCAGGGCCTGGAGCTGGTGGTCGACCGGACCACCAAGCAGGGCTCGGACACCCTCGGTGCGGAGGTCACCCGGCGCTGCTACGAGCTGGGCCTGCACATGAACGTGGTGCAGCTGAAGGGCATGTCGGGGGTGTTCCGGATCGCACCGCCGCTGACCGCGACCGACGCCGAGCTGGACGAGGGCCTGGCGGTGCTGGACCAGGCGCTGCGTGGGTCGGTGAAGGCAACCCTCACGAATGCAGGTGCCCGCTGATGGCCGCCAAGAAGAACGCCTTCGCCGCCGTCGGCTGGGTCGTGGTGAAGCTGGCCGCCACGGTCGGCGTGCCCTACGCCAAGCGCACGGTGCGCGACCGCAAGCACCGAGCCGCACGCACCGAGCGGGCCCGTCCTCACCCCGAGGGCGGGCCCGCTCCGTCCTCAGCCGAGGCGGTCGAGGATCCCGGCCAACCCGTGGAGGTCGCTGACGGTGTGCGCGGGCTGCGGCCCGGCGGGGTCGGTGCGGTGCCCGGGCCGGGCGACGCGGACGACGGCGATGCCGGCCTCCAGTGCGCCGCGGGTGTCGCGGGCCGACGCCGGCACGTGCACGTCGACGCCGGCCTCCACGGCCCGCCGGTAGAGCAGCGCGGCCGGCTTGTAGGCGCGCAGCCGCTCGCTGGTCAGCCGGTCGGCGTCGTCGACCAGCGGGGCCACCCGGGTGCGGGCGAGCAGGTCGTCGTCGACGTTGGACAGCACGCCGACCCGGTGGGCCTCCCGCAGCCGGGGCAGGGCGTCGGAGACGTCGGGCCACAGCGGCCAGTCCGGCAGCGAGTCCAGCAGCGCACCCGCCGGGGCATCGGCGGCGTCCCAGCCCCGGGCCGCCCAGGTCGCGGCGAGCGCCGTCCGGCAGTGCTCGGCGAAGGGCGCCCAGTCGGTGCGGTCGCGCTGGGAGGCCTTGTTCCGGGTGTCCCAGTCGTCGTACAGCTCCCCGCCGTCGACGTCATGGCCCTGGTCGGCGGCCAGCGCCGCGAGCACGGGCGCCGCGCCGGTGCGGCTGTCGACCAGCGCGCTGAACAGGTCGATCGTCACGAACACCCGGCGAGCCTGGCAGATCCCCCTCGTCGACCGTGCAGGAGCGCACCGCTGACGCGCCGGTGAGCGGCGTGCCGGCGGTGCCGTCCTGCACGGTCAACGGGGGGCGCACGCGGGTCGAGACGGATGACGCTGGTGGGCGGTCACCCCCGGGGCGGAGCGTCCCGGGTGACCGGCGCGCCGAGCCGAGGCGGCCGGGTGCACCCGGAGGACGCCGTGACCGACCGCTACCTGTTCCGACCACCGCGCAGCACGCCGGAGTCCCGGGGCGGCCGGCCGCCAGAGCACCGCGTCGAGCACCGCCCGGGCATGGTCGTGGAGCGCGACGTCGCGGTCCCCTTCGGCGACGAGGGCCACGTGCTGTACGTCGACGTGTACCGGCCCGACACCGACGTGCCGGCCGCACCGCTGGTCAGCTGGTCGCCCTACGGCAAGCACAACCCGGCACCGATCGGCCAGATCTACCCCCGCGCCGGGGTCCGCCCGGAGTGGACGTCGGACCTGACCACCTTCGAGGCGCCCGACCCCGAGTACTGGGTGCCGCACGGCTACGCGATCGTGCTCGCCGACGTCCCCGGCACCTGGTACTCGCAGGGCCGGGCCACCTACCACTCCCCAGAGGAGGCCGCCGCCTTCGCCGACCTGGTCGAGTGGGCCGGCACCCGGCCGTGGAGCGCCGGCAGGGTCGGCCTGTCGGGGGTGTCCTACCTGTCCAGCCTGCAGTGGTTCGTCGCCGCGCTGGACCCGCCGCACCTGGGCGCCATCAACCCGTGGGAGGGCTGGAACGACACCTACCGCGAGGTCGCCCGGCACGGCGGCATCCCGGAGACCTCCTTCTGGCCCTACATCTGGGAGCGCTGGGGGGCGAGCACCACCGAGGTGGAGGACCTCGAGGCCGAGACCGCCGCCCACCCCTGGTTCGACGACTTCTGGGCCAGCAAGACCCCCGACCTGGAGGCCGTGCGGGTGCCCGCCTACGTGGTGGCCAGCTGGGCCGACCACGGCCTGCACAGCCGCGGCACATTGGAGGGCTTCCGCCGCCTGGGGTCGGCGGAGAAGTGGCTGGACGTGCACGGCCGGAAGAAGTGGGCCTACTACTACGAGCCCGAGCTCGTCGAGCGGCAGCGCGCTTTCTTCGACCGGTACCTGCTGGGCCGCGGCCCGGGCCTGGACGACCAGCCCCCGGTGCGCGCCGAGGTCCGCGAGGCCTACGGGCAGGGCACCTGGCGCGACGCCCGGCAGTGGCCGCTGGAGGACGTCGAGCTGCGCCCCCTGCACCTGGACGCCGTCGACGGCTCGCTGTCCTGGAGCCCGCCCGACCGGGAGGGGACGGCGTCCTACGACGGGCTGGGCAGCGGGCTCGCCCCGCGCCGGGCCACCTTCGCGATCACCTTCGACGAGCCGGTGCAGCTGGTCGGCCACGTCCGCGCCGTGCTGCACCTGTCCGCGGAGACCGAGGACGCCGACGTCTTCCTCGCCCTGTTCAAGCTCGACGCGGCGGGGGAGCAGGTCGGGTTCGCGCACTACGGCCAGTTCGAGGACGGCCCGGTCGCGCTGGGCTGGCTGCGTGCCTCGCACCGGGAGCTGGACGAGGACCTCAGCACCGAGCACCTGCCGGTGCTGGCCCACCGCCGTGCCCTGCCGCTGGTGCCCGGCGAACCCACCCGGCTCGACGTCGAGGTCTGGCCCTCGGGCACCCGGTTCGCGGCGGGGGAGACGCTGCTGCTGGTCGTGCAGGGCACCGACGTCATGCGCTACCCCGAGCACCTGACCTACGCCCGGCACACCGACACGGTCAACGACGGCCGGCACACCGTGCACACCGGCGGAGCGCTTGGCTCGCACCTGCTCGTCCCCGTCCTGCCGGTGCAGGCATAGGACGGATGTCGCTGTCGGTGCGCGCCAACCGGCCCGCACCGACGGCGACAAAGCGGTGTTCCGGCTCACACCTGTGCTCCATAGCTTTCCCTCAGCGGTCCACGACGGAGGGGGAGCACCGATGGCGACGACGCCACCGGCAAAGCCGGGCCTGAGCGTGCGGGGGGTGTCCCTGCGCTTCGGCGGCATCACCGTGCTCGACGACGTCTCCTTCGACGCACCGCGGGGGGAGATCCTCGGTCTGGTCGGGCCGAACGGGGCCGGCAAGACCTCGCTGTTCAACTGCATCAGCGGGCACTACCAGCCCACGGCGGGCTCGATCCTGGTCGGCGGCACCGAGACGGTGCGGACGCCGGCCTGGCGGATGGCCCGGCTCGGCCTGGCCCGCACGTTCCAGCACCCGGCACTGCGGCCGGACGCCACCGTGCTGGAGAACGTCATGCTCGGCGCGCACTCGTGGCTGCCCGGCGGCCCGGTGTCCTGGGCGCTGCGGCTGCCCACCACCCGCCGGCACGAGCGGCAGGCCCGCGACCGCGCGCTGGAGCTGCTGGAGCGCACCGGCCTGGGCTGGGCCGCGCACACCGTCGCCGACGAGCTGTCCCACGGCTTGCACAAGGGCGTGGAGCTGTGCCGGGCGCTGCTGTCCCGGCCCTCGCTGCTGCTGCTCGACGAGCCCGCGGCCGGTCTCTCGCACGGCGAGGTCGAGGCCCTGATCAGCACCGTCCGCGAGGTGCGCGAGGAGTTCGACCTGACCGTCGTCGTCGTGGAGCACCACATGGGCCTGATCTCGGCGCTCACCGACCGCGTCGTCGTCCTCGACCACGGCGCCAAGCTCATGGAGGGCACCGCCGCGCAGGCCCAGTCCGACCCCCGGGTCGTGGAGGCCTACCTCGGCAAGGAGGTGGACGCGGCGTGAGCCTGCTGGAGCTGCAGGACGTGCGGGCCTCCTACGGCCAGGCCGACGTGCTGCACGGCATCACCCTGTCCCTGCCCGACCACGGCGCCACCGGCCTGCTCGGGGCCAACGGCGCAGGGAAGACGACCACGCTGCGGGCGATCAGCGGCATGGTGCGCACCACCGGCCGGATCCTGTTCGAGGGCCGGGACATCTCCGGTCTGGGGCCCGACCGCACCGCGGCGCTGGGGATCGCGCACGTGCCCGAGGGCCGCGGGACGCTCGGCCAGCTCACCGTCCGGGAGAACCTGCTGGTCGGTGCCTACCGCCGCAAGGACAAGGCGGCGATCTCGGCCGACCTGGACTACTGCCTGGACCTGTTCCCCAACCTGGCCGAACGGATCCGGTCCAACGCGGCGGCGCTGTCCGGCGGGGAGCAGCAGATGCTCGCCGTGGGCCGGGCCTTCATGGCCAAGCCCCGGGTGATGCTGCTCGACGAGGCCTCCCTGGGCCTGGCGCCGAGCACCGCCCGGCGGGTCTACGACGCCGTCGTCCGGCTCCGGCGGGAGGCCCAGGTCGCGATGGTCGTGGTCGAGCAGAACGCCAACCTGGCGTTCTCGGTCGTCGACGACGCCACCGTCCTGGAGACCGGCCGCGTCGCCCTGCACGGCACCAGCTCCGAACTGCTCGGCATGGACGCCGTCCGCCGCGCCTACCTGGGGGGTTGAATGTCCTACTTCGTCCAAGTGGTGGTCGACGGGCTGTCCAACGGGGCCATCTACGCGGCCCTGGCCCTGGCCATCGTGCTCGTCTACCGCGCCACCGGGCTGATCAACTTCGCGCAGGGCGGCATGGCCGTCGCGGCCACCTTCGTCGCCTACGCCCTGGTGCGGGCCGGCGTGCCGGTGCTGGTCGCCCTGCTGGCCGCCGTGGTCGCCGGTTTCGTGCTGGGCGCCGTGCTGGAGCGCGGGGTGATGCGGCACTTCGAGCGCGGCGAGCCCGACACCGCCATCGTCGCCACCATCGCGCTGCTGCTGCTGCTCACCGGCGGGTCGGCGTTCTTCTTCGGCTACGAGCCGCACCCCTTCCCCTCGCTGTTCCCCAACCGCACCTTCGAGGTGCTGGGGGTGTTCATCAGCCTGCGGTCGATCGGCACGATCGTCGTCCTGCTCGCCGTGATGGCCGGGCTGCAGCTGCTGTTCCGCTCGACCAAGCTCGGTCTGGCGATGCGGGCGGTGGCCGACAACCCGCAGTCCTCCGCGCTGTCGGCGCTGCCGGTGAGCCGGTTGCTCATGGTCGGCTGGGGCCTGGCCGCCGCGCTCGGCGCGATCGGCGGGGTGCTGGTCGCCCCGCAGCTGTTCATCAGCCCCGGGATGCTGGACTTCGTCCTGGTCTACGCGCTGGCCGCGGCGATCCTGGGCGGCCTGGACTCCCCGGTCGGCGCGGTCGTGGCCGCCGGGTTCATCGGCGTCGCCGAGGCCCTCGCCGGTGCCTACCTGGACGTCGTCGGCGACGACCTGAAGATCGCCGTCCCGTTCGTCGCGGTGATGGTCATCCTCGTGCTGCGGCCGCAGGGCCTGTTCGGCACGAAGACGACGGTGCGCGTCTGATGGCAACCGCAACCGCAACCGCAACCGCTGCCCGCCGGTCGCCGCTGACCCGTCTCGCCGCGCTGGTGGGCGTGGTCGCCCTCGCCGTCGTGCTGGTCGTCGCGCCGCTGGTCTCCAGCCCGTTCATCAACTACCAGCTGGCCTCGATCATGGTCTTCGCCGTGGCGCTGCTGGGCCTGAACGTGGTCATGGGCTACACGGGTCAGGTCTCCCTCGGCCAGAGCGCCTTCCTCGGCCTGGGCGCCTACGTGACGGCCTACGGGGTGGTCCACGGCTGGCCGCTGTGGCTGTCGCTGGTGCTGTCGGCCCTGCTGCCGGCGGTGGTGGGCATGCTCGTCGCGCTGGCGGCGGCCCGGTTGCGCGGCCTCGCCCTGGCCATGATCACCATCGCGCTGCCCATCGTCGGCGTGCCGCTGGCCCGGCGGCTGGACGGGCTCACCGGCGGTTCGCAGGGGCAGGTCGTGAGCTTCCTGCGGGCGCCGGAGGCGACGGGTCTGGCCAACGACCAGTGGCGCTACTACGTGGTCACGGTCATCGCCGTCGTCGTCTTCCTGCTGGTGCGCAACCTGGTGCGCGGCCGCGTCGGCCGGTCCTTCGCGGTGGTGAAGGAGAACGAGGCGGTGGCGCTGTCGATGGGCGTCTCGCCCTACCGCACCAAGGTGCTGGCGTTCACCATCGCCTCGCTGCTGGGCGGCCTGTCCGGCTTCATGTACCTGGCCGTCGTGCAGTACACCTCGCCCGAGACGCTGGTCTTCGCCACCTCGATCAACCTGGTCGCGGCGATGGTCATCGGCGGCTCGGCCAGCATCGTCGGGACGGCGCTGGGCGCCCTCTACTTCGTGCTGGTCCCGGTGCTCGCCGGGCAGGTCAACTCCTCGCGCACCGCGCTCATCTCCGGCGCCGTCCTGCTGGCCGTGCTGTTCGTGCTGCCGGCCGGACTGGCCTCGCTGCCCCGCCGCGTCGGCGGGCTGCTGCGCCGCCGGCGCACCCCGGCCGCCGAGGGCGCGCCGGCCACCCCAGACCCCGACGGGACGGCACCTGCGGTGCCCACCCCGGCGGCTGCCTCCACCGATCGACGATGACCACCAGGAAGGCCCGCCCCATGAGGAACACCCACCGCTCCGGTGCCGTGCTGGCGACGGCGAGCATCGCCGTCCTGCTCGTGACCGGCTGCACCCGCGGCGAGACTGCCGGGGGCCCCGGCTCCGACGGCGCGAGCCCCGGGATCACCGACGACTCGGTCAGCATCGGGATCAGCAGCCCGCTGTCGGGCCCGACCGCCGGCCCCGGCTCGTGCACCGTCGCAGGCCTCGCCGCCTACATCGGGGCCAAGAACGCCGACGGAGGGTTCGAGTTCGGCGACGGCAAGACCCGGCAGGTCGACTTCACCTACCTCGACGACGTCTACGACCCCGCCCGCGCGGTGTCGAACTTCCGGCAGCTGGTCAACGACGGCATCTTCGCCTACGTCGGTGCCCTGGGGACGCCGACCAACGCGGCGGTCATGCCGATCGCGGAGGAGGAGCAGGTGCCGCAGGTGCTGCTCACCACCGGCGCCCGCACCTTCTCCGAGGACCAGGAGGCGCATCCCTGGACCGAGGGTCTGCTGCCCACCTACGCCACCGAGGGCGAGGCCTTCGGCACCCTGCTGGCCGACGCCGACCAGCCCCTCACCGTGGCGACGCTGGCGCAGAACGACGACTTCGGCGAGAGCTACCTCGACGGGTTCAACGCCGCCATCGAGGGCAGCCAGGTGCAGGTCGTGGCCTCGGCGACCTACGAGCCGACCGACACCACGCTGGACTCCCAGGTCACCGAGCTGGCAGCCAGCGGGGCCGACGTCCTGCTCAGCGCGGTGTCGGTGACGCCGCTGCAGGTGGGTGTGCTGACCAAGGCGCAGTCCTTGGGCTGGCTGCCGCGGATCTTCCTGCCGTCGAACACCTCCACGCCGGGCACGATCCTGCAGCCCGGTGGGGCGGGGGCCTACCCGGCGGTCTACACGCCGTCGTTCTCCAAGAACCCGAACTCGCCGGCCTTCGCCGAGGACGAGGACGTGCAGGCCTACAACGCGGCCTTCGAGCAGTACGGCTCGCAGATCGCGACGACCTACACGCCGCACTGCACGTGGGGCTACACCGAGGGCGCGGTGCTCGACCAGGTGTTCCAGGGCATGGAGGAGCCGACCCGCGACTCGTTCATGGAGTCGCTGCGCTCGATCAGCGACTACCAGGCGCCGATGCTGCTCGACGGCATCACCGTGGACACCACCAGCTCGACGGAGGCGGGGATCTCGACCGTGCAGCTGGTCCGGTACGACGCCGCCACCGGCGGCTACGGGCCGGTCGACGGCTACTGATCGACCCGGCGGGCCGGGACCGGGGGCGCACCCCGGTCCCGGCCCGCTGTGCATCCTGGAACCCCACACCCCCGGCCGAGGAGGCCACGTGCACCCGCTGGTCGACGCCGACTGGGCCGACGTCGTCCGCCGCGCCCCCGACGGCCTGGCCGTGCTGGACGCCGACGGCCGCTGGCTGCGGCTCAACCCGGCCGCCGAGGAGCTGTGCGGCGTCCCCGCCGAGCACCTGGTGGGGTCGGCGTCGCCGTTCCGGACCACCGCGGGCGCCACGGGTGCGCAGGGCCTGCTGGACGACGACGGTGCCGAACTGGTCTGCACGTGGTCGGGCGGCGGCCCGCCGGCGGTGCGCGAGTTCGCCTACCGCACGCACCTGCTGGACGCCGCCACCGGCGAGCAGGTGGTGTCCTTCCGCGACTGCACCTCCGAGCGGCACCGGCGCCGGCGGGTGGCGGCCCTGGCCCGCGCGTCGGCACGGCTGGCCGGGCAGGGCTCGGTGGCCGCGACCCTGGACGCGCTCGCCCGGGAGGTGCTGCGGGCCGACGCACTGGCCGGCGTGCAGATCCTGAGCATGGACGAGAACGGCTCGGGGCTGCGCATCATGGGTTCGGCGGGCTTCCCGCAGTGCGACGACTTCTTCGACCGGCTGCTGGAGTGCGGCCGGCGCGGTGCCCGGCTGGCCATCTTCGAGGCGTTCGGCCGGCAGGAGCCGGTCGTCATCCCGGACCGGTGGGCGATGCTGCGGGACGACCCGACGTGGGCGCCGCTGCGGGGGTACCTCAGCCACTCTGACTGGAGCTGGTTCGCCAGCGTGCCGCTGACGATCCGCGGCCGGCCGGCGGGCGTGCTGAACGCCTACCTGGCGCCGGGGCAGGTGGTCGGCAACCAGACCCTGGAGTTCCTGACCGCGATGGCCGAGCAGGCCGCGGTGGCGCTGGACCACGCGGACCTGCTGCAGGCCGAGCGGGAGCTGGCCCGTCGCGAGGAGCGGCAGCGGCTGGCCCGCGACCTGCACGACAGCATCGTGCAGCAGGCGTTCTCGATCGGGATGCAGGCCAAGGTGCTCGGGGTCGTGGCCGCCCGCGGGGACCTGCCGACCGACCGGGTGCGCAGCATCGCGCAGGAGATCGGGGTGCTGTCGCAGACGGTGCTGGCCGACCTGCGGGCGATGGTGCACGAGCTGCGGCCGCTGTCCTCGACCTCGCTGGGGTTGCAGGAGGCGCTGCGGGCGCTGGCCGAGAGCACCACGAACCGCACCGGCATGCGGGTGACGCTGCAGGTCGGCGCCGGGGTGGACGGGCTGGCCGACGAGGTGTCCGAGGACGTCTACCGGATCGTCGCCGAGGCCCTGCACAACGTGGTCAAGCACGCCGAGGCCGGACGGGTCACCGTGCGGGTGGCGGTGCGGGGGTCGTCGCTGGCGATCACCGTCACCGACGACGGCCACGGGCTGCCCCCGCAGCGGCCGCGCGAGGGGTACGGCCTGACCAGCATGCGCGAACGCGCGGAGAAGTGGGGCGGCACGCTGACTGTCGGGCCGCGCGCCCGCGGCGGCGCCGGCACCTCGGTGCGTGCGGTCGTGCCGCTGCCCGCACCCCGTCGAGCCCAGGAGGGGACGCCATGACCGCAGCCCAGGAGGAGACCACCGAGGGGGTGGTGCGGGTGCTCATCGTCGACGACCACGCCGTCGTCCGACGCGGCATCCGGGCCTACCTCGAGGTGCTGGACGACCTCGAGGTGGCCGCCGAGGCCGGCAACGGCGTGGAGGCGCTGGCCCGGCTGGACGCGCTGTCGGTGCACGGCGAGCTGCCCGACGTCGTGCTGGTCGACCTGCTGATGCCCAAGATGGACGGCGTCGCGACCACCGCCAGGATCCGGGAGAAGTACCCCGAGCTGCGCACCGTGGTGCTGACCAGCTTCGGGGAGATGGAGCGGGTGCACGCGGCCCTGGCCGCCGGGGCGTCGGGGTACCTGCTCAAGGACGCCGAGCCCACCGAGGTGGTGGCCGCGATCCGCGCGGCTGCCCGCGGTGAGGTGTTCCTGGACCCGGCGGTGGCCCGGCAGCTCACCCAGGAGATGGTGTCCCCGCCGACCGGGCTGGGGTCGCTGACCGCCCGGGAGCGCGACGTGCTGGCGCTGGTGGCGCACGGCCGGTCGAACCAGGAGATCGCCGACGAACTGGTGATCAGCGAGCGGACCGCCCGCACCCACGTCAGCAACGTGCTGCGCAAGCTGCAGCTGACCTCGCGCACCCAGGCCGCGCTGGTCGCCGTCCGCCAGGGTCTGGTCCCGCCCCAGGGCTGAGCCGCGCTCGGCCCGCCGCTGATCCGCCTCGCCGTTGTCCCGCCTCGCCCGTTGACCCGCCTCGCCGTTGCCCCGGCTGCCCGGGCTGGCCTCGCCGACTCCTGCTCGTCAGAAGGGCGGTGGGTCCTCGTCGGGGTCGGGTGTCGAGGTCGTCGCCTCGAGGTCGAGCTCCGCGGTCTCCTCGTCGGGGTGCAGGAGCTGGTCGAGGCGGGTGAGGCCGGGACCGGTGCCGGGCGGTCGGGTGGTGCGGGTGACCCCGGACGGGGTGGTCACCGACAGCATCCCGTCACCGGTCATGGCGAACCGCCAGCCGGGGGCGTGGGTCTTGAGGCGGTGGTGGCGCCGGCACAGCGTGCAGAGGTTCGCGCAGTCCGTCGGGCCGCCGGCGTCGTGCGCGGTGACGTGGTCCAGGTCGGTCCAGATGGCGGGCCGGCTGCACCCCGGGTGGCGACAGCCGCGGTCCCGGGCGGCGACGAACCTGCGTTGAGCGGCCGTCGGGCGGTAGGCCGCGGTGGGTGGCGGCCGGTCGAGCGCGGGGCAGCCGCACCCGGCGGGGTCAGCGTGGTGCAGCGGGCAGGGCCGCCGGGCGGCGCGGCGGAGCTCGGGTTCGGTGACGACCGCGCGCAGCTCACCAGTGCCGGGATCGGTGAGGGCGATGTCCAGCGAGCCACCCTCCGGCGCATGCAGACCGTCGAGGCCGGCGTCGGTCCAACGGCGGAGCAGCTCGCGCAGGTGGGCCGACGTGACCGGTTGACCGCCGACGGTCCCGCAGCGTTCGACACCCTCGTCCACCGCTCCTGGTTCCGCCGGCTCCCGGGCGGGCGTGCAGCTCGGTGGGCGCAGGGAGGGGAGCGGGGCGTGGATGGTGATGTGCGCGGTCACCGGGGGACGACTGGTGTCCCAGGCCCGGAGCAGGAGGTCGGCGGCGACGAGGGTGCGGAGCTGACCGACGGGGCGGTCGTCGCCGTCGGCCTTCCACATGCGGGCGTAGCGGTCGGTGGCATCGCGGCAGGCGGCGGCCACGTCGGGTTCCAGGGTGATCGTGAGGTCGGTCAGCCCGTCGCGACGGCCCTGCAGCGTGACGTCGGTGGTCCGGGCGGCCTCCTTGCGGGCGCGGTCGGCGGCCGCGGCGTCGTGCTCCAGCAGCAGCGCGGCCGTGCGGTTCTGCAGGCGGTAGGGACCCTCGCCCGAGATGGCCCAGGCCAGGGCTTCCGCCTCGACTGCGCCGATGACCTCGGCGGAGACGTCGGGCTGCTGCCAGCCCAGGACGGTGACGAGCGCTCGCGCGCGCGGCAGGTCGATGAGGCCGTCGGCCAGCGCGTGCCAGGTGGCGGGCAGCTGGTGGACCAGGACGAGAGCCGTGTTCGCGACGGTGTGGGCGCGCGTGCGGGAGATGCCCAGGACCAGGGCGACCTCGTCGACGAAGAACTCGCTGACGCCGCAGAACTCGCGCTGCGCGGTCCAGCCGTCGGCGCCGTGCCCGGGGTCGTCCGCGTCCTGCCAGACGTCGGGGCGCAGGTCGGCCAGCCGGGCGACGACGCCGATCTCGTAGGCGTCCAGCCGAGCCCGCATCGCCGCCACGGCCTGCATCTCGGACGCGCAGGCCGCGTCGTCGAGCCAGGCGGGGTCGAGGACCTCGGACAACCGAGGGCTCTCTGGACCGCGGGCACGGGAGCGGTCGACGACGGCCACCGCCAGCGCCACCCCGAACTCCGCCTCCCGCTCCATGACCTGCACGGTAGGGGAGGGGTACGACATTTCCGGGCCGTTCGACGAGCCGCTGAGCAGGCAACTTGCCGTCAGATGACCGTCACTGCGGGTGCCCGCTGGTGGTCAGGTGGAGTCGTGTCCGCCTGCTTCCGGGGGCGGCCATCGCTCGGCCGCCGAGACGCTGCACGAGTGGGTACGACGCGCCTGCAAGCCGTGCCGGCCCCGCCGGCCGGTGGTCCGCAGGGAACGCCAGCACCTGCCGTCGTCGGGAGCCCGGTCGGGAGGTCGACCGGGCAGCTGTCGCTGCGGCCGACCCGGGTCGGGAGGTGGACGCGGACAGCCGGCGTCCGGGCGGTGGGGGGTGAAGGGCGTGCCGATGCGGGCGACCAGCTCCACGGTCCCGCCGGCCGATCACCAGGGTGGGGCACGCCTGCGGGCAGGCGGACGAGGGCGGCGGCCGGCCCAGCTCCGCAGAGCGGGTCGACACGGACACGGCGACGGCCGGCCCCGCGAGGGGACCGGCCGTCGTCGGCGGGGCTCAGCTGGTGGCGGAGGTGCGCCAGCCCTGCTGGTAGGTCTCCCGCGCCATGGCTGCGTACGGCGTCGGGCTGACGATCGCCCGCACCTTGAACTGCTCGTGCGGCTCGACGGTGGTCTTGCCCGAGCCGCCGTCCGGCTCGCCCCACACCACGGTCACCTCGGCGCCCAGCGGGACGTCGGGGGCGACGGTGGCCAGCGACAGCGCGGTGCGCTCGTTGGCGCTGTAGCCGGTGAACATCGAGACGCCGACGACGGTGCCGTCGGCGTCGAGCACGGAGTCGAAGTTCGACGAGCCGTAGTTGGCGTTGGGCAGGTCGAAGAACTGGTAACCGGGGCCCGGCCGTACGGGGGAGGCCAGCAGCTCGGCGACGTCGTCGGCGTTCCACGCCAGGGTGACCTTGCGGCGCTGGGTCGCGGGGTGGATGGCCTCCAGGGCGTCGCGGCCGATGAAGTCGTGGTCGAACTTCACGAAGCTGCCGTACCCCAGCTCCCAGGGGTTGGTGTAGTAGTCGGCGATGTCGGCGGAGACGAAGCTGCCGGCCAGCGCGTTGGTCGCCTCGTAACCCTGGGCGGGCAGCCACTCGCGGTAGGCCCGCAGCTCCTCGCCGTCGTAGATGGCCGGCAGCGGCGAGGGGATCCAGCCCGACTCCAGGGTGTTGCAGCTGTAGGCCCGCGCGCCGGCGGGCTCCAGACCGAACTCGGCGCCGGCGTCCAGGATGGCCTCGCGGACCTTGTCGTAGCTGGCGTACGGGCCCCAGATCTCCAGGCCGGGCGCACCGGCCATGCCGTGGCGGAGGGTGCGGATCTCCTCGCCTGCGATGGTCATGGTGCCCATCCGGAAGAACTTGACCTTGTCGACCGTGCCGCCGTTGACCTTCTCGATGACCTCCCACGCGCGGGGGCCCTGGATCTGGAAGCGCCACACGTCGCGGGTGACCTGCTTGCCGTAGGGGCGGGACGGCGACCGGGGGTCGTTGCGGACGTCGACGTCGTAGCCACCGGTCTCGGCCTGGAACATCAGCCAGTTGGCCACCGGCGCCCGGCCGACGTAGACGAACTCGTCCTCGGCCAGGCGGAACAGGATGCCGTCGCCGATCACGCCGCCGTTCGGGGCCACCGGGACGAACTGCTTGGCCGAGTCGACGGCGAAGCTCGCCGTGGAGTTGATGCCGGTGTCGGTGAACAGCTTGAGCGCGTCGGCGCCGGAGACCCACAGGTTGGTCATGTGGTGGGACTGGTCGAACAGCACCGCGGTCTGCTGCCACGCCTTGACCTCGCGCCGGAAGTTGGTGAACTCCGACGGGACGACGGGGTAGATGTAGGTGCCCAGCTGCGAGTTGCGCAGCAGGTCCACCGTGCTGCCCGACTGGTCGAGCACGTCCTGCAGGTTCTTGGCGGTCATGTCCTGCCCGTTCTGGTCGCTGGGTCGTCGTCTCGACCCTAGGGACGCCGGACCGGCGCCGGGACCGTGGAATGGCGGCACCCCGGCGTCGGATGCGACACCTGCGCCCCGGTCATTCGACGTAGCCCGGGTCGGGACAGCCGCGCGGTGCGCGCGCGCCCGGCTGCGGCCTAGCGTCGCGGTGTGACCAGTCCGCAGCCCTCACCGACGTACGTCTTCGACGGCCCCACGAGCCGGCGCGGACACCGGATGAACAAGATGTTCATGTCGCTGACGCGGGCGCAGGCCCGCGAGGAGTTCCTGGCCGACGAGCGCGCGTACTGCGAGCGGTTCGGGCTGGCGCAGGAGCAGACGACGGCGGTGCTGGAGCGCGACTGGCAGGCGATGCTCGACCTGGGCGGCAGCATCTTCTACGTCTACAAGCTGGCCATGATGGACGGGCTGTCCATGCAGTACCTCGGTGGGGTGTTCACCGGGATGTCCGAGGCGGACTTCAAGGCCGCCATGCTCGCCGGGGGGCGTACCGATGTCTGAGGTCATCTGGGGTCTGGGCACCTCGCACGTGCCGTCGATCGGCGCGGCCATGGACCGCGGCCTGCACGAGGACCCGGTGTGGTCCAAGCTCTTCGCCGGCTACCAGCCGGCGCGGGAGTGGCTGGCCGACCGCACGCCCGACGTCGCCGTCCTGGTCTACAACGACCACGCCAACGGCGTGGACCTCGACATCGTGCCCACCTTCGGCATCGGGGTGGCCGACCGCTACGCGGTCGCCGACGAGGGGTTCGGACGGCGCGCCGTGCCCGACGTCGTCGGGCACCCCGAGCTGTCCTTCCACCTGCTGCAGAGCCTGGTCGACGACGGGTTCGACATGACCGTCTTCCGCGAGCTGGACGTCGACCACGGCTTCACGGTGCCGCTGTCGGTGTGGACGCCGGACCCGGGCGACGCGTGGCCGTGCCCGGTCATCCCGCTGATGGTCAACGTGATCAGCTACCCGCAGCCCACCGCGGCCCGCTGCTACGCCCTGGGCCAGGCGCTGGGCCGGGCGCTGGCCAGCTACCCCGAGGACATCACGGTCGGCATCCTCGGCACCGGCGGAATGTCCCACCAGCTCGCCGGCACCCGCGCCGGGTTCATCAACCCCGAGTTCGACCACATGTTCCTGGACGCCATCGAGCGCGACCCGGCCACGCTGGCCGCGCTGACCCGCGAGGACTACATCCGCGAGGCCGGCTCGGAGGGCATCGAGCTGATCATGTGGCTGGTCATGCGCGGGGCGATGAACGCGCAGGTCACCAAGGTGCACACCGCCTACCACGTACCCGCCTCGAACACCGCCGCCGGCCTCGCGCTGTTCGACAACCGGGCCCCCGTCCAGGCCTGAGCACGGTGACCGCCGCCGCGGTACGCCCGTCCGCGGTGGGCACCTGCCGGGTGATGGGCGTCGTCAACGTCACGCCGGACTCCTTCTCCGACGGTGGCCGGTACGACCGCACCGGGGCCGCCGTCGAGCACGGGCTGGTGCTGCACGCCGAGGGTGCGGCGTGGGTCGACGTGGGCGGGGAGTCCACCCGGCCCGGTGCCGGCCGGGTGCCCGAGGACGTCGAGCTCGCCCGGGTGCTGCCCGTCGTCGCCGCCCTGGCCGGCCAAGGCGTGCCGGTCAGCGTCGACACCACCCGGGCGTCGGTGGCCCGGGCCGCGCTCGACCGCGGCGCCGTCGTGGTCAACGACGTCAGCGGCGGCCTCGCCGACCCCGCGATGGCCGGGGTGCTGGCGGGGTCCGGCGCGACCTGGGTGCTGACCCACGGCCGCGGCCCCAGCCACGACATGGACACCCGGGCGCACTACGCCGACGTCGTCGCCGAGGTGCGCTCCGACCTGCTCGCCCTGGTCGACCGCTGGACAGGTGCCGGCGTCGACCCCCGGCAGCTGGTGCTGGACCCCGGCCTGGGCTTCGCGAAGACCGCCGACCACAACTGGCGGCTGCTGCGCGGGCTCGACGTCCTGGTCGCCACCGGGCTGCCCGTCCTGGTCGGGGCGTCGCGCAAGCGGTTCCTGGCCGGGGTGGTGCGGGACGGCGAGCGGCGCCCGGCCACCGACCGGGACGGCGCCACCGCCGTGACCACCGTGCTCGCCGCCCAGGCCGGCGCGTGGGGCGTGCGGGTGCACGACGTCGAGGGTTCGGTGCAGGCCTTGCGAGTGCTGGACGCCGCACGGCCCCCACGGCAACCGCTGGCCCCGCCGCTACGTCACTTGCCCTAGGTCGGCCACGACGGCTGCGCACCCGGGTCCGGTCAAGCGGGCGATCTGCCGGGGACGGCGGCCCACCTAGCGTCGAGGCAGGTCAGCGGTGCGCGCTGGCACCTCCTGCGAGGAAGGACCCCGATGACCGCCGAGTCCCTGGCCGACGCGATCGCCCGCGCCGGCTCCCCGGTCGAGCTGCTGCGGCACTCCGCCGCCCGCGCCATGACCTTCCCGGTCGCCCCGGAGTTCACCAACTGGCGCTCCGAGCAGCGGGCGTGGGCGGAGACGTGCGCGCTGCTGGACCAGTCACACCACATGACCGACCTGTTCCTCTCCGGCCCCGGCGCGCTCGAGCTGCTGCGCGGCCTGGCGGTCAACACCTTCGAGGGCTTCGGCGTGGACAAGGCCAAGCAGTTCGTGGCGGTCAACCCCGACGGCCAGCTGATCGGCGACGCGATCCTCTTCCACCTCGAGGAGGAGGTCTTCGACCTGGTCGGGCACCCCATGGTCATCGACTGGGTGCTGTTCCACCTGCAGCGCGGAGAGCACGACGTCACCGCCGAGCGCGACGACAACTCCGCCGTCCGCACCGACGGCCCGCCCCGGCTCTACCGCTACGAGCTGCAGGGACCGACGGCGGCCGCCGTCCTGGAGCAGGCCACCGGGCAGCCGCTGCCGGAGACCAAGTTCTTCCACATGGCCACCTTCACCATCGCCGGGACGACGGTGCGCGGGCTGCGGCACGGCATGGCCGGCCAGCCCGGCTTCGAGCTGTTCGGCCCGTGGGCCGAGGGCGAGAAGGTGCTGCAGGCGCTGCTGGACGCCGGGGCCGACCACGGCCTGGTCCGGGCCGGCGCGAAGGCCTACTCCACCGCCAACCTGGAGTCGGGCTGGGTGCCCGCCCCGATCCCGGCCGTGTTCGGCGACCACCCGCTGATGCAGGAGTACCGCGAGTGGCTGCCCGCCACCGCGATCGGCGCGATCGGCGGCAGCGTCGACTCCGACGAGATCAGCGACTACTACCTGACCCCCTACGACATCGGCTACGACCGCAACGTCAAGTTCGACCACGACTTCGTCGGCCGGGAAGCCCTGGAGGCCCTCGCCGTCGACCCGCCCCGGCGCAAGGTCACGCTGGTGTGGGACGCCGACGACGTCGCCGCCGCGATGGCCTCGATGATGCAGCCGGGCCCCGGCGCCAAGTACATGGACCTGCCCAAGATCCGCTACGCCCTGCACCAGGAGGACCAGGTGCTGCGCGACGGCCGGCAGGTCGGGGTGTCCCTGGACTGCGGCTACATCGCCAACGAGCGGGTCATGGCCTCCCTGGCGACCCTGGACAAGGAGCACGCCGAGCCCGGCACCGAGGTCGTCGTCCGCTGGGGCGAGCAGCCCACCTCGCGCAAGCCGCAGGTCGAGGAGCACCGGGTGGTGGAGATCCGCGCGACGGTCGCCCCCGCCCCCTACGTGCAGTTCGCCCGCAGCAGCTACCGGGACCGGTGATGGCCGTGGTCGACAGCTCCCGTCGCGCCCCGTCCAGCCGTCCCGGCCGGGCCGAGCTGGTCGCCGCGCTGCGGGACGCCACCTACGAGGTGCTGCCCTTCAAGACGGCGGAGGAGAAGGTCCTGGCCGACGTCCCCACCGACGTCGCCCTGACCGTCACCACGACCGAGGCCAAGGGGCTCGGGCCCACCGTGGACCTGGCCGTGCGGCTCACCGGCGCGGGCTACCGGGCGGCGCCGCACCTTGCCGCCCGCCTGGTCCGCGACCGCGCCCACCTGGCCGACCTGGTCGCCCAGCTGACCGGTGCCGGCGTGGACCGGGTGTTCGTGATCGGCGGCGACGCCGCCGAGCCGGCCGGTGACTTCGTGGACGCCCTCGGCCTGCTGGAGGCCCTCGACGAGATGGGCCGCCCGTTCTCGACGGTCGGCATCGGCGGCTACCCCGAGGGCCACGGCAGCATCGCCGCCGAGCTCATCGAGCGGGCGCTGGAGGCCAAGGCCGAGCACGCCACCCAGGTCATCACCCAGCTGTGCTTCGACGCCGGCACCACCGTCGACTGGGCGCGCACCGTGCAGGCCCGCGGGGTCACCCTGCCCATCCGGGTCGGCATCCCCGGCGCGATCAGCCGGCAGAAGCTGATCCGGGTCTCCGCCGGCCTGGGGCTGGGGCAGTCCGCCCGGTTCCTGAAGAAGCAGCAGAACATGTTCTGGCGGTTCTTCCTGCCCGGCGGCTACAGCCCCGACAAGCTCATCCAGCGGCTGACCCCGGCCTTCGGCCGCGCCGACAACGGACTGCACGGGCTGCACGTGTTCACCTTCAACGAGCTCGACACCACCGAGGCCTGGCGGCAGCGGTGGCTGGCCCGGCTGACATGACCGCGCAGGTCATCGACGGCCGGGCCTGTGCCCGGCAGCTGAAGGAGCAGCTGGTCGGTGAGGTCGCCGCGGCCCGGGCGGACGGCGTCGGCATCGGCCTGGCCACCCTGGCGGTCGGCGAGGAGTACAGCGCCGGGGCCTACCAGCGGCGTCTGCGGCGGCTGGCCGACGAGCTCGGGGTGCCCTACCTGCACCGCGCGCTGCCCGCGACGGCGTCGGAGGCCGAGGTGCTGGCCGAGGTCGAGCTGCTGGACGCCGACCCGGCGGTGTCGGGGATCCTCGTGCTCCGGCCGCTGCCGCCGGGCATCGACGAGGCGCGGGTGTTCCGCGCGATCGACCCGCTCAAGGACGTCGAGTGCGTGCACCCGGAGAACGCCGGCCTGCTGGCGCTCGGCGTGCCCCGGTTCGTGCCCTCGACCGCCGCCTCGGTGTTCCACCTGCTCGACACCTGGCTGGACTCGGTGGGGGAGGACCGGGCGGCGTTCTACCACCGGGCGAACATCGTCGTCGTCGGCCGGTCCAACAACGTCGGCAAACCGGCGATCAGCCTGGGCTACGAGCGGCAGGCCACCGTGCAGTCGGTCGACGAGTGGGCCGACCGCACCACCGGCATCGGCCGGCACACCCGTTGGGCCGACGTCCTGGTGGTCGCCGCCGGGAAGGCCGGCCTGATCAAGGCCGAGCACGTCAGCGAGGGCGCCGTCGTCATCGACGTCGGCATCAACCCGCGCACCGCTCCCGACGGCACCGTGCACATGGTCGGGGACGTCGACGCCGACTCGGTCGCGCCGCGCGTCCGGGCGATCACCCCGGTGCCCGGCGGCGTCGGGCCGGTCACCGACGTCTGGCTGCTGCGCACCACCGTCCGCGCGGCCCGGCTCGCCGCCGAGGCCCGCACCCCCGTGGAGGTGCCATGACCCCGCCCGCCGACGCCCAGCACGGCGTGCTGCTGCTGCACTGCCCCGACGCCCCCGGCATCGTGCACGCCGTCACCGGCGTCCTGGTCGACCAGTCCTGCACGATCGTGCAGAGCGGTCAGTTCGGCAGCTCCACCACCGGCGAGTTCTTCATGCGGGTGGAGTTCGCGCACGCCGACGGCAGCCCGCTGGACCTCGACGCCGTCCGCGCCGCCGTCGCGCCGGTCGCGGAGCAGTTCGGGATGACCTGGACCGTCGCCGACCGCAGCCACCGGCCGCGCGTGGTGATCATGGTCAGCAAGTTCGCGCACTGCCTGGTGGACCTGCTGTTCCGCGCCTCGGTCGGCGAGCTGTCGATGGACGTCGTCGCCGTGGTCTCCAACCACCCCGACCTGGGCCGGGTCGCCGACAGCTACGGCGTGCGGTTCGTGCACATCCCGGTCACCCCCGACACCAAGGCCGACGCCGAGGCGCAGCTGCTGGAGCTGGTCGAGGCCGAGGGGGTCGAGCTGGTCGTGCTGGCCCGCTACATGCAGATCCTCAGCGACGGCCTGTGCCGGGCGCTGGCGGGCCGGGCGATCAACATCCACCACTCGATGCTGCCCAGCTTCAAGGGCGCCCGGCCCTACCACCAGGCGCACGCACGCGGCGTGAAGGTCATCGGCGCGACGGCGCACTACGTGACCGCCGACCTCGACGAGGGCCCGATCATCGAGCAGGAGCTCATCCGGGTGGACCACTCCTACAGCCCCGACGACCTCGCCGCCCGCGGCCGGGAGGCGGAGAGCCGGGCGCTGGCGCGCGCCGTCCGGTGGCACACCGAGACCCGCATCGCGGTGGTGGGCAACCGGACGGTGGTCTTCGCCTGAGGCCCCCTCCTCGCAGGTGATCATCGTGAGGTGCAGCTGGGACACGCCGGCGCACAGCGTGTCCGAGCTTCCGATGGCGATGATCAACGGCGGGCAGGGGGCGGCCGCCCTCAGTGCAACAGGCCGCCGCCGTCCACGACCAGGGTCTGGCCGGTGGTGAGCCGGCCGTCGGGGCCGGCCAGGTAGGACACCAGGCCGGCCACCTCGACGCCGGTGACCGGCTCGTCGATGGCCTGCTGCGCGCGGGTGCGGGCGAAGACCTCCGGCCCGGAGTGCGCCCGGGTGCCCGGGGTCTCCACCTGCGCGGGGACGACGGCGTTCACGGTGATCCGGTGCTCGCCCAGCTCGCGGGCCAGCACCCGGGTCATGCCGAGGACGGCGCCCTTGCTGGCCACGTAGGCCAGCTGGCCGGGGGCGCCGGTGAAGAAGGTCCGGCTGCCCAGGTTCACCACCCGGCCGCGGTCTTGGGCGTCGCGCAGGTGCGGGAAGCAGGCCTGGGTCATCAGCAGGGTGCCCACCGCGTTGACGTCGAAGTAGCGGTGCAGCTGCTCGGGCGTGGCCTCCAGGAAGCTGGCCCGACCCGAGAGCAGCCCGGCGTCGTTGACCAGCACGTCCACCCCGCCGAACCGGTCCACCACCTCGGCGACCACGGCCCGGACGGCGTCGGGGTCGCTGACGTCGCAGGCCCACCAGGTGACCCCGTCGACGTCCCCGGGGGCGGCGACGTCCAGGCCCGCGACGGTGAACCCGTCGGCGACCAGCCGGGCGGCGATGTCCGCGCCGATGCCGCCGGCCGCGCCGGTGACGACGGCGACCCGCGGGGTGCTCACCGCTCCTGCGGGTGGGTGGCCAGCGCCTCCACGCGCACGTCCATGTGCTTCCACATCGGCAGCGACACCAGCGCGTCGTGCAGCTCCGCCGGGTCGGCGGCCTCGTAGAGCCCGACGGTGGCGTTGCGGCCGGGCACCCGCCACAGACGCTTCAGGACGCCGGCGTCGCGCAGCTCCTGGGCGCGGGCGCGCTCACCGGCGCGCAGGGACTCCCGGACGTCGTCGGGGGTGTCGGCGGGCAGCAGGTTCTCGGTGCGGACCAGGAACTCCACGGTCTCTCCGTTTCAGGGTGCGAGTCGGTCGAGCAGGGCGGCGAGCTCGTCGGGGGCGGTGACCATCGCCTCGTGGCCGGTGGCGATCTCGTGCACCGGCCAGCCCTTCGCGCGGGCCCGGTCGGCCTGGCCGGCGAACACGCGCATCCAGTCGGTGCACTCCACGAACGCCGCGGGCACGGCGTCGACGGCGCCGGTCAGCCGGAGCGGGTCCAGGTAGGTCCTCCACGGGTGCGGGGTGAGCTTGGGGGTCAGCCAGTCGACGTCGGCCTGCTCGGTCACCCCGAGGACCGAGAGCTTGCGGACGGCGACCAGCCAGCCGAAGCCCTGCTGCTCGGCCGACTCCGCCCAGTGGTGCGCGACGGTGTCGGGGAGCAGGTCGCGGGCGCACTCGCCGTCCTCGCCGACGAAGGCGTCCAGGTGCACCCGCAGCGCGATGCGGTCGGGGACCCGGTCGGCGACCGCGGTGACCACCTGCCCGGCGTAGCTGTGCCCGACCAGCACGACGTCGCGCAGGTCGAGGGTCTCCACCAGCCGGACGACGTCCTCGACGTGGGTGTCGAGCCCGACCATCGGGGTGAGCAGGTGTGCCCGCTCCGACAGGCCGGTGAGGGTGGGGGCGAGCACGGCGTGCCCGGCGGCGCGCAGCGGCTGGGCCACCCGGTCCCAGCACCACCCGCCGTGCCAGGCCCCGTGCACCAGGACGAACGTGCTCACGCGTCGCCGTCCACGTAGGTGACCCCGAGCCGTTCCAGGGTGGGGCGCAGGTCGTAGAGGTCCAGGCCCAGCACCCCGCTCCGGAACTGCTCGCGCTTGGCCTCCTCGTTCGCCTCGCGCTTCGCCGCGGCGGCCACCACGGCGGGGACGTCGGCCCGCGGCACGCACATCACGCCGTCGTCGTCGGCGACCACGGCGTCCCCGGGCGTGATCAGCCGGCCCGCGACGACGACCGGCACGTTGACCGAGCCGGGCACGGCCTTGGCGGTGCCCTGGGCGTGCACCGCGCGGGACCACACGGGGAAGCCCATCGCGGTCAGCTCGGCGACGTCGCGGACGCCCGCGTCGGTGACCAGGCCCAGCACGCCCCGGGCCTGCAGCTGGGTGGCGAACAGCTCGCCGAACATGCCGTCGGTGCTGCGCGAGGTGGTGGCGATGACCAGCACGTCGCCGGCCCGGCACTGCTCGATGCAGGCGTGCACCATCAGGTTGTCCCCGGGGTGGGAGAGCACGGTGACCGCGCGGCCGGCGATCCGGGCGCCGGGGTAGATGGGCCGCAGCTCGGGCCCCACCAGGCCGGTGCGCCCGGCCGCCTCGTGCGCGGTCGCCACGCCGGACCGCGCCAGGGCGGCGAGGTCGTCGGGGTCGGGACCCTTCGAGGTGCGGACGACGACGTGCCGGCTCACCGGAGCTCCGACCCGACGGAGGGGAAGGTGCGGGTGAAGGCCTCCGCGTGGGTGACCTCGGCGGGGGCGCCGTTGCGGCGGGCCTGCACGCCGCGGCGGACCCCGAGGTCGGTGTAGTAGTCCACCAGGTGGCCCTGGCCCCCGGCCATGCAGCGCATCGCCTCGAGCTTGCGGTCCCAGACGGGGGTGACGTCGAGCAGCAGGTCGGGGACGAACCCGCACACCTCGGGCTGGTGCGGTTCGTACTGGAACACCTGCGCGGCACCCAGCGGCGTCGTCGTCCGGTCGTGGCCGTGGGCCTGGGCGACCATCCGGGTGCGCAGGGTGGTGGCGTGGGCGAGGTCGTGGTCGGTGTTGTACGGGTCCCGGGCCACGTGGGTGAGCAGGACGTCGGGGGAGTGCTCGCGCAGGATCCCGACCAGCCGGTCCTCGGCGGCCGTGTCGACGCGCAGCGGGTAGTCGCCGAGGTCGAGGAACTCCACCGTGGCGCCGAGCACCTGCGCGGCGTTGCCGGACTCCTCGCGGCGGGCGTCCTTGACCCCCTGCAGCGTCATGCCCTCCCGCTTCCACAGGCCCTGGGACTCCCCGCGCTCGCCGAAGCTCAGGCACACCACGTGCACGGCGGCGCCGCGGTCGGCGTAGAGGGCCAGCGCGCCTCCGGCGCGCCAGACGAAGTCGGCGGCGTGCGCGCTGACCACCAGCACGGACCCTGCGTCGGGCATGGGACTCCTCGGTCGTCGGGGCTCGGCGTCCCGACGGTAGGCGGGGAGCGGACGGCGGCCGACGCCCCTCCGTCCCCTCCCCGCTACGTCATCCGTCCCGGCTCAGGTGGTCAGCACCATCCGGAAGCGGGCCTTGCCGTCCATCATCCGGGCGAAGGCGGAGGCGGCCTCCTCCAGCGGGGCGGTCTCGACCATCGGCCGGACGCCGAGGCGGGCGGCGACCCGCAGGGTGTCCTCGGAGTCCTTCGCGGTGCCCGAGGCGTGGCCGGCGACGACCCGGCTGGCCGAGATGAGGTCGGTGGCGGGCAGCGTCAGCGGCTGCTCGGGGGCGCCGAGGACCACCAGCCGGCCGCGGGGGGCCAGGCCCGGGACGGTCGCGGCCATCGCCTCGGCGTCGGTGACGGTGGCCAGCACCGCGCTCGCCCCGCCCAGCTTGCCCAGCTCCTCGCCCACGTCGACGGCGGTGCTGTCCAGGTAGTGGTGGGCGCCGAGCTGCCGGGCGAAGTCGCCCTTCTCCGCGCCGCGGGCGACGGCCACGGTCTCGAAGCCGAGCTTCGAGGCGAACTGCACGCCCAGGTGGCCCAGGCCGCCGAGGCCGAGGACGGCGACCAGGTCGCCGATCCGGGCGCCGCTCTCCCGCAGGCCGTGGAAGGTGGTGACCCCTGCGCACATCAGCGGCGCGGCATCGGTGTCGGACAGGCCGTCGGGGATGCGGGCCAGCGCGTCGGCGGGGGCGACCAGGTAATCGGCGTAGCCGCCGTCGGCGCTCAGGCCGGTGACCCCCATCCGCTGGCAGGAGATGAAGTCCCCCGTTCGGCACGGGTCGCACACGTGGCAGGCGCCGCCGAACCAGCCCACGCCCACCCGGGTGCCGGGCTGCCACTGCTCGACGCCCTCGCCAACCGCCTCGACGACGCCGGCGGCCTCGTGGCCGGGCACCCGCGGGTACTCGCTGGCCATGCCACCCAGCGCCCACGCGTCGCTGTGGCACACGCCGTTGGCGCTCACCCGCACCAGCACCTGCCCGCGACCGGGCTCCGGGCGGCCCCGCTCGACGACCTCGAAGTCGGCCCCGGCCGACGGCACCTGCACTGCTCGCATCGCACGCTCCTCGTCGGTGGGGCGTCGCATGCGCCCCGCTGCACCCCGCCTACCCGGCCGTCACCGGCGCACGCCCGGACCGGCGGGTCCGCCCGGGGGGCGGAGGCGGGATCCGTCCGGGGACCGATGTGCCGGGGGTGCACCCGGTCCCACCATCGACGTCGTGACCATCGCCCTGCTGCCCCGCACCCGGACCGGCTCGACCCCCGTCCGCCTCCTGCTCGTCGCCGTCGCGGTCGGGCTGGCCGTCGGCGCGCTGACCTCCCCGGCGCAGACGCTGCTGGGCGGGACGGCGCTGGCCGGCCTGGCGAACGCGGTCGGGCCCTGGCTGCTGGCGCCGTTCGTCCTCGGCGCCCGGGCGCGGTCACCGCGGGTCGCCGTCCTGGCCGGGGTGCTGGCCTGCACGGCGCAGGTGCCGGGCTACTACCTGGTGGCCGCGGCCCGGGGGTTCGCCGCGAGCACGCCGTGGGTGCTGGTGTGGACCGCCGGCGGACTCGTCGGCGGCGCCGTGCTGGGGCTGGCCGGGTGGGCCTGGTGGACCCGGACGGACCGTTGGCGGGGGGCCGGGGCGGGGCTGCTGGTCGCGGTGTGGCTGACCGAGGCCCTGGTCGTGTTCGGCGCGGTGCTGCGGTACACGGACTCCGCGGTGGTGTCCGGGGTGGTCGGGCTGGGGCTGCTCGTCGGGCTGGGGCGGCACGGCCGGCAGTGGGGCGCGGTGCTGCGCTGGCTGGCACCCGCGCTGGCCCTCGGCACGGCGGGCTTCCTGGCCCTGCACGCCGTGCTGTGAGGGCCGGGGGCCGGGCGTAGCTTCCGGGCATGACCCCTGAACTGCAGCGCGTCCTGGACACCGTGCCCCCCGCCGAGGTGGAGACCGGCACCGTGGGGACCACCGTCGGCGGCACCGAGCTGGAGGCGTACCTGGCCGCGCCGGCCGGGGTCGAGGGGCGCCGTCCGGGTGTGCTGGTGCTGCACGACTGGTCCGGGATGACCGACCACGTGCGGGTGCGCGCCCAGATGCTCGCCCGGCTGGGCCACGTCGCGCTGGCCGGCGACGTGTTCGGCAAGGACGACCAGCCGACCGACGCGGGGGAGTCGCAGCGGCTGGCCGGGGAGCTCTACGGCGACGTCGCGCTGTTCCGGGAGCGCGTGCTGGCCAACCTGGAGCTGCTGCGCGCCGACCCCCGGGTGGACCCCGCGCGGGTGGTCGTCATGGGCTACTGCCTGGGCGGCAGCGGGGCGCTGGAGGCGGCGCGGGCCGGGGCCGACGTCGCCGGGGTGGTGTCCTTCCACGGCGGCCTCAACACCGGTGCGCCCGCGGAGCCGGGCAGCATCACCGCCCCGCTGCTGGTGCTCACCGGCGCCGACGACCCGATGGTGCCGGTCTCGGCCGTCGAGGAGTTCGAGGACGAGCTGCGGACGGCGGGCGCGCCCGACTGGCAGGTGGTCACCTACAGCGGCGCGCTGCACGCCTTCGCCGTCCCCGGCGTCGACGCCCCCGAGCACGGTGCGGCCTACCAGGAGACCGCCGACCGGCGGTCCTGGCGGGCGCTGCAGGACTTCCTCGGCGAGGTCCTCGCCTGACATCCCTGACGATCACCGCGAGGTGCGGGGTCGACGGGCCGGCCGACGGCGTGCCCGACCTGCGGACGACGACGATCGACGACGCCTGGTCGCGGGCGGTCTCAGGCCGGCTCGGGCACGCCGCCGGGGTCGCCGCCCGGGTCCTCCGGGGTGGGCTCGACCGGCGCCGGGGGCAGGGTGTCCGGCGTGTCGGGGAGCAGCTCACCCGGGTCGTCGGGGATGGGCTGGCTGGGGTCCAGGGGACCGGGCATCGGGGCGACCATGCCGGGAGTGAAGCAGCCCTCCCGCAGCGCCGCAGTCCACGGCCCGGCCGTCCCGCGCTCCCGGACGACGACGCCCCCGACCGGCCGTCACCGCCCCAGCCGCGCCACCCAGTCCGCCGGGACCCGGTCGGCCGGTCCGGGGGCGGACTGGTCGGCCGGGTGGCTGTGCGGCGCCGCCAGCTCGGGACCCTCGAAGCCTTGCTGCGTCCGGTAGTCGTAGAACCAGTCCTCGCCCGGCTCGAAGCTCTGGATGACCGGGTGGCCGGTGGCCTCGGCGTGCGCGGTGGCGTGCTTGCCGAGGGAGTCGTCGCAGCACCCCACGTGCCCGCACTGCGCGCAGCGGCGCAGGTGGAGCCACCACGAGGAGCCCGCTTCGCACTCGACGCAGCCGGGGCCGGTGGGCGGGACGGTGGGGTCGATGCCGGTGTCGGTCACCGGGTCAGCCTGCCGCGCCCGACCCGCCTGCGGAACCCCGCCGGGCTGCGGGGTCGGGGTTCCCGACGCAGGGTGGGGGCATGAGCTCACCCACCCCCGTCGTCGTGGTCACCGGTGCCAACGGTCTGGTCGGCACCGCCGTGTGCCGGGCACTCGCCGACCGGGGGGCCGAGGTCCGCGCCGTCGTCCGCCGGCCGGGCACCGCGCCCGAGCTGGGCGGCGTCACCGAGCACGTGGGGGACGTCGCCGACGTGCTCGGTGGTGCCGACGCCCTGGTCACCACCGTGCACCCGATGGGGTCCTCGCGGGAGGCGCAGCACGAGGTCGGGGTCGAGGGCACCGCGCGGCAGGCCTGCGCCGCCCGGGACGCCGGGGTGCAGCGGCTGGTGCACGTCTCCACCGCCGGGGTGTACGACCGGTCCCCGGAGCAGGGCGACCTCGCCGAGGACGCCCCGCTGCTGCCGGAGGGCAGCGGCGACTACCCCGACACCAAGAACGCCGCCGACGAGGCGCTCGCGCAGGTCGAGGGCCTGACGACGGTGCTGGTCCGCCCGCCGGCGATCGCCGGGGCCGGCCCGACGTCGGCGTGGAACACCCTGCGGCCGCAGGCCTTCGTCGACGGCGACCGCGGCGTGAACCCGGCGAAGAGCTGGCCGTGGGTGCACGTCGAGGACCTGGCCGCGATGATCGCCGACGTGGCGGTGGGCGCCGTCGTCACCTCCGACGACCCGGAGCAGGGCCCGGTCCCCGGCGGGACGACACCGGTGCTGGTGGCCGGGGAGCCGGCGACCTGGGGCGACTACCTGGGCGCCGTCGGCGAGGCGGTCGGCATCGAGCCCGAGTGGACCGAGGAACCGGTGTGGACCGGTCAGCTGCTCACCGACCGCGCC
>NZ_JAMXRZ010000029.1 GCF_024124375.1 Klenkia sp. PcliD-1-E
ACGTCGGGGTGCACCGGCGGGGCGGCCGGGGCGGGCTCCACCGAGTCCGGGTCGGCCGACGGCGCGTGTCGGGTGGCCCGGCGGCGCGGGCGGGCGGTGACGGTGGTGGGTTCCGGGGAGCTGAACTGGGCGCCGAAGCGGGGCGCCTCGGCGTCCTCCGCCGGCGCGCGGGTCGGCGGGATGGCCGCGGCCTCCAGGGTCGCGGCGTCGGCCCGCAGCTCGGCGACCGGCTCCGCGGAGTCCTCGGCCGGCTCCTCGGTGGGCTCCTCGTCGGGGGCGGGCTCGCCGGCCGGGATGTCCGGCGGGGTGGTGTCCTGCGGTTCGGCGACCTGCTGGTCCGGGGTCCCCGGTGTGGTGTCGCTGGTGGTGTCGTCGGTGTCGGCCACGAAGGGCTCGCCTCCTGGTGCGCCCCCGGGCGCCGATCGCCGAGGGCGACTGGCGGCCGCGCAGGGGCGCGGGTCGGGCGGGTCGGTACGCCGTGCGGCGCGCCGGGGCCCGCGTGAAGTCTGTGCGCGGGACCCGGCCGGGTGACCGGGGTCCCGGGTGGTGCTGTGGTCGTGCTGGGCGCAGTGCTGGCTCGCGGGTGGAGCTGTGCTGGTGCTGCAGAAGGCTGGGTGCGCCACGGCTGGCAGTTCGTGGTGCGGGTGACGGGCGCCGGCCCGGGTGCCCGGCGCCGTCCGGGTCAGACCGGCTGGGGCTCCCCCTGGCAGCGGGAGCCGGCCTCGCGGTCGGGCTCGAGCGGGTCGGTCACCTCACCGGTGCCGTCGAGCCGGCCCTGCGCCTCACGCACGGCCCGGGGGGGCACCGGCGGGTGCAGGTCGGCGACGGCAGCCAGTGCGGCCAACACGTCGTCCGGTCGTACGGTAGGCGTCACCTGCCGTACCACCACGTGCAGTATGGCACGACCTGCCTCCCCGGCCACCGATGCCGAGACCAGGGCGGCCCGGACGTCGACGTCCTTGGTGCCGTTCTTCGTGCGCTTGGCGACCATCGCCACCTCGGCCGACAGCAGCGCCCGGACCGCCGCGGACAGCTTCTCCGGGTCCACGTCGGCCAGGTCGATGCGCCAGCGGGTGGAGTCCAGCCGCTCCGCGAGCCCGCCGGTGCCCTCGCCGGCCTCCACGCACTCCAGGACGTCGATGCCCGGGGGCAGCGAGTCGTCCAGCGCCACCCGCACGGCCTCGGGGTCGCAGCGGACCGCCAGCCCGATCTCGACGTACTCCGCCTCCGACGCCGCACCCGTCGGCGCCGCACCCATGTAGCTGATCTTCGGGTGCGGGCTGAAGCCGGCGGAGAACGCCATCGGCACCTGCGCCCGGCGCAGCGCCCGCTCCAGGGCGCGCGCCAGGTCGCGGTGCGAGGCGAACCGCAGCGGGCCGCGCTTGGTGTAGCGCAGCCGCAGCTTCTGCACGGTGGGCGGCGGCGGGGGGCCGTCGGGCTGGCGGGCCATCAGTGCGCGTGTGCCGTGGGCCGGGGCCCGGCGCCGACCGGGGTGAGCGGGATCAGCGAGCGGCCGGTGGGGCCGATCTGGATCTCGGTGCCCATGGTCGGGCAGACGCCGCAGTCGTAGCAGGGGGTCCACCGGCAGTCGGCGACCTCCTCCTCGCTGATCGCGTCCTGCCAGTCGTCCCAGAGCCACTCCTTGTCCAGGCCGGACTCCAGGTGGTCCCAGGGCAGCACCTCGTGCTCCCCGCGCTCGCGGGTGGTGTACCAGTCGAGGTCGACGCCGAAGGGCGCCAGCTCCTCGGCGGCCGCGGCCACCCACCGGTCGTAGGAGAAGTGCTCGCTCCAGCCGTCGAAGTGCCCGCCGTCGCGCCACACCCGCTCGATGACCCGGCCGACGCGGCGGTCCCCGCGGGACAGCAGGCCCTCGATGATCCCGGGCTTGCCGTCGTGGTACCGGATGCCGATGGAGCGGCCCAGCCGGCGGTCGGCGTTGATCGCCTCGCGCAGCACCCGCAGCCGGTGGTCGATGGTCTCGGCCGAGGCCTGCGACGCCCACTGGAAGGGGGTGTGCGGCTTGGGCACGAACCCGCCGATGGAGACGGTGCAGCGGATGTCCTTGGAGCCGCTGGCCTCCCGCCCGGCCCGGATGACCTCGGTGGCGAGCTCGGCGATCTCGAGCACGTCCTCGTCGGTCTCGGTGGGCAGGCCGCACATGAAGTAGAGCTTCACCTGCCGCCAGCCGTTGGCGTAGGCGGTGGTGACGGTGCGGACCAGGTCGTCCTTGGACACGGTCTTGTTGATCACCCGGCGGATGCGCTCGCTGCCGCCCTCGGGGGCGAAGGTGAGCCCGGAGCGGCGCCCGTTGCGGGACAGCTCGTTGGCCAGGGTCACGTTGAAGGCGTCCACCCGGGTCGAGGGCAGCGACAGGCCGGTGTTGGTGCCCTCGTACCGGTCGGCGAGCTCCGTGGCCAGCTGGCCGATCTCGGAGTGGTCGGCGCTGCTCAGGGAGAGCAGGCCCACCTCCTGGTAGCCGGTGGCCTTCAGGCCGGTGTCGACCATCGAGCCGATGCCGGTGATGGTCCGCTCGCGCACCGGGCGGGTGATCATCCCGGCCTGGCAGAACCGGCAGCCGCGGGTGCAGCCGCGGAAGATCTCCACGCTCATCCGCTCGTGCACGCTCTCGGCGAGCGGGACCAGCGGCTGCTTGGGGTAGGGCCACTCGTCGAGGTCCATCACGGTGCGCTTGGCCACCTGCGCGGGGACGTCGTCCCGGGTGCGGGTGAAGGCCTCGATGGTGCCGTCGGGCAGGTAGCTGACCGCGTAGAACTGCGGCACGTAGACGCCCTCGACGCGGGCCAGGCGGGCCAGCAGCTCGGTGCGCCCGCCGGGGCGGCCGGCGTCCTTCCAGGCGGCGACGACGTCGGTGATGTCGCCGACGACCTGCTCGCCGTCGCCGAGCACCGCGCAGTCCACGAAGTCCGCGACCGGCTCGGGGTTGAACGCCGCGTGCCCGCCGGCGACGACGACCGGGTGGGTCTCGTCGCGGTCATGAGCGTGCAGCGGGACGCCGGCGAGGTCGAGCGCCTCGAGCAGGTTGGTGTAGCCGAGCTCGGTGGCGAAGCTGACGCCGAGGACGTCGAAGTCGAGCACCGGCCGGTGGTTCTCCAGCGTGAACTGCCCGACGCCGTGCTCGCGCATGAGCGCGGCGAGGTCGGGCCACACGGCGTAGGTGCGCTCGGCCAGGGCGTCGGGGCGCTCGTTGAGCACCTCGTACAGGATCATCAGGCCCTGGTTGGGCAGGCCGACCTCGTAGGCGTCGGGGTACATGAGCGCCCAGTGGACGGCGACGTCGTCCCACGGCTTGGTCTGGGCGTTCAGCTCGCCGCCGACGTACTGGATCGGCTTCTGCACCTGGGCCAGCAGCGGCTCGAGTCGGGGGTACAGGCTCTCGACAGTCATGGCGCGACCCAGGGTAGCCGGGCCCGCGGGCCCGGCCACCAGCTCACAGGGACGGGAAGAACAGCCCGATCTCGCGCTGGGCCGACTCCGGGGAGTCCGAGCCGTGCACGATGTTGTTCTGCACCTCGAGGGCGAAGTCGCCGCGGATGGTGCCCGGGGCGGCCTTGACCGGGTCGGTGGCGCCGGCCAGGGCCCGGAAGGCCTCGATGGCCCGGGGGCCCTCGGCGACCAGGGCCAGCAGGGGGCCGCCGGTGATGAAGTCGACCAGCGAGCCGAAGAAGGGCTTCTCGGCGTGCTCGGCGTAGTGCTGCTCGGCGGTCTCGCGGGGCAGGGTGCGCAGCTCGGCGGCCACCAGCCGCAGGCCCTTGGCCTCCAGCCGCGAGACGACCTCGCCGACGAGGCCGCGGGCGACGCCGTCGGGCTTGACCAGGATCAGGGTGCGCTCAGTCACGAGGCCGGAGCCTACGGAAGCGTCGTGACCGTCCCGCTGCCGGTGGGCACCAGCTCCACCCAGGTGGTCCCGGGGGCGAGCAGCACCGGGCTGCCGTCGGCGGCGGTGAGGACGACGGGGTCGCCGTCGGCCCCCTTGGACCAGGTGACCGTGGCCGTGCGGCCCCCGGTGGCGACGACGGCCTCTCCCCCGCGACCGGACAGCAGGGTCTCGGGCACGTGGTTGCCGGCCGGGTCCAGCGCGCCGGTCTGCACGACCTCCACCCGCAGGACGACGACGTTGGTCGCCGCCACCCGGACGCCGTCGGCGGCGAACGCGGGGTCGGCGCCCTCGGCCCGCTCCCACACCCGGGTGACCGGGTTCCACGTCCACGACGGCACCGCCTCGGGCGACAGCCGCAGGTCCAACCGGCTGGTCGGGGCACCGGCCACCACCGTGGTCTGGGTGCCCGCGGTGGGCGCGTAGCCGAACTGGGCCGCGGGCGGGGCCTGGTGGGCGGGGTCGGCGGCGGCGTAGAGCGGCGCGGGGTCGAGGTAGACGTTGTGCGGCGCCGACCGCGGACCCTGTCGCGCGAAGCCGTCGTCCCCGGCGTCGAAGCTGAACAGCTGCAGCCCGGCTGCGGTGACCGCCTGCAGGTACTGGCCCTGGCCGCCGGAGGTCGCGAACAGCCCGTGCAGCGGCGCGGTGATCGCCGGGTCCATCGGCCGGGTGGAGCGGACCGGCCCGATGCTGGCCGGCAGGCGGGACTGGTAGACCGCGACCAGCCGGCTGGTGCCGCCCTCGACCAGCTGCTCCCAGACGACGTCGGCCTCGGTGAGCCCCGCCTGCGGCCGCGCGATCGGCGGGTTCTCGATCTTGACGGCGAGCGCCGGCCGGGGGTCGACGGCGGCCACCGGCAGCCCGGTGAGCGGGGCGACCGGCTGCGGCGCGGGTGTGGTGGTCGGCGGCGCGGCGCTGGTCGGGGGAGCCGCGGTCGAGGTCGTGGGTGCAGCGGCCGGGGCCGGCTCGTCGGCCCCGCAACCGCTCAGCAGCACCACCAGGGCCACCGCTGCGGCCCGGTTCCTGGTCGTCGCTCGCACGCCACACGCTCCCACGGGCTCGGTCGTCCCCCACCCACCCCATCGGCGGGCCGCTCCGCCGACCGCACCCGCGTCAACCTGGGTTGACAGGCGACCGACGTCAACCTACGTTGACGAACATGGCCTCCCCCACCGACGCCGTCGCCACCGCGGCCGCCGACGACCCCGCCACGGGCCTGCGCGGGGTCCGGGCACTGCGCGAGCTCGCCGACCGCCTCGAGGTGCACCAGGTCCGCGCCGCCCGCGCGCACGGCTGGTCCTGGCAGGAGGTCGCCGACGCCCTCGGCGTCAGCCGGCAGGCCGTCCACAAGAAGCACGCCCGCTCCCGGAAGGAGCCCTGAGGTGTTCGAACGCTTCACCACCGAGGCCCGGACGGCCGTCGTCCGGGCCGAGGACGTCGCCCGCACGACCGGCGCCGACCGGGTCGGACCCGTGCACCTGTTGCTGGCGGTCGCGGCCGGCGCGGGCACCGGCGCCGACGCGCTCCGCCGGGCAGGGTTGGACCCCGACCAGGCCCGGCGGGCAGCCGCCGACCTGGACGGCGCCTCGCTCGCCGCGCTCGGGGTGGACCTCGAGCAGGTGCGGGAGCTGGCCGAGCGGACCTTCGGGGCCGGCGCCCTGGACCGCCCCGCCCACAGCGGGCACCTGCGGTTCACCGAGGGCGCGAAGCGGGCCCTGCAGGAGGCGCTGCGGGCCGCGGTCGCCCGCGGCCGGCGCCGTCTCGACGACGGCTCCGTGCTGCTCGGCGTCCTGGCCGTGCAGGACGCCGCGGTGGTCGCGGTGCTCCGCGACCAGCGGGTGGACCCCCGCGTCGTGCGCGACCACCTGGACGGTCCGCGGGCGGCCTGACCCCGTCCGCCCGGGCCCGCACCGGGGTTCAGCCAGCCTGGTCCGGGCGGGCAGGCGGGTCGGGCACCGGCCCGAAGGGCGACCCGACGAGGTCCTTGCGGGTCTGCAGCAGGTACAGCCAGATGAGCAGGAACACCCCGCCGACGAACCACATGGCACTCGACGCCAGGCCGGTGAGCAGCAGCGGGACCTGCAGGACGGTGCCGACCAGCAGGCCCTGCGGCCGGCGCTGCACCCCGCTGGCCAGCACGAGCACCACGGCCAGCACGACCAGCACGGCGAGCACCCCGCCGCCCAGGCCGTCGGTCCGCGCGACCGCCCGGGGCACGAACAGGACGGCGAGGCCCTCCAGGAACAGGGTGGCCGCCGCCGCGCCGCCCAGCGCCTTGGCCGCCCGGGCCGGGTCGGCCGCCCGCGGGGTGCTGCTCATGCGTCCCTGCGCCCCATCAGGGTGCGGGCCTCCCCGGCGGTGATGACGCTGCCGGTGACCAGCACGCCGGAGCCGCCGAGGGCGTGGTCGGGACCGGCCTCGGCGAGCTCGATCGCCGACTCCAGCGCGTCGGTCAACCGGGGGTGCACGCTCACCCGGTCGGCGCCGAAGACGTCCACGGCGAGGGCCCCCAGCTCGTCGGCGGGCATCGCCCGGGCCGAGCTGTTCTGGGTGACCACCAGCTCGGCGCACAACGGCTCCAGAGCGGCGAGCATGCCGGCGACGTCCTTGCCGCGGACGCACCCGACGACCCCGACCAGCCGGGTGAAGTCGAAGGACTCCCGCACCGCGTCGACGGTCACCGCCATCCCGGCCGGGTTGTGCGCCGCGTCGACCAGCACGGTCGGCGAGGTGCGCACCCGCTCCAGCCGGCCCGGCGAGCGCACGGCCGCGAACGCCGCGCGCACGACCTCCGGGTCGACCGGGCCGCTGGCCGCACCGGCGCCCAGGAACGCCTCGACCGCGGCCAGCGCCACGGTGGCGTTCTGCGCCTGGTGCGCGCCGAACAGCGGCAGGTAGACCTCGGGGTACTCCCCGCCCAGGCCCTGGATGCGCAGCTGCTGCCCGCCGACGGCGACCTTCCGCTCCAGCAGGCCGAACTCGGTGCCCTCCCGCGCGACGGTCGCCTCGACCTCCACGGCCCGGCGGACGAGCGCCTCGAGCGCGCCGGGCGGTTGGTGGGCGAGCACGGCGACGACGTCGGGCCCCGGCACGCCCTCCTCGGTGGGCGGCGCGGGCTTGATGATCCCGGCCTTCTCGGTGGCGATGCTGGCGACGTCGGGCCCGAGGTACTCGGCGTGGTCGAGCGAGACGGGCGTGACGACGGCGACCCGGGCGTCCACGACGTTGGTGGCGTCCCAGGTGCCGCCCATGCCGACCTCGACCACGGCGACGTCGACCGGCGTCTCGGCGAACGCGGCGTAGGCCATCGCGACCACGACCTCGAAGAAGGACATCGGGACGTCGGAGGAGCCGTCGACCATGCGCACGTACGGGGCGACGTCGTCGTGCACCTCGACGAACCGCTCGGCGCTGATCGGCCTGCCGTCGACCACGATCCGCTCCCGCACCGACTCCAGGTGCGGGCTGGTGAACCGCCCGACCCGCAGCCCGAAGCCGCGCAGCAGCTCGTCGACCATCCGGGCGGTCGAGGTCTTGCCGTTCGTCCCGGTCACGTGGACGACGGGGAAGGCGCGGTGCGGCGAGCCCAGCAGGTCCAGCACCGCGGAGATGCGGGTGAGGCTGGGCTCCAGGCGGCTCTCGGGCCACCGGGCCAGGAGCTCGGCCTCGACGCGGGCCTCGTCGCGGGACCGGTCACGGGAGGTGGTCACTCCGTCAAGAATGCCAGTCGCGGGGCTTCCTAGGATGGGCGCATGCCAGCAGACGCCACCACCCCGGGCACGGTGCCCGACAAGCCCACCCTGGAGGGCCTCGAGGCCAAGTGGGTGGACGCCTGGGCGCGCGACGACGTCTACGGCTTCGACCGGGCGGCCTCGCTCGCCGCGCCCCGCTCGCAGACCTACGCCATCGACACCCCGCCGCCGACGGCCAGCGGGTCGCTGCACGTCGGGCACGTGTTCAGCTACACGCACACCGACATCGTCGCCCGCTACCACCGGATGACCGGCAAGCACGTCTTCTACCCGATGGGCTGGGACGACAACGGCCTGCCGACCGAGCGCCGGGTGCAGAACTTCTACGGCGTCCGCTGCGACCCGTCACTGCCCTACGACCCGACGTTCGAGCCGCCGGAGAAGCCCGGCAAGGACCAGCTGCCGATCAGCCGGCGCAACTTCGTCGAGCTGTGCGAGCGGCTGACCGCCGTCGACGAGGCCGAGTTCGAGAAGCTGTGGCGCCAGGTCGGTCTGTCGGTCGACTGGGGCAACGTCTACCGGACCATCTCCGAGACCTCCCGGGCCACTGCGCAGCGGGCGTTCCTGCACAACCTGGCCCGCGGCGAGGCCTACGCCCAGGAGGCGCCGACCCTCTGGGACGTCACCTTCCGCACGGCCGTCGCCCAGGCCGAGCTCGAGGACCGCGAGCGCCCCGGCGCCTACCACCGGGTCGCCTTCGCCGGCCCGGCCGGTCCGGTGCACATCGAGACCACCCGCCCCGAGCTGCTGCCGGCCTGCGTCGCGCTGGTCGCCCACCCCGACGACGAGCGCTACCAGCCGCTGTTCGGCCAGACCGTGCGCACGCCGCTGTTCGGTGTCGAGGTCCCGGTCGTCGCGCACCGCCTGGCCGAGAAGGACAAGGGCTCGGGCATCGCCATGATCTGCACCTTCGGCGACCTCACCGACGTGACCTGGTGGCGGGAGCTGCAGCTGCCCACCCGGGCGATCATCGGCTGGGACGGCCGGCTGCTGCCCGACGCCCCGGACGGCGTCCCGGCCGAGGTCTACGCCGAGCTGGCCGGGAAGACCGTGTTCAGCGCGCAGCAGCGCATCGTCGAGCTGCTGCGGGAGTCCGGCGACCTGGAGGGCGAGCCGAGGCCGATCACCCACCCGGTGAAGTTCTTCGAGAAGGGCGAGCGCCCGCTGGAGATCGTCACCACCCGCCAGTGGTACATCCGCAACGGCGGCCGGGACGCCGACCTGCGCGCCGCCCTGGTCGCCCGCGGCCGGGAGATCCAGTGGGTGCCCGAGCACATGCGGCACCGCTACGAGAACTGGGTCGAGGGCCTCAACGGCGACTGGCTGATCAGCCGGCAGCGGTTCTTCGGCGTCCCGTTCCCGGTCTGGTACCGCCTCGACGACGCCGGGGAGCCGGTCCACGAGCAGCCGATCCTGGCGCCGGAGTCCGCGCTGCCGGTCGACCCGTCCTCCGACGTCCCCGAGGGGTACAGCGAGGACCAGCGCGGTGTGCCCGGTGGGTTCGTCGCCGACCCCGACGTGATGGACACCTGGGCGACGTCGTCGCTGTCCCCGCAGGTGGCCTCGGGCTGGGACACCGACCCGGAGCTGTTCGCGCACGTCTTCCCGATGGACCTGCGCCCGCAGGCGCACGACATCATCCGCACCTGGCTGTTCTCCACCGTCGTGCGGGCGCACTACGAGCAGCAGCAGGTGCCGTGGACGCACGCGGCGATCTCCGGATTCGTGGTCGACCCCGACCGCAAGAAGATGAGCAAGTCCAAGGGCAACGCCACCACGCCCGTCGACGTGCTGGAGAAGTACGGCACCGACGCCGTCCGCTGGCGCGCCGCCGGCGCCCGCCCGGGTGCGGACTCCCCCTTCGACGAGGTGCAGATGAAGGTCGGCCGCCGGCTGGCCATCAAGCTGCTCAACGTCGGCAAGTTCGTGCTGGGCAGCATCGGGGCCACCGCGGACCTGGTCGGCACGCCGGTCACCGAGCCGGTGGACGCGGCACTGCTCGCCCGGTTGCGCGAGGTGGTCGCCGAGGCCACCGCGGCGATGGAGGCCTACAACTACACCCGGGCGCTGGAGGTCACCGAGACCTTCTTCTGGCAGTTCTGCGACGACCACGTGGAGCTGGTGAAGACCCGCGCGTACGGGGAGGACGGCGGCCCGGCCGAGGGGGCGACGTCGGCGAAGGCGGGGTTGGCCACCGCGCTGTCGGTGCTGACCCGGCTGCTGGCGCCGGTGCTGCCCTTCGCCACCGAGGAGGTCTGGTCGTGGTGGCAGACCGGCTCGGTGCACCGCGCGCCCTGGCCGACCGTCGAGGAGCTGCCCGCCGGCGGGGACTCCGCCCTGGTGGGTGTCGCCGCCGAGGCGCTGGCCGCCGTCCGCAAGGCCAAGAGCGAGGCCAAGGTGTCGATGCGGGCGCCGGTCGAGTCCGCCGTGGTGCGCGCCCCGGCCGAGCAGGTCGCCCTCGTCGAGGCGGTCCGCCGCGACCTGGTGGCCGCCGGGATCATCTCGACGCTCACGGTCGAACCCGGCGAGGGCCCGCTGACCGTCGACGTGGTCCTCGCCGAGACGCCGGCGGAGTAACCCGCCTCCTCCGGGGTTCTCGCCCCCTCGACGCGCGTCGACAGGGCGGGAACCCCGGAGTCCGTCGCGCGGCCTGGGCCGCCGGCTAACCCACGACCTTCTGAACGCCCACGGCCCAGAACCGGGAGGGTTCTGGGCCGTGGGCGTTCGGGGCCTCGAGGGCCCCGGGGAGGTCAGGCGGACTTCTCGCGGCGCTCGCGGGCGGGCTTGCGCGGCACGATGGTCGGGTTCACGTGCTCCAGCACGACCTCGCCGGTGATGACCACGGTCGCGACGTCGTCCCGGCTGGGGATGTCGTACATGACCGACTGCAGCACCTCCTCGAGGATCGCCCGCAGGCCACGGGCACCGGTGCCGCGCAGCAGCGCCTGGTCGGCGACGGCCTCGAGGGCGTCGTCGGTGAACTCCAGGTCCACGCCGTCGAGCTCGAAGAGCTTGCGGTACTGGCGCACCAGCGCGTTCTTCGGCTCGGTGAGGATGTTGATCAGCGCCGTGCGGTCGAGTTTCTGCACCGTGGTGATGACCGGCAGGCGGCCGATGAACTCGGGGATCATGCCGAACTTCAGCAGGTCCTCGGGGAGCACCTGCGCGATCGCGTTGGCCTCCTCGATCTCGGCCTTGCCCCGGACCTGGGCGCCGAAGCCGATGCCCTGCTTGCCGGTGCGGGCCTCGATGACCTCTTCGAGACCGGCGAAGGCACCACCCACGATGAACAGCACGTTCGTGGTGTCGATCTGGATGAACTCCTGGTGCGGGTGCTTGCGACCGCCCTGCGGCGGCACCGAGGCGGTGGTGCCCTCGAGGATCTTCAGCAGCGCCTGCTGCACGCCCTCGCCGGAGACGTCCCGGGTGATCGACGGGTTCTCGCTCTTGCGGGCGATCTTGTCGACCTCGTCGATGTAGATGATGCCGGTCTCGGCCCGCTTGACGTCGTAGTCGGCGGCCTGGATCAGCTTGAGCAGGATGTTCTCGACGTCCTCGCCGACGTAGCCGGCCTCGGTCAGGGCGGTGGCGTCGGCGATGGCGAAGGGCACGTTGAGCATCCGGGCCAGCGTCTGGGCCAGGTGGGTCTTGCCGCACCCGGTGGGGCCCATCAGCAGGATGTTGGACTTGGCGAGCTCGACGCCCTCGTCGCGCGAGGCGCGCTCCCCGCCGGCCTGGATCCGCTTGTAGTGGTTGTAGACGGCGACGGCGAGGGTGCGCTTGGCCTTGTCCTGGCCGATCACGTACTGCTCGAGGAAGGCGTGGATCTCCTTCGGCTTGGGCAGTTCGTCGAACTTGAGGTCCGAGGACTCGCTGAGCTCCTCCTCGATGATCTCGTTGCACAGCTCGATGCACTCGTCGCAGATGTAGACCCCGGGGCCAGCGATGAGCTTCTTGACCTGCTTCTGGCTCTTCCCGCAGAACGAGCACTTGAGCAGGTCGCCGCTCTCACCGATACGTGCCACCTGGCTGACCTCCGTGTCACAACGGACCTGCTGGGAAGTGCAGGCCCTCGATCGTCGTCCCTGACCCCGCCGGCGGCGGGACTCGTGCGCGAGCCGGCGGGTGCCGGGGATCGGGCGTCCGCCGACCGTACCGGCCCTCTCCGACGTTCCCGGGCAGTGACGCACCCGGGTGTCAGACGTCGTCCATCGCCTTCCACACGCGCCCCGGGGACCCCCGGTGCACGTCTGTGACCGTAGGGCTCCGGAGCCTCACGAGCGAGGCCCCGGAGCCCGTCGGGTCACGCCGGGAGGGCGTTGAGCTTGCGGCTCTGGATGACCTCGTCGACGATCCCGTACTCCTTGGCCTCGGTGGCCGTGAGGATCTTGTCGCGGTCGATGTCCTTGCGGACCTGCTCCTGGGACCGGCCGGTGTGCCGGGCCAGGATCTGCTCCATCTGGGTGCGCACGCGCTCGATCTCGGCGGCGTGGATCTCCAGGTCGGTGACCTGGCCGCCGGCCTCGCCCGAGGGCTGGTGGATGAGCACCCGGGAGTAGGGCAGCGCCAGCCGCTTGCCCTTGGTCCCGGCCGCGAGCAGGACGGCGGCCGCGGAGGCGGCCTGGCCCATGCAGACGGTCTGGATGTCCGGGCGGACGAACTGCATCGTGTCGTAGATGGCCATCAGGGCGGTGAACGAGCCACCGGGCGAGTTGATGTACATCGTGATGTCGCGGTCGGGGTCGGTGGACTCCAGCGTGATCAGCTGGGCCATGACGTCGTTGGCGCTGGCGTCGTCGACCTGCACGCCGAGGAAGATGATGCGTTCCTCGAAGAGCTTGTTGTAGGGGTTGGACTCCTTCATGCCGTAGCTGGTGCGCTCGGTGAAGGAGGGCAGGATGTAGCGGCTGCTGGGCAGCTGGAAGCTCATGTCAGGTCCTCCGGCGTCAGTTCTCGGTGACCGGGTTGTCGGTCTCGGTGGTCGCGGAGGCCTTGCTCACGACGTGGTCGACGAAGCCGTACTCCAGCGCCTCCTGGGCGGTGAACCAGCGGTCGCGGTCGGAGTCCTCGTTGATGCGTTCGACGGTCTGCCCGGTGTGCAGCGACTGGAGCTCGTTGAGCTCCCGCTTCGTGCGGCGGAACAGGTCGGCCTGGATGGCGATGTCGGCCGCGGTGCCGCCGACGCCCGCGGAGGGCTGGTGCATCATGATCCGCGCGTGCGGCAGGGCGTAGCGCTTGCCCTTGGTGCCGGCGGTGAGCAGGAACTGGCCCATCGAGGCCGCCAGGCCCATCCCGTAGGTGGCCACGTCGCAGTCGATGAACTGCATCGTGTCGTAGATCGCCATGCCGGCGCTCACCGAGCCACCGGGCGAGTTGATGTACAGGTGGATGTCGCGCTTGGGGTCCTCGGCGGACAGCAGCAGCATCTGGGCGGCCAGCTGGTTGGCGATCGTGTCGTCGACCTGGGTGCCCAGGAAGATGATGCGCTCGCGCAGGAGGCGCTCGTAGACCGAGTCGCCGAGGTTCATCATGGTCCCGGCGCCGCGCATCACCGGCGCGGTCGGGTGTGTGGTGCTCACGTGTGCGGTGACCTCCGTAGGACTGTCGAGCAGGCGGTCTCTGGGTGGTGGTGCCGTGGTGCTGTGGGCCGCCGGGGGCGGGCCGTGCCCGCTGCCGGGGGTGGCCCTTCTCGGTGTCACGTCGACCCTAACGCGCACGTCCGACAGGCCACTCCCGCTGCGGCCGGTGTTCGCCGAGGGCGCACACCCGGCGCCGGGGACGACGACGCCCGCCCCACCGCGGGGTGCGCGGCGGGACGGGCGTCGTGGGTGGTGCGGAGGGGTCAGGCCTCGTCGTCCGACGCCTTCGGGGCGGCCTTCTTGGCCGGGGCCTTCTTGGCCGGTGCCTTCTTCGCGGCGGCCTTCTTCGCCGGCTTCTCCTCGGCGTCGGAGTCGGCGTCGTCGGACGCCTCGGCGCCGGCCGCCTTCTTCGCCGGGGCCTTCTTGGCCGGCGCCTTCTTCGCGGCGGCCTTCTTCGCCGGCTTCTCCTCGGCGTCGTCGCCGGCGTCGTCGGCGGCGGCGTCCGCGTCGGCGGAGCCCTCGGCGCCCTCGGTCCGCGGGCGCAGCGCCTCGAGGTCGACCTCGTTGCCCGACGCGTCGGTGATCGTGGTCTGCTCGAGCAGCTGGGCCAGGGCCTTGGTGCGGCGGACGTCGGCGACGAAGTCGGCGATGCCGTTGCCCTGCTGCAGCTGCTGGGCGTACTGCTCCGGGCTCATCCGGTTGCGCTGGGCCTGGGCCATGATCTGGGCCGACAGGTCGTCATTGTCGACGGTGACCTCGCGGGCGTCGGCGATCGCGTCGAGCACGAACTGGGTGCGCACCGCGTTCTCGACGTTGCCGCGCATGTCGGCGTCGTAGGCCTCGCGGCCGTCGACGCCGGACATCTCGAAGTAGGAGTCCCAGTCCATCCCGGCCTGCTGGAGCTCGCGCTCCATGGCCTGGGTGCGCCACTGCAGCTCGCGCTCGACCAGGTTCTCGGGCACCGGGACCTCGGTGACCTCCAGCAGGTGCTCGACCAGCTTGTCGCGGGCCTGGCTGCCCTGCTGCATGACCTTGACCCGGCCCAGACGGGCGCGGACGTCGTCGCGCAGCTCGGCGAGGGTGTCGAACTCGCTGGCCGTGGAGGCGAAGTCGTCGTCGAGCTCGGGCAGGTCCTTGGCCTTGACCGAGCGGACGGTGACGGTGACCTCGGCCTCGCGGCCGGCGTTCTCCCCCGACAGCAGCGCGGTGCTGAAGGTGGCGGACTCGTCGGCGGACAGGCCGCGCACGGCCTCGTCCAGGCCCTCCATGAGCGTGCCGGTGCCGACCTCGTAGGACATGCCCGAGGTGGTGCCGTCCTCGAGCACCTCGCCGTCCAGCTTCGCCTCCAGGTCGATGGAGACGAAGTCGCCGTCGGCGGCGGCCCGGTCGACGCCGGTCAGCACGGCGAACCGCTCGCGCATGACGTCGACCTGGCTGTCGACCTCGTCGTCGGTGACCTCGACGTCGTCGACGGTGACCGCGAGGGAGTCCAGCTCGGGGAGCTCCAGGACGGGGGCGACGTCGACCTCGGCGGTGAAGGCCAGGGTGTCGCCGTCGTCGATGCGGGTGACCTCGACGTCGGGCTGGGACAGCACCCGCACCTGGTTCTCGCGGACGACCTCGCCGTAGATCTCGGGGACGGCGTGCTGCACGACCTGCTCGAGGACGACGGGCCGGCCGATGCGCTGGTCGAGGATCCGGTTGGGGACCTTGCCCGGGCGGAAGCCGGGGACGCGGACCTGCTGGCCCAGCTCCTTGTAGACGACGCCGAAGGCGTGGTCCAGGTCGCCCCACGGCACCTCGATCGCGAGCCGGACCCGGGTCGGGCCCAGGTTCTCGATGGTGCTCTTCACAGTGCAGCGCTCCTCGGTGCAGACGGTCAGGGTGGGCGGCGCGCCTGCTCGCGTCGAGCGAGGGCGCACCCAGATGCCCGCCAGTCTCCCAGAGACCGGGCGGGCGTCGTGTCGGGGTGACAGGATTTGAACCTGCGGCCCCCTGCTCCCAAAGCAGGTGCGCTACCAAGCTGCGCCACACCCCGTGGCGAGGCCCGAGTCTAGGCCGCAGGCCAACAGCTACCCTGGTCGGGCACTGCCTCGCGGGTGTAGCTCAATGGTAGAGCCCCAGCCTTCCAAGCTGGCCATGCCGGTTCGATCCCGGTCACCCGCTCTCACGAGCCGGGCAGCGCCTCCACGGGGGGCGTCGCCGGCAGCCCGAACAGCTCGAAGAGCCGGGTGTCCAGGAACGACGTGATCCGGCTGATCCGGCCGTCGTGGACCTCGAGGGCCTGCAGGGCGAAGGGCGCCCACCCGCCCTGGCCGTCGGGCTTCCACTGCGCGAACGCCGTCGACCCGTTGAGGTCCACCGGCAGCAGCGCCGAGCCCTTGCACCCCGACCCGGGGCCCTGCATCCAGGCCACGACGTCGGACGCCGAGCGCAGCCACATCGCGAAGGGCGGCATGTCCTGCACCGCGTCGTCGTGCAGCAGCTTGACGAAGGCGTCCATGTCGTAGCGCTGGAAGGCGTCGACGTAGGCGGCCAGCAGCTCGGCCTGGTCGGCGTCCACCTCGCCCGGGCGGGCCCGGGAGTCGTGGCCGGCCAGCGTGGCCCGGGCGCGCTGCAGCGCGCTGTTCACGGCCGCGACGGTGGTGTCCAGCAGGCCGGCGACCTCCTCGGCCCGCCAGCGCAGCACCTCCCGCAGCACCAGGACCGCCCGCTGCCGGGGCGGCAGCACCTGGAGCGCCGCCACGAAGGCCAGCCGCACCGAGTCGCGCAGGACGGCGGTCTCCGCGGGGTCGCCGCCGAGCACCGACCCGGTCAGCGCCGGCTCCACCCAGGCGCCGTCGGGCAGGGTCTCCGACAGCGACGCCTCGACCGGGGCGTAGGGCTCGTCGGACATGTCCACCGGCAGCGCCCGCCGCTTGCGCCCGTCGAGGGCGTCCAGGCAGACGTTGGTGGCGATCCGGTACAGCCAGGACCGCAGCGCACCGGGCCCCTGCAGCCGGTCCAGCGAGCGCCAGGCCCGGACCATCGTCTCCTGCACGGCGTCCTCGGCGTCGAAGGACGACCCGAGCATCCGGTAGCAGTACCCGGTCAGCTCCCGGCGGTGGGAGGCGATCCGGGCCTCGAGCTCGTCCCGGTCGACGACGGCGGCGTCGAGCAGCTCGGTCATGCGGTCCTCACTGGTACGTGACGAGCTCCGGCAGCGGCTGCACCTGCTGCACCGTCTGCTCCGGGGTGAGCATCGGGGAGTCCTCGTCGATGAAGTTCTTCCACCCCCAGTAGACCGGAGACGGGGCCCCCTGGTGAAGGGCGTTCCAGGTGTCCTGCTTGGCGGGCTGGCTGCCCTGGCCGTCGACGTGGATGAGCAGGGCCAGCTCGTCGCGGCTGGTGTCCAGCCGCTCGCGGTCGCGGATCATGCTGAACCGGAACTGGTGCAGCACGAGCAGCTTCTGCGGCAGGGCGTTCTCGCGGGTGAGGTCGGCCAACCAGGTCACCACCGAGTTGACCTCGTCGATGCCCACCGAGCCGATCTGCTGCAGGTGGACCTCGTTCGGGCCCAGTCGCCACTCGGGGTCCAGGGCGAGGCCGACGTAGGGCAGCTCCAGCAGCGACTGGTACTGCTGCGCCTGGGTGAGGAAGTCGGTGCGCCCGGGCTGCAGGTCCAGGATCACGTAGATGCCGGCTGCGCCCGCGGCCTCCACGTAGGGCCGCAGCGCCTCGGGGTCCAGCTCGGTGGAGTAGTTGCCGTCCGGCCCGGCCGACGCCGACGCGACCGTCACGATGATCTCGAAGGTGGGGACGACGGTCCGGTCGGGCAGCAGCTGGGCGTAGGGCGCGGCGAAGTCGTCGACGCGGGCGATCGAGCCGGCGAGGTCCTGCTCCCCCAGCACACCCAGCGCCGGCCCCTCGGTCGACCCGTACATGGCGACCAGGAAGTGCTCGGGGAACATCAGCTGGCCGCCGCCGGGCAGCTGCTCGCCCGAGGCCGCGGTCGCGGTCTTCCAGTCCAGCCCGGCCACGCCGTCGAAGGCGGTGCCCAGGGCCAGCACGGTGGTGGGGCGCGTGCCGGCGAGGGCGTCGACGGCGTCGGCCGAGGCGCGGGGGTCGGTCTGGCCCGCGGTGTCCACGACGGCCACGCCGGCTGCGCGGGCGGTCACCGCGGCGGCCGCGGTCTCCGGCGCCCCGCTGGACAGCGCGACGACGCCGTCGGCCGGGTCGGGGGCGCTCACCTCGGGCAGGTCCTCCCCGAGCGGGACGGCGTCCCGCTCGCCGACCTCCGCCTCCCCGACGCCGTCGGCGAGCACGACCTGCTCGGCGCCCAGGCGGTCGAGCTCGGCGACGAGGGCGGCCGGGTCACCGCCCGCCAGCAGCAGCGGCACGTGCAGCTGCTCGGCGGCGTCCACCGCGTCCCCGGGCAGCGGGTCGGCGTCCGGGGCCAGGACGACGGCCGGGGAGGACGCGTACAGGGCTCGGCTGGCCGACAGGGCCGCCGCCGCCGGCTGGGCGTCGGCGACCATCACCACACCGGCCTGCGGGGTGGCCAGCACCGGCTGCTGCGGTTCCTCCGCCGCCGACGTCCCCGCGGCGTCCTCGCCGTCGGACCCCGCGGAGCAGGAGGTGAGCAGGAGCAGCCCGGCCAGGGCTGCGACGGCACCACGGACGGCGGCACGGCGGGAACGCATGGACCTCCACTCGACACGACCCGGGAGCGGGCCCGTCCCGACCCTACGGGCTCCCCGGTGGCCCCGGCCCCCGGCCGACGTCACGATCCCGTGACACGGCCGGCACCGCCGGGAAACCGGTCGCCGCCGCGGCCCCCGACCGGTAGGCAGGAGCGCGTGACCGACGCACCGCCGACCGCCGTCCCCGCCGCCGACCCCGACCTCGTGGCCGCGCTGCGGCCGATCACCGCGGAGGAGTGGCCGGCGTTCGGCCGGGCCATGGCCCGGGTCTTCGGCGAGGACCCCAGTGGGCCGTGGGTCGACGAGCCCCGCCCGACCGCCGAGCTCGACCGCTCCCTGGCCCTGGTCGAGGACGGCTTCGTCGCGGCCACCGCGGGCATCTACAGCCTGGGGACGACGGTCCCCGGCGGGGTCGTGCCCACCGCCGGGATCACCTGGATCACCGTCTCTCCCACCCACCGCCGCCGCGGCGTGCTGACCGCGGTCATGCGGCGCCAGCTGGACGAGGTGCGGGCCGCCGGCACCGAGCCGCTGGCCGCGCTGTGGGCGGCCGAGGGCAGCATCTACGGCCGGTTCGGCTACGCGCCGGCGGTGTGGCGGGGCGGGATCTCGCTGGACCCCAGCCGGGTGCGGCTGCGCGCGGACCTGCCCACCTGCGAGGGCCGCACCACCCTCGTCGACGTCGACGCCTACCGGGCGGCCGCCGTCCCGCTGTACGACCGGCTGCGCCGCGAGGTGCCGGGCAACCTCGCCCGCGACGCGCGCTGGTGGGACCGCAGGCTGCGCGACGACAAGGAGGACCGCGACGGGTTCACCGAGCGGCGGTACGCGCTGCACACGGCCCCCGACGGCACGGTCACCGGCTACGCCAGCTACCGGCAGAAGGAGGGCTGGTCCCCGCGCGACGAACCGGAGGGGAAGCTGCAGGTGACCGACCTGGTCGCCGCCGACGCGGCCACCCGGGTCGCGCTGTGGCGGTTCCTGCTCGGCCACGACCTGGTGCGGGAGCTGACCTCGTGGGCGCTGGGCAGCGAGGACCCGCTGCGGGCGATGGTCGCCGACCCCCGCTCGGTGACCACGGCACCGTCGGACGCGATGTGGCTGCGGTTGGTCGACGTGGGCCGGGCGCTGGCCGCGCGCCGCTACCCCGCGCCGATCGACCTGGTGCTCGAGGTGCGCGACGCGTTCTGTCCCTGGAACGACGGCCGGTGGCGGCTCACCGGGCACCCGGCAGGTGGTCACTGCGGCCGTACCGACCGCGACCCCGACCTGGTCCTGGGTGTGGAGGACCTCGCCGCGGCCTACCTGGGCGGGGTGTCGCTGGGCACCCTGCACCGGGCCGGACGGGTCACCGAGGTCAGCCCCGGCGCGGTGGCGCTGGCGTCGACGTCGTTCTCCTGGCCGGTCGCCCCGCAGAGCCCGGACGCGTTCTGAGGGTGGTCCTCAGTCGACGACCTCGACCGGGCAACGGGGGCCGGGAGAGCGCGCCATCCGCTCGTCGGCGGTCAGGAGGGTGGCCCCGAGCACCTCGGCCAGGGCGACGTAGACCGCGTCGTAGGCGGTGAGGGCGTCCCGGAGCTCCCAGCACCGGTCGAGGAACGGGCGGTGGCCGTGCCGAGCCGCGGGCAGGTCCGCCAGGTGGGCGAGCGCACGCCCAGCCCGGTCCGGGGTCACGGCCCTGCGCAGCACCTGACGCCGGACGACGGACACCACCTCGAGGTCGGCCAGCTCGGGGACCGCGAGGGCCTCGCCGCCCAGCCGGCTGCGCACCCGTCGTCCGGTCGCGCCGTCGTCGAGGACCGCGGGCACCAGGACGCCGGCGTCAACGACCAGCACGGTCGGCGCGCAGGTCCGCCACCACGGTGTCCAGGTCGGCCACCCCGCCGGACTCCTCCTCCACCCGCGCGAGGACCTCGTCCAGGGTGGGCTGCGCGGCGTCCGCGATCAGGCGTGCGCGCAGGTACTCCTGCAGCGACTGGTGGGCCGCGGCGGCCCGGCGCCGCAGGACGGCGTGGGTCTCCGCGGGGACGTCCTTCACCTGCACGCTCGGCATGGCGCCATTCTGGCGCCACAGCGACGGGGGGGTCAACCGGCGGCGGCCGCGTAGGACCAGGACGACGGGCGGGGCCGGTCGGGCAGGTCGGCCCGGCCGGTCGCCCACCGCAGGGTCGCCGCCGGGGCGGTGCCCGTCGGTGCCGCGGGGAACAGCCGGGCCAGGACGGCGGCCACCAGGTCCGCCGGCGGCGCCCACCGCAGGCCGAGGGCGTCGGCGACGTCGCCGGTGTGCACCAGCACCTCGGCGCAGGCCATCGCGGCGAACCCGGCCGGGTCCGGCGCACCCCACGGGTGGAAGCCGCGCTCGCCGGGGTCGGCGGCGTCGAGCACCCGGGCCAGCACCTCGCCCCAGCTGGCCAGGCCGGTGACCAGGCGCCCGTAGCCGGCGTCCTGGTCGGGCTCCCAACGGCCGGCGGTGAGGTCGACCCGGCCCATGACCAGGTCGTGGCCGTACCAGTGCAGGCAGGTGCCGATGTGCCACACGACCCCGGCGACGTCGGTGTCGACCACCGGCACCGGGGCGGTCGGGTCGGGGATGCGCACCAGGAACCCCACGGCCTCCTCGACCGCGGCCCGGACGTCGTCCCCACCCACGCTCAGCCCCCCGCCACCGCGGTCGGGGCCAGGACGGCGGCGACGTCGGCCACCGGGCTCACCGCGTGCGCTCGGCCGGCCCGCCTCCGGCGGGGTGGTGGCGCTCCTGCTCGTACTCGGCCACCAGGCCGATCCTGCGGACGTGCCGCTCCTCGCCGCTGAACGGCGTGCGCAGGAAGGTCAGCACCAGCTCGGTGGCCTCCTCGACGCTGTGCTGGCGGCCGCCGACCGCGACGACGTTGGCGTCGTTGTGCTGGCGGGCGAGCTCGGCGGTGGAGGTGTTCCACACCAGGGCCGCGCGGACGCCGGGGACCTTGTTGGCCGCGATCTGCTCGCCGTTGCCCGAGCCGCCGATCACCACGCCCAGCGAACCGGGCTCGACGACGACGCGCTCGCCCACCTCGATGCAGAAGGGCGGGTAGTCGTCGTCGGGGTCGTAGTCGTAGGCCCCGCAGTCGACCGGCTCGTGACCGGCGGCGGCGACCGCCTCCAGGAGGTGGGCCTTGAGCTCCAGTCCGGCGTGGTCGGTGCCGAGGAAGACGCGCATGCCGGTGAGTCTGTCAGGACAGCCGGGCGGCGACCGGCAGGGGCAGCGCCCGCAGCAGCCCGGCGACGGCGCGCCACGGCCACTCCGGCACGTAGGCCCGCACCGGCTCCCGGTCGACCGCGGCGACCAGGGCGTCGACCCCGGTGTCCAGGTCGACGGTGAACGGCCCGCGCCGACCGGTGTTGATGTCGGTCTCGATGAAGCCGGGGTGGACGGTGGTCACCCGGATGCCCCGGGTGGCCCGGGAGGAGAGCAGGTCGGCGCGGATCCCCTCGGCCAGCACGGCGTCGGCGGCCTTGGAGGCGGCGTAGGCGGTGCGGGTGCCGCCCATGCCGCGCACCCCGGCGACGGAGGAGATCACCACCAGGTGGCCGTGGCCCTGCGCGCGGAACAGCGCGACGGCTGCCTCGCAGGTGGCGTGGGTGCCCAGCACGTTGGTGGTCAGCACCGCCCGGTTCGGGCGGGCGCCCCCGGTGCCGACCGGGACGCCCTTGCCGATCCCGGCGTTGGCCACGAGCCGGTCGACCCCGCCGAGCTCGCCGACCACGCGGGGCACGGTCTCGGCGACGGCGTCGGGGTCGTCGACGTCCAGCGGTGCGACGACGACGGTGCGGCCGTGGACGGCCAGCTCGTCGCGCAGGCGCTCCAGGCGGTCGGTGCGCCGGGCCAGCAGGGCCAGGTCGTGCCCGGCGGCGGCCCAGCGGCGGGCCATGCCCTCGCCGAGCCCGGAGCTGGCGCCGGTGATGACGATGCGCTGGCGGCGGGGGTGCGGCATGCCCGCGAGCATGCCGCACCCCGCCCGGCTCAGCCGTGCGTGCCGACCTCGAGCGCCGACGCGGGGACGGTGGAGAAGTCGGGGCTCTCGGTGCGGGTGCGCTTGAGCTCCCAGAACCCGGGCAGGTTGGCCAGCAGGACGGCGCCGTCGAAGGCCTTCCCGGCGTCCTCGCCGGTGGGCACCCGGCTGATGACCGGGCCGAAGAAGGCGACGCCGTCCACGTGCAGCACGGGGGTGCCGACGTCCTCGCCGACGGGGTCCATGCCCTCGTGGTGGCTCTTCCGCAGGGCGTCGTCGTACTCGGTCGAGGTCGCGGCGTCGGCCAGGGAGGACGGCAGGCCGACCTTCTCCAGGGCCGGGGCGATGATGTCGGCGATCTCCATCTGCTCCTGGTGCTTCAGCGTGCCCATCGCGGTGTAGAGGTCGGCCACGACCTCGTCGCCGTGCTGCTGCTGCGCGGCGACCAGCACCCGCACCGGGCCCCACGCCTGCTTCATCATCTCGGTGTACTCCTCCGGGAGGTCCCGGCCCTCGTTGAGCACCGCCAGGCTCATCACGTGCCAGTGCACGTCGAGGTCGCGCACCGTCGACGCCTCGATCACCCAGCGGCTGGTCAGCCAGGCCCACGGGCACAGCGGGTCGACCCAGACGTCGACCTTCGCGCTGGTGGGGGCGGTCTGCACGGCCTCGGTCATGCCATCTCCTCGTGTTCGCGGTTGCTCGCCGCCCTCAAGGCGCCGGCCGTGCCCCGTTGTTCCCAGCCGACCCGGTGGTCCACACCTGTCCCCCGGCTCCCCCGGCCCACCGAGCCTGTCGGACCCACGTGGGAGGCTGCGCGGCGTGGCTGTTCCCAACCTGACCCGCGACGCCGCGGCCGCACGCGCCCAGCTCCTCGCCGTCCACGAGTACGACCTCCAGCTCGACGTCACCGACGGCGCCGGGCACCCCGGTGAGGAGACGTTCCGGTCGACCACGACCATCCGCTTCGACGCGGCCACCCCCGGCGCGGACACGTTCGTCGACCTGGTCGCCGACCGGGTGCACTCGGCCACGCTGAACGGCACCGCCCTCGACGTCTCCGGCTACACCGAGGAGGGCGGCCTACGGCTGCCGGGCCTGGCCGCGACGAACGAGCTCGTGGTCGACGCGCAGTGCCGCTACAGCCGCACCGGCGAGGGCCTGCACCGCTTCCTCGACCCCGAGGACGGCGCGGTCTACCTCTACTCGCACTTCGAGCCGGCCGAGGCCAAGCGGATGTTCGCCTGCTTCGACCAGCCCGACCTCAAGGCCACCTTCACCGTGCACGTCACCGCACCCTTCGACTGGCAGGTGGTCTCCAACACCGGGGGGCGCACCATCGAGGCCGGCGACGCGGGGTCGCAGCTGGTGCACTTCGAGCCCACCAAGCGCATCTCCACCTACCTGGTCGCACTCGTCGCCGGCCCCTACGCCAAGGTCACCGACTCCCACGAGGGCCTGCCGCTGGGCATCTACTGCCGGGCCTCGCTGGCCCAGCACCTCGACGCGGACGCGATCTTCGCCGTCACCAAGCAGGGCTTCGACTTCTACCACCGGGTCTTCGACTACCCGTACCCGTTCGACAAGTACGACCAGCTCTTCGTGCCCGAGTTCAACGCCGGGGCGATGGAGAACGCCGGCTGCGTGACGTTCCTGGAGGACTACGTCTTCCGGTCGCGCACCAGCCGCGCCCGCTACGAGCGGCGCGCCGAGACCATCCTGCACGAGCTGGCGCACATGTGGTTCGGCGACCTGGTGACCATGCGCTGGTGGGACGACCTGTGGCTCAACGAGTCCTTCGCCACCTACATCTCCACCCTCTGCCAGGCCGAGGCGACCGAGTACACGACTGCCTGGACGACGTTCGCCAACACGGAGAAGAGCTGGGCCTACGCCCAGGACCAGCTGCCCTCCACCCACCCCATCGCGGCCGACATGGTCGACGTCGCCGCGGTCGAGGTGAACTTCGACGGCATCACCTACGCCAAGGGCGCCTCGGTGCTCAAGCAGCTGGTCGCCTACGTCGGCCAGGACGCCTTCCTGGCCGGGGTGCGCCGCTACTTCCGCACCCACGAGTACGGCAACACCACGCTGGCCGACCTGCTCGGCCCGCTGTCGGAGGCCACCGGCCGCGACCTGTCGGCCTGGGCGCAGCAGTGGCTGCAGACCAGCCAGGTCAACACGCTGCGCCCGGTGATCGAGGTCGACGACGACGGCCGCTACCGCAGCTTCGCCATCGAGCAGACCGCGGTGCCCGAGCACCCCGTGCTGCGCGACCACCGGCTGGCCGTGGGCCTCTACAGCGCCGGCCCCGACGGCCTGACCCGGACCCACCGGGTGGAGCTGGACGTCTCCGGGGCCCGCACCGATGTCGCGGACCTCGCCGGGCACCCGGCCGCCGACCTGGTGCTGGTCAACGACGACGACCTCACCTACGCCAAGATCCGGCTCGACGACCGCTCGCTGGCCACCCTGCGGTCCCGCATCGGGGACCTCACCGAGTCACTGCCCCGGGCGCTGTGCTGGTCGGCGGCCTGGGACATGACGCGCGACGGCGAGCTGGCGGCCCGCGACTGGGTGGCCCTGGTGCTGGCCGGGGTCGACGCGGAGAGCGAGATCTCCGTGGTGCAGTCGCTGCTGGCCCGGGTGCAGGCAGCGCTGGCCAACTACGCCGACCCCGCCTGGGCCCCCGAGGGCTGGACGGCGCTGGGTGACCAGGCCCTCGCGGCGCTGCGCACCGCCGAGCCGGGTTCGGACGCGCAGCTGCAGTGGTCGCGCACGCTGGCCGCGGCGGCCCGCACCGAGGAGCAGGTGGCCGCGCTGCGCGGGCTGCTCGACGGGTCGCTGGAGGTGCCCGGGCTGGTGGTGGACGCCGAGGCGCGCTGGGCCTTCCTGCACGGGCTGGTCGCGGTCGGCGCGGCCGGCGACGCGGAGATCGACGCCGAGGCGCAGCGTGACGCCACCGCCACCGGGGCCCGGCGGGCGGCCACCGCCCGCGCGCTGCGACCCACGGCTGCGTCCAAGGCCGAGACCTGGGAGCGGGCCTTCCACGACGAGTCGATCGCCAACTCGATCCACGAGGCGATGGTCGCCGGGTTCTGGCACCCGGCCCAGCGCGAGCTGACCGCGCCCTACGTCGAGCGGTACTTCGCCGACGTGGCCCCGCTGTGGGAGCGGCGACCGGGTGAGATCGCCAAGAACACCGTGGAGTACCTGTTCCCCAAGCAGGTGTCCGAGCAGACGGTGGCCGCCGCCGACGCCTGGCTGGCCGACCCGGCGCACCCGGCTCCGCTGCGCCGGCTGGTCAGCGAGGGCCGCGACGGGGTGGCCCGGTCGCTGCGCGCCCAGCAGCGCGACCGCCAGGCCGCCGGCAGCTGACGGCTGGCCCGCACGGTGATCAGGTCACCTGATCACCGTGCGACCGACCGCGGCGACGTCGGTGGTCGGACGGACGGTGACCAGGTCCCCTGATCACCGTCCGCCCGGGGGTTCAGTGGCGGGGGCGGTTCGCGGCGGGGTGCCCGGCCTGGTCGGACAGCTGCCGCAGTCCGTTGACGATGCCGCCGACCAGGTCGCCGGAGCCGAAGCGGCCGGTCATGGTCAGCACGGCCAGCGCGCAGGCCCGGTCGGGCAGCCGGCGGGCGGCGGCGGAGCCGGTGACGATCTCCAGCACCCGCTGGTCGGGCGCGATCGCGATGAGCACCGACTCGGCCGGGTCGCCGCCGGAGCGGGCGTGCAGCTCCTCGGCGCCGGCGCGCGTGTCGGTGGGCAGGTCACCGATGTAGAGGGTGAACCGCAGCCCGGTCTCGCGGGAGGACATGGTCAGCGCCTCGTCCAGTCGGAGCAGCTCCGAGGGCGTGAACGGCGAGGCCTTCGGGCCCTCCTGGTCGTCGACGATGGGCTCGCGGGTGTCCTCGAGCTCGGTGGCCATCAGCGGCTGCCTCTCTTCTCCTGCAGGGGTCGGGTGGTCACCAGGTGCCGCGGGCGCCGCCGGCCGCGGTGCGCTTGGGGTGGCCGGCGGTCTCGCCGATGGCCAGCGCGGCGGCCTGCTTGCCCAGCGCGGGGTGGTCGTCGTGGTCCTCGCCGTGGCCGGCCGCGTGGCCGCCGCCGGCAGGGTGGGGCTCGTACCAGATCGCCTCGTGGCCCCAGGGCTCACCGGGCTTGTAGCGCTTGCGGGCCCCCAGGGCCGGGAGCATCACCAGCGCGTAGGCCAGCAGCACCACCGCCAGCGGGGCCACCAGGAAGACGAGGAGGGTCTCGACGACGGTCACCTGCGGGAATCTACCGGGGGTGCCGCATCCCAGCTCACCAACCCGGCGGGTGCCGGTGCGCCCACGGCCGGGCCTGCTCGAGCTGCGCGGCCAGCGCCACGAGGGTGGCCTCGTCGGCGGGCCGCCCCACCAGCATGGTGCCGACCGGCAGGCCGTCGGCGGTCCAGTGCAGCGGCACGCTGACCGCCGGCTGGCCGGTCACGTTGAACAGCGCCGGGAACGCGGCGTAGCGCTTCTGCCGCTCGAAGTCCTCCGCACCGTCCACCGGCCGGCCGTCCTGGGTGTCGAAGAAGCCGACCGGCCGGGGCACGTCGGTGCAGATCGGGGCCAGCAGGACGTCGTGGGCGTCGGTGGCCTGCACGAAGCGGCGGCTGAACACGCGCAGGGTGGTCAGGGCCTCCATGGCGCGCCGCGCCGACAGCGCCAGACCGCGGTCGCGGAGGTAGCGGGTCAGCGGCCGCAGCAGGGGCACCTGCTCCTCGGTGACCGGGAGGGTGGCGCCGGTCAGGGACCACACGTCCTCGAAGGCGGCCAGCACCTCCTCGGTCAGCGGCGCGGCGGGCAGGTCGACGACCTCGTGGCCGAGCTCGGCGAGCAGCGCGGAGGCGTCCTCGAAGGCGGTGTCCACCTCGGGTGCGAGGTCGGCGCCGGGCACCAGCGCCGTGCGGTGCCGGGCGATCCGCAGCCGACCCACCGGTCGGTCGGCCGCGGCGAGGAAGGACTCCGCGGGCGGCGGCGCCCAGCTGGGGTCGCCGACGACGGGCCCGGCCATCGCGTCGAGCATCGCGGCGGCGTCGCGGACGGTGCGGGCCAGCGGGCCCTGCACGCCCAGGCCGGTGATCTCCGCGCCCAGCGGGGCGCTGCTGACCCGGCCCCGCGCGGGCTTGATGCCCACCAGGCCGTTGATGCCGGCCGGGATGCGGATCGAGCCGCCGCCGTCGGAGCCCTGCGCGAACGGGAGCATCCCGAGCGCAACCGCCGCGGCCGCGCCCCCGCTGGAGCCCCCCGCCAACCGGGTGGTGTCCCACGGGCAGCGGGTGGGGCCGACCAGGTCGTTGTCGGTGTAGCAGGGGAAGCCGAACTCCGGGGTGCTCGTCTTGCCCAGGCTGACCGTGCCGGCGGCCGCCAGGGCGGTGACGACGTGGTCGTCGACCTCGGGCACGTGGTCGGCCATCGCGGCCGACCCGAAGGTGGTGCGCACCCCGGCGGTCAGGTTCAGGTCCTTGATCGCGGTGGGCACGCCCAGCAGGGGCGCGGGGTCACCGGCGGCGAGCCGGCGCTCGGCCTCGGCCGCGGCGGCCAGCGCCCGCTCCGGCGTGACGGCCAGGAACGCACCGATCCCGCCGTCGAGGGCTTCGATGCGGGCCAGGTGGTGGCGGACCAGCTCGGTGGGGCTGGTCTCCCCCGACCGGACGGCGGCGGCCATCCCCAGCGCGGTCAGCTCGTGGAGCTCGGTCACGGTCGGCGACGCTAGCCCTGCAGGATGGGGCCGTGCTCACCCGGCCGCAGGTCCAGCAGCTCGACGCCGACGACCCGCTCGCCGGGTTCCGCGACCGGTTCACCGGCGACGGTGCCGGTGGGGCCTGGGACGACGGCCCGCAGCGGCGGATCTACCTGGACGGCAACTCCCTGGGCAGGTTGCCCCGGGCCACCCCCGCCGCGCTGGCCCGGGTGGTGGAGCAGGAGTGGGGCAGGGGCCTGGTCGGCTCGTGGTCGCAGTGGGTGTCCCAGGCCGGGCGGGTGGGCGACCTGCTCGCGGCGGGGGTGCTGGGCGCCCGGCCCGGCGAGGTGCTGGTCGGCGACTCCACCTCGGTGAACCTCTACAAGCTCCTGCGCGCCGGCGTCGACGCCCGGCCCGGCCGGGACGTGCTGGTCACCTGCGCCGACGAGTTCCCCACCGACCGCTACCTGGTGGCCGGAGTGGCCCGCGAGCGCGGCCTGCAGGTGCGGGAGGTCGAGGCCGACATCGACACCGGCCTGGACCCCGCCGTGCTGGCCGCAGCGCTGGACGAGCGGGTCGCCGTCGTCGTCCTGTCGCTGGTGGCCTACCGGTCCGGGGCGCTGCTGGACCTGGCCGCGGTCACCGCGGCTGCGCGGGAGCACGGCGCGCTGGTGCTGTGGGACCTCAGCCACGCCGTGGGGTCGGTGGAGGTGGACCTGTCGGCCGCGGACCTGGCCGTCGGGTGCACCTACAAGCACCTCAACGGCGGGCCCGGCGCCCCGGCCTTCCTCTACGTCCGCCGCGAGCTGCAGGAGTCGCTGCGCCAGCCGCTGCAGGGGTGGTTCGGCCAGCGGGACCAGTTCGACATGGGCCCGGAGTACGTGCCGGCCGACGGCCTGGACCGCTTCGCCGTGGGGACGCCACCGGTGCTGGCCACCGCCGCGGTGGAGGTCGGCGCCGGCATCACCGCCGAGGCCGGCATCGGCGCGGTCGCGGCGAAGGGGCGGGCGCTGACCGAGGTGCTGGTGCAGCTGCTCGACGAGCGGGTACCGCAGGTCCGGCTGGCCTCGCCCCGCGACCCGCACCGGCGCGGGGCGCACGTGGTGGTCGAGCACCCGCAGGCCTGGCAACTCACCCAGGCCCTCGTCGACCGCGGTGTGGTGCCGGACTTCCGGACCCCGGACCGGGTGCGCTTCGGCCCGGCGCCGCTCTACACCCGCTTCGTCGACCTGTGGGACGCCGTGGACCGGCTCGCCGACGTCCTGGCCACCGGCGCGCACCTCCATCACCCAGCCACGCGCTCGCGCGTGACCTGATCAGGCCGCGTCGGGCAGGCCCAGCCAGGACCGCCACCGGGGGTCGACCGCGCGGTGGCCGAGCAGCCGCCAGGCCGACCCCGACGGCGCCCGCGGCGGCTGCGGCAGCGACCAGCCCAGCTCGGCCAGCGACCGGTCGGCCTTGGTGTGGTTGCACCGCCGGCAGGCGGCGACCACGTTGTCCCAGGTGTGCGTGCCGCCCCGGCTGCGCGGCCAGACGTGGTCGATGCTGGTGGCCGCCGCCCCGCAGTAGACGCAGGTCGACCCGTCGCGGGTGAAGACCGCCCGCCGCGACAGCGGCACCTGGGCCGGGTAGGGCACCCGCACGTAGCGGGTCAGCCGGACCACCACCGGCACCGGCAGCGCCACCAGCTCGGCGTGGCAGAGCACCTCCGAGACGTCGACCGGCTCGGCCTTGCCGGCCAGCACCAGCACGATCGCCCGGCGGCTGGACACCACGCACAACGGCTCGTAGGTGGCGTTCAGCAGCAGGCAGGCGGCCGTCGTGGGGACCGGTGCCGCGGGCGCGGCGGGTCCGGGGCGGGGGTCGCGCCGCGGGCCCGGCGGGCCCGACGCGGACGACGACCCGAGTGCGGTCAGCGGCACGGGGCACCTCCGTTGCGCCCCGGACCGCCGGGGTGCTGCGACCCACGGGCACCCCCAGTCTGCCCCGGATCCACCCGCAGTGGGCAAACCCTCTCCGTCGGTCTGGTTACGGTCGATCGGTGAGCACCCGGCCCGACCCCGCCCTCGCCCCCCGCCTCGACCTCGTCGAGGACCTGCACGGCCACCCGGTCGCCGACCCCTACCGGTGGCTGGAGGACCCCGCCGACCCGCGCACGCAGGCCTGGGCCGCCGACCAGGACCGGTACGCCGGCGAGGTGCTCGCCGACCTCCCCGCGACGGAGGCGTTCGCGCAGCGCCTGGGCGAGCTCGTGCGCTCCGGCGCGGTGGGCATCCCGGTCTGGCGGGCCGGGCGGGCGTTCTCCACGCGCCGCGACCCCGGTCAGGAGCACGCCGTGCTGCGGGTCCACGAGGCGATGAGCACCCCACGGGTGCTGGTCGACCCGATGGCGCTGGACGCCGCCGGCACCACCACCCTCGACGCCTGGTCCCCGTCCTGGGAGGGCACCCGGCTGGCCTACCAGGTGTCGGTCGGCGGCGACGAGGAGTCGCTGCTGCACGTGCTGGACGTCGCCACCGGCGAGCTGCTGGACGGCCCGGTGGACCGCTGCCGCTACTCCCCCGTCGCGTGGCTGCCGGGCGGCGAGGAGCTCTTCTACGTCCGGCGGCTGGCCCCGGACCAGGTGCCGGCGGGCGAGGAGCAGTTCCACCGCCGGGTGTTCCGGCACCGGGTGGGCGCCGACCCCTCCACCGACGTCCTGGTGCACGGCGAGGGTCTGGACCCCACCAACTACTACGGCGTGCGGACGTCGGCCGACGGTCGGTGGCTGGTCGTGTCGGCCTCGGCGGGCACCGCACCGCGGGACGACGTGTGGGTCGCCGACCTGGCCGGTGACGGCGAGCTCCGTCCGCTGCAGGTCGGCGTCGACGCGCAGACCGCCGCCTGGGTGGCCCGCGACGGCCGGCTGTGGCTGTTCACCGACCGGGACGCCCCGCGCAGCCGCCTCGCCGTCGCCGACCCGGCCGACCCCGCGACCTGGGACCCGGCCGCCTGGCGCGACGTGGTGCCGCAGTCCGACGACGCGGTGCTCACCGACGTCGCCCTGGTCGACGCCCCGGACGGTGGCCGGCGGGTGCTCGCCGTGCACGCCGTGGACGCCACCGACCGGCTGTCGGTGTGGGCCGCGGACGGGTCGGGCCGGCTGGGCGAGGTCGCCGTCCCGCCCGGGTCGGTCGCCGGGGTCAGCGCGCCGCCCGAGGGCGGGACGACGGCCTGGGTGGGCTTCACCGACCACGCCACCCCGCCGTCCGTGCTGACCTGGGACGCCGCCGACCCCACCGCGCTGCAGCCGTGGGAGCAGGCGCCGGTGGCCGGCGCCGTCCCGCCGGTGGTGGTGACCGAGACGCACGCGACGTCGGCCGACGGCACCCCGGTGCACCTGTTCGTGCTGTCGCTGGAGGCGGCACCCAGCGGGCCGCGGCCCACGGTGCTCTACGGGTACGGCGGGTTCGGCGTGCCGCTGACCCCGGGCTACAGCGCGCAGGCGCTGGCCTGGGTGGCCGCCGGCGGGGTGTGGGCGGTGGCGAACCTGCGCGGCGGGTCCGAGCACGGCGAGGAGTGGCACCGGGCCGGCATGCGCGAGCGCAAGCAGAACGTCTTCGACGACTTCGCGGCCGCCGGGGAGCACCTGGTGGCGCAGGGCTGGACGACGCGGGAGCAGCTGGGGGTGTTCGGCGGCTCCAACGGCGGCTTGCTGGTGGGCACCACGGCCACCCAGCGGCCGGACCTGGTGGCCGCGGTGGTGTGCAGCGCGCCGCTGCTGGACATGGTGCGCTACGAGCTGTTCGGCCTGGGCCGCACCTGGAACGACGAGTACGGCACCGCCGCCGACCCGGAGGAGCTGGGCTGGCTGCTGGGCTACTCGCCCTACCACCACGTGGCCGAGGGCACGGCCTACCCGGCGGTGCTGTTCACGACGTTCGAGTCCGACACCCGGGTCGACCCGCTGCACGCCCGCAAGCTGGCCGCGGCGCTGCAGCACGCGACGTCGTCCGGCGCGCCCGTGGTGCTGCGACGCGAGGTGGCGGTGGGCCACGGGGCCCGGGCGGTGAGCCGTACGGTGGGGCTGGCCGCCGACCAGCTCGCCTTCCTCGCCCGTGCCACCGGGCTCGAGGTGCTGTGAGCCACCCCCGGTCGGCAGGCCGTGACGCTGCTTCCGAGCCCCCTGGGAGACTCTCCTCGTGATGAGCACTGCACTGTCCGTCACCGCCGCGGCGTCCGACGCCGTGGTGCCCGACTGCGTCGGCGACGACCCCGGCTCGCTGTGCGCGCGCCTCTACAACTGGTTCGGTCTCGACTGGCTGGCCGCGAACGCCCAGGCCCTGGTCGCCACGCCGCTGCGCATCCTGCTGATCGTGCTGGTCGCCGCGGTCGCCCGGCTGCTCATCAACCGGGCCATCCGGCGGCTCACCGAGCGCACCGCCACCGGTCAGGTGCCCACGATCCTCAAGCCCCGCCGGACCAAGGGCGAGAACCACCAGCAGGTCGTCGAGCAGGTCGCCGCACGGCGGACCCAGCGCGCGGAGGCCATCGGGTCGGTGCTGCGCAGCTTCGCCTCGATCGTCGTCTTCTTCATCGCCGTGGTGCTCGTGCTCGGGGAGCTGGGCATCAACCTGGCCCCGATCGTGGCCTCGGCCGGCGTCGTCGGGGTCGCGCTGGGCTTCGGCGCGCAGAACCTGATCAAGGACTTCATCGCCGGGATCGGCATCATCCTCGAGGACCAGTACGGCGTCGGCGACGTCGTCGACCTGGGTGAGGCCAGCGGCACCGTGGAGGCCGTGGGCCTGCGGATCACCCGGCTGCGCGACATCAACGGCGTGGTCTGGTATGCCCGCAACGGCGAGGTGCTCCGGGTGGGCAACAAGAGCCAGGGCTACGCGCAGGTGGTCATCGACATGCCGGTGGCGCACACCACCGACCTGGAGCGCTGCCGGTCGGTCATCCAGGAGGTGGGCGACGCCTTCTACGCCGAGGAGGCGTGGGCCGACGTCGTCCTGGGCCAGCCGGAGTCCGTCGGGGTCGAGTCCATCACCCCGCAGGCCATCCTGATGCGGCTGCAGGTCCGCACCACCAACGCCGACCAGTGGAGGGTCGCCCGGGAACTGCGGATGCGCCTGCAGGAGCGGTTCGCCACCGAGGGGATCGAGATCCCCGTGGTGCGCACCCCGACCGGGGCCGGTCCCGCCTGAGCCACCGCGCCCCCGACCACACCGCGCAGGACCGACCGGCCACCTACCGGTCGGTCTTCGCCGTGGCCGAGTTCCGGCCGCTGTTCGGGTCCTACGTGCTGGCCACGGTCGGGGACTTCCTCGCCCGGCTGGCGCTCACCGTGCTGGTCTACCAGCGCACCGGGTCCCCGTTGCTGAGCGCGCTGACCTTCGCGATCAGCTACCTGCCCTGGGTGGTCGGCGGTCCCCTGCTGGCCGCGCTGGCCGACCGGCTGCCCCGCAAGCAGGTGATGGTGGTCAGCGACCTCGCCCGGGCCGCACTGGTCGCGCTCATGGCCGTGCCCGGGATGCCGCTTCCGGCCCTGCTGGTCCTCCTGCTGCTGGTCTCGCTGGGCAGCCCGCCCTACGAGGCCGCCCGGTCCGCGCTCACCGCCGACGTGCTCACCGACGACCGGTACGCCGTGGCCACCTCGCTGACCGGTGTGGTGCAGCAGCTGGCCCAGATGGTCGGCTTCCTGCTGGGCGGCGTGCTGGTGACCGCCGTCTCGCCGTCCGTCGGGCTCCTGGTCACCGCGACGACGTTCGCCGCCGCCGGCCTGTGGCTCGCCCTCGGGCTCCAGGCCCGGCCGGCCCCCGACCGCGGCGACGAGGCGGCGTCCACCTTGTGGGGGGACGTGCTGGCGGGGCTGCGGCTGGTGCTCACGACGCCGCGGCTGCTCGCCATCGTGGGCCTGCTGTGGGTCGGGGTCCTGGTCACCAACGCGCACGAGGGGATCGGCCCGGCCCTGTCCGACCAGCTCGTCGGCAGCCAGGCCCTGGTCGGTGTTCTCCTGGCGGCCCACCCCACAGGTGCGGTGGTCGGCGGGGTCGTGGTCGGCCGCTTCTGCCCGCCGACCCTGCGTGAGCGGTTGATCACCCCGCTGGTGCTGGTCTCCGTCGCCGCCCTCGCGGCGGCTGGGTTGGCCGCCCGCGTGCTCGACGGCGATGCGGCGGCCGCAGCTGTCGTGGTGCTGATGGCCGTGTCAGGGTTCGGCAACGCCTGGGCGATCCCGCTGAACGTCGCCTTCGTGCAGGCGGTCCCCGCGGCCGTCCGGGGCCGGGCGTTCGGGGTGGCGATCGCGGGCATGTCCGCAGTCCAAGGTCTCGGTGCGCTGGTCGCCGGGGCCGCGGCCACCGCGCTCGTGCCGACGGACGTCGTCGCGCTGCTCGGGCTGGTGGGCATCCCGCTGGTCGCCGTCCCCCTCGTCGGGCTGCTCCGCACCCGGCCGCCCGCGGCGGGTGCCGTTGCGGGACCATCGGGGGCATGAGCGAGTCGAGCCGCCCGCTGCCCTCGGCACGCACGTTCTACGCCGAGGTCGGCGGCGAACCCACCTTCCGCGCCCTGGTCGCGCACTTCTACGCAGGCGTGCGCAGCGACCCCGTGCTCGCCCCGCTCTACCCGCAGGACGACTGGGACGGCGCCGAGGAGCGGCTCCGCCGGTTCCTCGAGCAGTACTGGGGCGGGCCGACGACCTACTCCGAGCAACGCGGGCACCCGCGGTTGCGTATGCGGCACGCCCCCTTCGCCATCGGCGGCCGCGAGCGCGACGCGTGGCTGACCCACATGCGGGCCGCCGTGGACTCCCTGCAGCTGACCCCCGAGCAGGACGCCACCCTCTGGGGCTACCTGGAGATGGCCGCCCGCAGCATGCAGAACCGGCTGGACGAACCGCCCACCCCCTGACCACCCGCTGACAGCGTCGTCGGCGTGCCCCCCTGCGAACCCCCGGAGCACTCCGTGACCAGCACCCTCCCTGCGCCCGCGGCCACCGACTGGTGGCGGGACGCGGTCTTCTACCAGGTCTACATCCGGTCCTTCGCCGACGGCGGGGACGACGGCGTCGGCGACCTCGCCGGCCTGCGGGCCAGGCTGCCCGAGCTCGCCCGGCTGGGCGTCGACGCGTTGTGGATCAACCCGTTCTTCCCCTCCCCCATGGCCGACCACGGCTACGACGTCGCCGACCCCCGCGACGTCGAGCCGGTCTTCGGCGACCTCGCCGAGTTCGACCGGGTGCTGGCCGAGGCGCACGCACTGGGCATCCGGGTCACCATCGACCTGGTGCCCAACCACACCTCCGACCAGCGGGACTGGTTCGTCGAGGCGCTGGCCGCCGGTCGCGGCTCCCCCGAGCGGGCCCGCTACGTGTTCCGCGACGGCCGCGGACCCGGCGGGGACGAACCGCCGAACAACTGGCCGTCGATCTTCGGCGGGCCGGCGTGGACGCGGGTGCCCGACGGCCAGTGGTACCTGCACCTGTTCGCCCCCGAGCAGCCCGACCTGGACTTCACCCACCCCGAGGTGCTGGCCGACCTCGAGGAGACCCTGCGGTTCTGGCTGGACCGGGGCGTGGACGGGTTCCGCATCGACGTCGCCCACGGCATGGCCAAGGCGCCCGGGCTGCCCGACGTCGCCTTCGACTCCGAGACCGGGCTGTTCGACGACCACGGCCCCGACGACCCGCGACTGGACCAGGACGGCGTGCACGACGTCCACCGCGCGGTGCGGCGGGTCATGGACGCCTACCCCGGCACGATGACCGTCGGCGAGGTGTGGGTCTCCAGCGAGGAACGGCTGGCCCGCTACCTGCGCCCCGACGAGCTGCACTCGGCGTTCAACTTCCGGCTGCTGACCGCCGACTGGACCCTGGAGGACCTGCGCGCGGCCGTCGTCGACTCCCTCGACGCCGTCGCCGCGACCCCGGCCCCGGCGTGCTGGGTGCTGTCCAACCACGACCGGCCCCGGCACGTCACCCGCTACGGCGGTGGGGGGCTGGGCACCCGACGGGCCCGGGCCGCGGCGCTGCTGCAGCTGGCGCTGCCGGGGATGGCGTTCGTCTACAACGGCGACGAGCTCGGCATGCCCGACGTCGACCTGCCCGACGAGGCGCTCACCGACCCGGTGTGGACCCGCTCCGGGCACACCGAGCGGGGCCGGGACGCCTGCCGCATCCCGGTCCCCTGGAGCGGGACCGAGCCGCCGTACGGCTTCACCGCCGGCGGGTCGACCTGGCTGCCGATGCCCGAGGGGTGGGCCGACCTGACCGCGCAGGCGCAGGACCGGGACCCCGGTTCGGTGCTGTCGCTGTACCGGGAGGCGCTGCGGCTGCGCCGGGAGGTCTCCGGCGGGCTGACCTGGCTGCCGGCGCCCGAGGGCTGCCTGGCGTTCCGCCGGGGCAGCGGCCTGGTGGTGCTGCTCAACCTCTCGGGCGGGCCGGTCCCGTTGCCCGAGGGCCGCGTGCTGCTGGCCAGCGCGGACGTCGCCGGGGGTCTGCCACACGACGCCGCGGTGTGGCTGCAGGCCTGACCTCCAGACGGGGCGGTTCCGGCTTCGGCAGGTAGCATCCGGACGAACACTCACCGTCACGGGGGACGACGACGGCTCCGGTTCGCCGGGCCCGGACCGGGAGGCCTTGCACCCATGGACGTGCTCCAGGTGGAGGGCCTCGCGAAGGCCTACGGCGCCCGTCGCGTGCTGCGGGACGTGACCTTCTCGGTGGCCGCGGGCGAGGTCGTCGGGCTGGTCGGGGCCAACGGCGCCGGCAAGTCCACGCTGGGCGACGTCGTGGCCGGTCGATACGCCCCCGACGCCGGCCTGATGACCGTCGACGGGCACGCCTACGCCCCGCTGTCCGCTGCCGACGCCCGCCACCTCGGGGTCGGCGCGGTCGAGCAGCTGGTGCGCCTGGACCCCGACCTGACCGTCGCCCGGGCGGTCTTCCGCGACACCGAGCTCGCCGGCGCCCCCGACGCCCGGGTGCGCGCCCGCGCCCGGGCCGTGCTGGCCGACGTCGGTCTCGACCTGGACCCCGACCGGCTGGTCGCCGACGTCCCGCGGTTCGTGCACGGCCTGGTCGAGGCCGCCCGCGTCCTGGCGGAGGACACCCGGCTGGTCGTCATGGACGAGGTGTCGGCCGCGCTCACCCCGACCGAGGTCGACGGGCTGCACGCCATCGCCCGGCGGCTGCGCTCGCAGGGCCGCGGGGTGCTCTACATCAGCCACCGGCTGCCGGAGATGCTCGAGGTCGTCGACCGGGTGCTCGTGCTGCGGGAGGGCCGGATCGCCCTGGACGCACCCGCCGAGGGCCTGGACCCCGCCGGGCTGGCCGTGGCCACCCTGGACGGCGCGGTGCCCGCGGCGCGGCCGGAGGCCGGGCCCTGGGGCACCAGCGCGGCCCCGGTGGTCATCCCCGTCGCGCGCACGGCACCCGAGGCGGTCCCGCTCCCCCGCCCCGAGCCGTCGGGTGACGTCGCTCTGGAGGTGCGCAACCTGCGGGTGCCGGGCAGTGCCGCCGGACTGGACCTGACCCTGCGCCGCGGCGAGGTCCTGGGCCTGACCGGACGGCGCCGCTCGGGGCTGCAGGAGATCGCCGGGGCGCTGACCGGGGAGATCCCGGCCCAGGCCGACGCGGTGTCCCTGCACGGGGAGGACCGTCCGGTCACCGCCGACCCGGGGACGGCGGCGCTGCAGCTGGCCGCCTACCGGCCCGACGACGACGCCTACGGCATGGACCCGCGCGAGACCATCGCCCGGACCCTCACCGACGCCGAGTGGGGCCGCCCGGACGACCTGCGCACCGAGATCGCCACCCTGCGCGGCGTGATCGACACGGTGCACCGGATGAACGTGCGGACCATGAGCATCCGCACGGTGTTCGGTGCGTTGTCCGGCGGTGACCAGCACAAGCTCGCGCTGGCCCGCTGGATGGCCGCCACCGACGGCGACGTGGTCGTCGTCCACGAGCCCACCCGCGGCCTGGACCTGCGCTCCCGGCGGGAGGTGCGGCGCCTGCTGGACGACGCCACCGCGCACGGCCGGTCGGTGGTGGTGGTGTCGGTGGACCCCGACGAGCTGGCCGAGGTCTGCGACCGCATCGGCGTGGTCTGCGACGGCCGGGTCGAGGAGTGGCTGGACACGCACGAGATGTCCGCGGCCGACGTCCGGGCGCGCATCCTCGGCGCGGTGGCCACCCCCGCCTGAGGCCCCCTCCCCCTCGGCGTGGATCAGGGGGCTCGGTGTCAACCGGTCGTTGCATCACCCCAGCTGAGGGGTGGGGCTCGTGGCGACTCGGGCGAACATGCGGGTGTTCTGGTCGGGGATCGCTGAGGGGCTGACCGTTGCGTCAGCCTCTCAGCG